>NZ_BPFI01000001.1:0-356435 GCF_019972135.1 Sulfurovum sp. TSL1 | reverse complement strand
TAAAAAGGACGATCGTTGATAAATAGATACTTTCCCCTCTCCTATTTCCTTGAAATCAGCCAACTCACATCTGCACGTACAATACACACTTATATGATAGCATAGACAAAATGACTGTAAAGATAGTAATCAAAAAGGAAAATGATGAAAGAGACTCACAAAGATGTGGTGTGTGGTATGGATGTTTCAGAGGATTCCAAATATCAAAGTGCCTATCATCATGAGACCTACTACTTCTGCAGTGAGCAGTGCAAAAGCAAGTTTGACGCCTCGCCAGAGACCTATATTCATCCAAAAGAGACAGATGATGCAGTGACCTGCCCTGAGGGCAGCTGTGACATAAGCCCGGGTGTGACACAATACACCTGCCCCATGCATCCGGAGATCATCAAGGATGGACCGGGAAACTGTCCTATATGCGGTATGTCACTGGAGCCTGTGATGGCTGCCCAAGAAGAAGAGAACATTGAACTCACGTCAATGACACAGCGTTTTTGGTTCTCTGCGTTCCTGGCGCTTCCTCTTTTTGTCTTGGCGATGGTAGCAGATATGATGCCTTCACTGCTGCCGCAAGAACTCTCAACAAAAACATTATACTGGATAGAGTTTGCTTTGGCGACCCCTGTAGTGCTTTGGGGAGGCTGGCCTTTTTTTGTCAGGGCTTGGCACTCTGTAAAAAGTTGGAACCCCAATATGTTCACGCTCATCGCGCTCGGTGTCTCCGTCGCATGGACCTATAGTGTAGTGGCCTTGCTTTTCCCCACCATTTTCCCGCCACAGATGCGCTCAACGGAGGGTACGGTACATGTCTACTTTGAAGCAGCAGCGGTGATCACTGCCTTGGTGCTGATGGGGCAGGTACTGGAGCTTCGGGCACGTTCAAGAACCAATGAAGCCATTAAAATGCTTCTCAGTCTTGCACCCAACACTGCCACGCTCATTCATCCTGACGGATCGGAAACGAGGGTCTCTACACAAGAGGTTAAAGTAGGTGACAAACTGCGTATCCGTCCCGGAGAAAAGATACCTGTGGACGGTATCGTACTGGAAGGAGCGAGCCATGTGGATGAGTCTATGGTAACGGGTGAGCCCATCCCTGTCAATAAAGCATCAGGCATGAAACTAATAGGTGCCACGATCAATGGCAACGGTACACTTGTGATGGAGGCAGAAAAGATCGGTGCAGATACCCTGCTCTCACAGATCATCGATATGGTCGCCAAAGCACAACGTTCACGAGCACCTATACAGAAACTCGCAGACCTTGTCTCCTTTTATTTTGTACCGACCGTAGTGCTTATATCTATTCTGACCTTTATTGTATGGTATTTTGTCGGACCAGAGCCCAGATTGGCATACGCACTGGTATCTGCTGTAGCTGTTCTGATCATAGCCTGCCCCTGTGCCTTGGGTTTGGCAACACCTATTTCGATCATGGTGGGTACGGGGAAAGGAGCCACTAACGGGGTACTGATCAAAAATGCCGAAGCGTTGGAGATCATGGAAAAAGTAACTACTCTGATCGTCGACAAGACAGGGACATTGACAGAGGGTAAACCTAAACTGATTACCATAGAAACAGCCGGAGATATAGAGAAAAATGATCTGCTTCAGTTGAGTGCTTCTCTTGAACATGCAAGTGAACACCCTATCGCTCTATCCATTATGGAAGAAGTAGACGATCAAAAGATACCATTGCTTGAGGTGAAAGAGTTTGACTCCATCACCGGTCAGGGTATCAAGGGGGTTGTCAATGGACATGCAATGGTGATAGGTAACATACATCTGTTTGAATCTTTGGAGATCGATACAAGCAGTTTGAAAGAGAAGGCTGAATCTTTAAGAGATGACGGTGCAACTGTGGTACTGGTCGCCATAGATGATGAGATCGCCGGCCTCATTGCCGTGGCAGACCCTATAAAAGAGACGACAAAAGATGCCATCAATGCACTGCACAAAGATGGACTGAAAGTGGTAATGATGACAGGAGACAACCTGACCACAGCCAATGCTGTTGCCAGAAAACTCGGTATTGATGAAGTGCATGCGGATGTACTCCCCGAAGGCAAAGCAGACATCATCAAAACACTGCAAGACCAGGGCGAGATCGTCGCCATGGCAGGAGACGGGATCAATGATGCCCCTGCACTGGCGCAGTCCCATGTAGGTATCGCTATGGGAACAGGTACCGATGTTGCTATGGAGAGTGCGGGGATCACGCTTGTTAAGGGTGATTTAAGAGGTATCGTCAAGGCAGTGCATCTTAGCCGGGCAACCATGAAGAATATCAGACAAAATCTCTTTTTTGCCTTTATTTACAATACTTTAGGTGTGCCTGTCGCCGCAGGCGTGCTCTACCCTTTCTTTGGCATTTTGCTCTCTCCCATGATCGCAGCTGTTGCAATGAGTTTCTCTTCGGTATCGGTGATCATGAATGCATTAAGATTAAAAAATAAGAAACTCTAAATATACGACTTTTTTTATCTATAACACAAAATTACACGCAGACTGCACACACTCTGGACTACTATATAAGAGTAATAAAACAACTCAATAAGTGAGTATTTAAAAGGATCAGGAATGACACACAATTTAATGAAGTTACCGTTTAAGATGGATGCGTTGGAGCCACATATTTCTAAAGAAACACTAACGTATCATCATTGCAAACATCATCACGGATATGTCGAAAAACTGAATACATTGATTGAAGGTACGGTCTATGCGGACATGGAGCTTGAAGAGATCGTCAAAAAAGCAGATGGCGGTATATTTAACAATGGTGCACAGGTCTTTAACCATAATTTTTATTGGAATAGCATGAGCGAGAAAGAAACCTCACCCTCTAAAGAACTCTTGGATTTAATTGAACGTGATTTTACTTCTCTGGAGTCATTTAAAAAGAAATTTTTAGAAATGGCCGCAGGTTTGTTCGGTTCGGGCTGGGTATGGCTGAGTATAAATGAATCAGGCACTTTGGTCATAGAATCATTTTCAAATGCCGGTAATCCACTTCTTTTAGATCATACACCGCTACTTACCTGTGATGTATGGGAGCATGCTTACTATATAGACTATAGAAATGCCAGAGCGGATTATCTTGAAAAATGGTGGGAGCTTGTGAACTGGGACTTTGTATCGGAAAATCTGGCAGCATGTACAAAATGATGTCCTATGAAGTGACAGAGTAGGACATCCCAATCATTCTAACACGTAAAGGAGCCATCATGAAAACATCAAGAAGAGATTTTTTCAGATTTATGTCTACACTCGGGTTGGTGAGTTTTTTCACTACACCCCTCAATGCTAAGACAGCTAAAAATATCGTCAAATATCAATCAACACCAAAAGATGGGGATTCATGTAAGACATGTATACACTTTATCCCTGAGACCAATGAGTGTAAAACAGTGGAAGGAAGTATTGACCCCAATGGCTGGTGTAACATTTACTTCAGAGATCCTCAATATAAAGAAGTAAAAGCAGAAGATGATAATCAGACCAGTGATACCGATGATAATCAGACCAGTGATACCGATAATGCAACTTGATCTTGTATTATGTGTAAAGTCACTGCTTTTCTGATCAGGAGCTTAAATTATGACCTTGGAACAATTGAAAATGATGTCCTATAAAGTGACAGTGTAGGGCATCCCAATCATTCTAACACATAAAGGAGCCATCATGAAAACATCAAGAAGAGATTTTTTCAGATTTATGTCTGCACTCGGGTTGGTGAGTTTTTTCACTACACCCCTCAATGCTAAGACAGCTAAAAATATCGTCAAATATCAATCAACACCAAAAGATGGGGATTCATGTAAGACATGTATACACTTTATCCCTGAGACCAATGAGTGTAAAACTGTGGAAGGAAGTGTTGACCCCAATGGCTGGTGTAACATTTACTCCAGAGATCCTCAATATAAAGAAGTAAAAGCAGAAGATGATAATCAGACCAATGATACCGATAATGCAACTTGATCTCGTATTATGTGCAAAGTCACTGCTTTTCTGATCAGGAGCTTATATTATGACCTTGGAACAATTGAAGCAGTTTAATGGAAAAAACGATCAAAAAGCATATTTTGCCTATAAAGGGAATGTCTATGATGTAACCGACAGTCCTCTATGGGAAAATGGAATGCATGAAGGTCTACATGAAGCGGGTGTTGATCTCACGGATGCACTGGCCAATGCACCGCATGCTGAAGAGGTCTTTAGCAAGTTTGAGATCGTAGATACGCTTGACAACTATGCTGAAAAGGTTCAAAACGGTGAAGATGAGAATGAGAATAGAAGAGATTGGGTTCGATGGTATCGCAAATACCACCCGCATCCGATGCTGGTTCATTTTCCTATTGCCCTACACCTCTTCGCTGCCGGAATGGATCTTATTTTTTTGTTTCAACCTAAAGCTTCTTTTGCTGCAGCAGTGTTTTACACATTTTTTGTCTCCACTGTATTGGGTGTATTTACGATACTTTCGGGAATGTTAAGCTGGTGGATCAACTATCGACTGGCATTGACCCATATTTTACGTATGAAACTGACATTCTCTGTGATTACTCTCATACTTGGTATTATCGGTATTGTGATCTACCTGAATTATCCTGATGTGGCCTATTCAACTGCTTTTCCGGGTATCGTCTACCACGGTACTATATTGCTAACAGGGATCACAGTGATCGTGCTGGGATATTACGGAGGGAAACTTACATGGCCGGATACGAATGAAGATATCAGAAAAGATGCCAAAGACGAGAATGAAGGAGAGAGCGGGAAAGAGACGATGCATGTTACCATGAAAGAGCTGACCATACCGTTTCAGTCAGCGATTTCCGATCCGCCCGTATCTCTGCCTAAAGAGGAAGACGTAAACGTACATGGTGAGGGGCATAGTATCTCCATACTCATCGGAGGTGCAGCAGGAACAGGGATCAAGACACTGGAAAATATATTATCTGCAGCATTTAAAAGCAGCGGTTATTTTGTCTTCTCTACCAAAGAGTATATGTCAAGGGTACGAGGCGGCAGCAACACTACCCTGCTTCGTATCTCAGATAAACCTGTGAGTGCTCCATGCTGGTATGTGGACCTTTTTATCGCCCTGGATACCGATGCCCTCTCTCATGTACAGGAACGGTTGACGGAAAATACTGTTGTTTTGGCAGATGAGAATGTTGAACATGAACAGATACAGACCACAGGCATACCTATGAGTCATACAGCCAAAGAGCTTGGAAGCAAAAATTATGCAAATTCTTATGCCGCCGGTGTACTCTTTGGGATGTTTAACCTTGAATCTGACACTTTGTCAAAAAGTATCACCAGACTCTTTGATGAAAAGGATCGTCAAGGAAATGAAAAAGCGATGGAAGAAGGATTGACCTATGGTAGAAAGCTGGAGTCACCTCCATCTCTTACACTACCTGAAAGGCTATTGGATTCTGCGGATTCCATGCATCTTATGGATGGCTCTTCCGCATCAGGATTCGGTTTTTTGGCTGGAGGATGCAATATGATCACTGCCTATCCGATGTCTCCCTCCACGGGTGTACTGAACTTTATGGCTTCGATGTCCAATGAGTTTACCCTAGTAGTTGAACAGAGTGAAGATGAGATCGCATCACTGAATATGGCACTGGGCGGATGGTATGGCGGTGCAAGAGCCATGACTTCCACTTCGGGCGGCGGATTTGCACTCATGAGTGAAGCGCTCAGTCTTTCAGGGATGAGTGAAACACCCGCCGTGGTCTACCTGGCACAACGTCCGGGGCCGGCCACAGGCTTGCCTACAAGAACAGAACAGGGAGACCTGAACCTGGCCATACACAGTGGCCACGGGTATTTTGGTCGTATTGTCTTAGCACCGGGTGATCTTCAGGAATGCATCGACTACGGCTATCTTGCTTTTGAAATCGCAGACAGGTACCAGATGCCCGTGATCTATCTGAGTGACCAATACCTTGCGGACACTATCAGTCTCATAAAAACGATTGATTTTGAAACCTATGAACAACGACGCTATATTGACACAACGGATGCATCATATGACCGCTATACACTCAATGATACAGGTATTTCAGCACGGGGAGTCCCGGGTCTTGGAGATGGAATAATCGTCACTACCAGTGATGAACATGATGAGCGTGGGCAGATCACTGAGAGCTACCAAGTGCGTGATAAGATGGTAGAGAAGCGGCAAAAAAAGATAGAGTTGAGCATTTCTGAAGCACTTGGGCCTAAGGTCTATGGAGAAGGAGATATCGCTCTCATAGGATGGGGTTCTACCAAAGGGGCCATCATGGAAGCAGTGAACGCGTTAGATGATCCCAGACTCTTTCATGTACATTTTTTCTGGGTACATCCCCTCAACCCGGAGCAGCTTACATTTCTCAAACACACGAAGGTCAATATTGTCATAGAAAACAATGTCACAGGTCAGTTTGCAGAGTTGTTGAAAAGCCATGATATCAGGATCGATCATCGTATACTCCAGTCCAATGGTTTCAGCTTTTTTACAGACCGGTTGAAAGAATCCTTAGAAAAAGTACTAAAGGAGTTAAAATGAAACATCCTCTTGACAGAACAGATATAGACAATGCATGGTGCCCCGGGTGCGGGAATTTCGGGATACTGAAACTTCTGGAAGAAGTATTGACCGAACTGGAATGTGATCCTAAACATACAGTCATCGTCTCTGGTATCGGGCAAGCCGCCAAAACACCTTACTATATCGATACGCATATGTTCTGTGGACTTCACGGGCGTGCACTGCCTGTATCTACAGCGCTCAAAGCTTCCAACCCTGCACTCAATGTCATTGCAGAAGGCGGAGATGGAGATATGTATGGTGAAGGGGGAAACCATTTTATACATACCATCAGGCGGAATCCTGATATCGTACATATCGTACACAACAATATGGTTTATGGTCTTACCAAAGGTCAGGCCTCACCCACAAGCCAAATAGGTTTTAAAAGCTCTGTACAGGTGAAAGGCGTCAGTAATGAACCGTTCAATCCCATCTCGGTTGCACTGGCACTCAGGGCCGGTTTTGTATCACGGGTCAATATAGGTAATCAAGCCCATGCCAAAACAGTGCTCAAAGAGGCATTTTTACACAAAGGGTATGCCCTGGTAGATGTCTTTCAGCCCTGTGTGGTCTTTAACAAGATCAACACCTATAAATGGTTCAATGAAAATACCTATGAACTCGATAGCAGCTATGAAAAGAACGATCTCTCCTCAGCCATGAAAAAAGCACTTGAAAATGATCCCATACCTATAGGCGTTTTTTACCAGCATACGCATGCCACATTTGAAGAGAATATCAGGGGAGAGGAACAGGATCCGCTTGCAACGCTTACCCATGATATAAAAAAATTACAGGAATTATTTGATTCCTATTGAAAGTACAAGGTAAATAGGATAAAATTACTCCTTTATTAAAAAAAATACTTGACGGCACACTTTAATTGTGCTATAACGTGTAAAGAATAACGATCTATATAAGGATTTTAAATGGCAAACAAAGGATTAGATAAAGCTGTCTCAGGTGAGTATGCACTCGGCTTTGAGATAGATATCGAAACCGAAACCGCACCACCGGGACTTTCAGAAGAGACGATTGCATTCATCTCGAAAAAGAAAGGTGAACCTGACTGGATGCTTGAACTTCGTATCAAAGCATTTAGAAAATGGCAAACCATGACTGAACCGCACTGGGCAAAACTAAACTATGAACCAATAGACTACCAGTCTATCTCATACTATTCAGCACCGAAAGAAGGTATTGACAGTCTGGATGAAGTAGACCCCAAAATTCTGGAGGCCTACAAGAAGCTGGGTATCTCTTTAGAAGAGCAAAAGCAGCTTGCCGGTGTCAAAGTGGCTGTGGATGCCGTAGTTGACTCAGTTTCGGTCAAGACCACCTATGCTGAAGAGCTTGCTGAGCATGGTGTCATCTTCTGCTCGATCTCAGAAGCGATAGAACGTCACCCGGAGCTCATTAAAAAATATATGTTCTCTGTCGTACCCATGGCTGATAACTATTTTGCCGCACTGAACTCTGCAGTCTTTACAGACGGAACCTTTGTTTACATTCCTAAAGGCGTACGCTGTCCTATGGAGCTTAGTACCTACTTCAGGATCAATGCCATGAACACAGGGCAATTTGAACGTACACTGATCGTAGCAGATGAAGGATCCTATGTAAGTTACAATGAAGGGTGTTCTGCGCCAACACGTGATGAGCACCAGCTTCATGCCGCAGTGGTTGAACTCGTTGCAATGAAGGATGCGGAGATCAAGTACTCTACGATCCAAAACTGGTTCCCGGGAGATGAAAACGGGAAAGGCGGGATCTACAACTTCGTGACCAAAAGAGGTATATGTGAAGGAGACAATTCCAAGATCTCTTGGACACAGGTAGAGACCGGTTCAGCCATTACATGGAAGTATCCGTCATGTATCTTGAAGGGTGATAACTCTGTGGGTGAATTCTATTCAGTGGCAGTCACCACTCTGGCACAGCAGGCTGATACAGGTACAAAGATGATACATATCGGTAAAAACACCTCTTCGACCATCATCTCTAAAGGTATCTCTGCCATGAAGGGTCAAAATACCTATAGAGGACTGGTAAAGATCGGTGCCAATGCTACAGGTGCAAGAAACTACTCTGAGTGTGATTCATTGCTCATCGGTCCTAACTGTGGGGCACATACGTTCCCTTACCTTGAATCAAAAGATACCCAAGGACAGATAGAACACGAGGCAACCACCTCAAAGATCAGTGACGAACAACTCTTTTACCTGCGTCAAAGAGGTATCAATGAAGAAGATGCCGTGAGTATGATTGTTCACGGTTTCTGTAAACAAGTCTTCAGCCAACTCCCTATGGAGTATGCGGTGGAAGCAAAAGCATTATTAGAATTAACATTAGAAGGAAGTGTAGGATGAGTATTATGAAAATTGAGAATTTAGAAGCGAAAATAGGTGACAAAAAGATTTTAAAAGGTCTAAACCTAGAACTGGAACCAGGGAAGGTCCATGCTATCATGGGACCCAACGGTGCCGGTAAATCTACCCTTTCTAAAGCGCTTGTAGGACACTACGACATTGAATTACTTGGTGGAAATATCATCTACAAAGGTAAGAACATCAATGAGATGGAACCTGAAGAGAGAGCCTTAGAGGGAATTTTCCTTTCATTTCAACACCCGGTAGAGATCCCTGGTGTGAACAATGCCTATTTCCTAAGGACGGCACTCAATGCGAAACGTAAACACGAAGGTAAAGAAGAACTGAACTCGGCTGAGTTCCTACGTCTCATGAGAGACCATTTGGAAATGCTCGGTATGAAATCAGATATGATCAGCCGTTCACTTAATGAAGGTTTCTCAGGTGGTGAGAAGAAGCGTAATGAAATTCTTCAAATGCTTATCCTTGAGCCGGATGTCATCATTCTTGATGAGATCGACTCCGGGCTGGATATCGATGCACTGAGAGCTGTATCTGAAGGAATCAACAAGATGAAAGACGGTAAACGTTCATTCCTCGTTATCACACACTACAGCCGTATTCTTGACTATATCGAACCGGATTATATCCATGTACTGAAAGACGGAAAAGTGATCAAAACAGCAGGACCAGAGCTTGTATCACAGCTTGAAGATACCGGATATGATGCGATAGAGGAAGAATAATGAACCTTTCAACGCTTAAAAACAAAAACCTGCAAGAGGTCAACGGCTTGTTGGATATAAAAGATAGAGATATCTTGGTAGAGCGTTTTGTATCACTGGGACTTCCGAGTAAAAAGTCAGAAGAGTATCGTTACTTTGATGTAGAAAAACTCCTGGAAAAAGAGTACAAAACACTTACATACGTTCCAAAAACGCTTAGGGTCTCTGATAAGATAGAGATCGTTGATGGTGTAGTAGTAGCTGCTCCACAAGGTCTGCGTATCTACAATGAACCGTGCGGACAGATCGATATGGATCATTTTGATCCGCTCTATTATCTTGGGCACCTGCTCTCTCCCCAAGCGATCAAAATAGAACTGGATGGAGATACAGAGGTTGAGATAGAGCATAAGTTTACCCAAAGCAATGCACTGATCAACTACCGTATCGTACTCTACACACAGGCGAACCGTCATGCCACTGTCTATGAGAACTTTGTAGAAGAAGGTATTGAGAATTCACTGGTGCTTTATGGGTATGATATGCATATTGCACAGGACTCTTCACTGCGCGTGGTCAAAATGCAGCGTATGCAAGACAGCGGCTATAGTATGGTGGCTTCACATAAGATCAATGTTGACAGAAATGCACATGCCGTCTTTAAAAGTTTTGATCTGGGTGGAGACAATGCACTGCAACTTCTCAAAATAGAATTAGCTGAGCGTGCCCATGTAGATGCAGGTCACCTCCTCTATCTCAATAGTGAAGCAAAACGCGGTACCGTCTCACAGATCGTACATCGTGGTGAACATTCTACCTCCAAACAGGAAGCCAAAAACATTTTGGACGGTGCATCCAGAGGTATCTTTGATGCGCTCATCCGTGTAGAAAAGAGTGGTAAATATACCAAAGCTGAGCAGAATTCTAAAGCGATCTTACTTCATGATAAGGCGTATATGATTGCAAAGCCACAACTTGAGATCTACATTGATGAACTGGAAGCAAGCCATGGTGCAACGACAGGACAACTCAGTGAAAAACAGCTTTTCTATCTACAAAGCCGTGGTATCTCACGCATTGAAGCAAGAAAAATGTTGGTGATCGCTTTTGCAAATACACTGATCGAGACAGTAAAAGACAGCAGACATCAAGAGCGCATTAAAAAAGCTTTTGAAGAAGTCTTTTATCTAGTACATAAAAAGGATAACTAATGAATATGGAAGAGACAGTAGCAAGGTATAAAGAAGATTTTGAACTTTTTCCTACGGACAATGATAAGTTAGAGTACATCTTTGATCTGGGGAAACGCCATACAACACTCTCTGAAGAAGAGAAAAATGAAGATACTTATGTCAAAGGATGTGCTTCTGACGCATGGCTTGTAGGCGAATGTAAAAATGGTATACTCGAACTTCGCGGTGAAGGTACTTCTGAAATGGCAAAAGGTATGCTGACTCTTCTTTTAGACATATTTTCCAACCGCCCGGCAGATGAGATACTCAACTTTGATCCTGCCAAACTCCATGACATGGGTGTAGTAGAGCTCCTCTCTCCTGTGCGCCAGCAAAGTTTGGAAGCATTTTTAAATATGGTCTACGGCTACGCACAGAAATGTAAAGAACAAGGATGATCTGATGAGTAATGAAGAGAAAAACATCAATGACAAAATGGCTGAAGAGAAACAGAAATTTATAGATTCTCAGCCAACAGATGAAGAGATGAAAGAAAAGATCATCGCTCACCTTAAAGAGATCTATGATCCTGAACTTCCGGTAAATATTTATGACCTGGGACTCATCTACAATATAGACACATGGACAGATGAAGTCTCTATGATGAAAAAAGCCAAGATCACGATGACGCTGACTTCAGCAACCTGTTCATTTTCACAAGTGATCATCGACCTGGTCAAAAGTATCGCTACGCGTCAAGAGGGTCTTGAAGACGTAGAGGTAGAGATAGTCTTTGACCCGCCATGGGGTCAAGACAGTATGACCGATGAAGCAAAGTTGGCTATGGGATTACTCTAAAAACCATACTGACCCTATCCATCTGAATCTACCCAGCAAACGTGTATTAAACACCTTTTTTAGTACACGTTATTTCTCTTTTTTTCCAATCCAAATCCACAGGCTAAAATACATATTTGAGTGCAAAAAACGAATAGAGATATTTTATGATATAATCAGTTTTAGAGCTATATACTTATTGGTATATTAAACTGTCTGTAAGAAAGAAAGGGTTTAAAATGGATGGACCCCTATTAGAAATTACCGATCTCTATGTCTCTGTAGAGAACAAACAGATCATCAAAGGGATGAACCTTAGCGTGGGCAAAGGTGAAGTTCATGTGATTTTCGGTCCCAACGGTTCCGGAAAATCCACCTTCCTCAATACGATTTTGAAACTTCCCGGCTATAGCATTGACAGTGGAGAGATTCACGTAAAATCTACAAACATACAAGCATTGACCACAGATGAGATCGCCAATCTGGGTATAGGCATGTCTTTTCAGCATCCGCCAAAGATCAAAGGGGTCACACTCCAAAACTTTCTGCATGCGATCAACCGCTCCGAGGATCTTGAGGATGAAATTCAGGCGCTCAGTATGGAAAACTTTTTAGAAAGAGAGCTCAATGTCGGTTTTTCCGGCGGAGAGCTCAAAAGAGCGGAAGTACTGAAACTCTATGCACAAAGCCCTGACCTGCTTTTGATAGATGAACCCGAATCCGGGGTCGATATCGAAAATATTGCGGTGATCTCCAAAGCGATCAACAAGATCCTTCAAAAAGAGATGCCCAAAACAAAGCGTGAACGCTCTGCTATTATTATCACCCATACCGGACATATTCTTAACTATATTGATGCGGATGTGGGGCATATATTTATGGATGGAGATATCGTTTGCACCGGCGATCCTAAAACACTTATGGAAGATATCAAAAAATTGGGATTTTCACGATCTGTCGCATGTAGTAATGAATCAAAGGATCACAGATGAATCAACTGGATGAAGCTACGAAATCAACCCTGAAAAAAGTTGCATTTGATGAAGATGTGGAGAGATCCGCAAGCTTTTTGGCAAAGGACTGGGATATTTTAGATACCCACTCTGCCGCGGAGGGGCTTGAGATACTCCCCATCGAAAAAGCATTGGAAAAATATGCATGGCTCAAAGAACTATTCTTTACGCTTGTGGATAAAGACAAAGACGATTATGTCAAGCAGGTCGCTTCAAGTGATGTGCTGCTGGGCTATTTCATCCGTATCAAAGCTGGTGTTAAAATTACTCTACCTGTACATACCTGTTATATGATCAATACCGAGAAATTCACGCAATGCACACATAATATTGTGATCGCTGAAGAGAATTCCGAACTTCATCTTATCAACGGCTGTGCGGCCAATGTACATATTGTATCCGGACAGCATCTGGGTGTCACAGAGTATTTTATCAAAGATGGGGCTACTGTCACCAGTACCATGATACACAGCTGGGGGAAAGAGGTAGAAGTCTATCCCAGGAGTGCTGCCCATGTCGGGAAACATGCAAAGTTCATTTCAAATTATGTCGCATTGGGATCTGTCAAAAAACTCCAGATGGATCCGCTTGCAGTACTCGAAGATTCTGCTCTGGGAGAGTTCTACTCGGTCATATATGCACCCGAAAACTCCGAGTTTGATATAGGTTCGACGGTGGTCTTAAATGGTGATAATGCTTCATCCGAGATCATCAGCCGTGTGGTTTCCAATGGCGGTAAAGTGATCACTCGCGGGAAGATCATAGGTAAACACCCCAATGGCAGAGGTTCGATGTCATGCAACGGATTGCTTCTGAGTAAAAAAGGCTTCATTCATGCCATCCCTGAATTGCTGGGCGAGGATCCGCATCTTGAACTCTCCCACGAGGCAAGTGTGGGTATGATCTCCAAAGATGAACTTGCCTACCTGATGGCATCGGGTATCGAAGAGGAGAAAGCAAAATCTCTGATCATTGAAGGATTTTTGGACCTGAAGATCCCCTCACTGCCTGATGCACTGCAAGAACAGATCAATGCCGTCATCAAAGAGACAAAAGACTTTGAAACTATGTAAAAAGTATCGACCTGCTTTTAGTGTTTCAAATAGTGATTCAATGCATTACAGTGTATCAAAATTATAACAAATAGTTTAAGAAACCATAAGAAATATAAATATCCCTAGCATTATTGTATTTATTTTGCTATAATTCCGAACTTTTACTGCAAGAGAGTATCAAACTCCTTATTTAGATACATTCAAATCGTATCTCCTTTTTGCCGCGCATTGGCGTGTGATAGTTTGGTATCAAGTTGCATAAAACAGGGTGCACCCCACTTGCATAGAGCGGCGGGGGTATCGGCAATGAGTGCCAGATAACATGCTTGTAACTTTAGAACCGTTCTATCGCCAAGACTTTACCACCCCACACAATATCAACATAAAGAAAACATTACATGAAATTTACAGATTTTAATTTAAAAGAGACTATTCAGGCTGCTATAGCAGAAGCTGGATTTACGGAACCGAGCCCGGTTCAAAAAGACGCGATTCCTTTAGTATTGGAAGGTCACGATATGATCGCACAGGCACAGACAGGTACAGGTAAGACTGCTGCATTTGGTCTTCCTATCATGAGTATGATGAAAGGTGACGGTTCTGTTGAGGGACTTGTGATCGTTCCTACCCGTGAGCTTGCAATGCAGGTGAGTGATGAACTGTACCGTTTCGGTCAAATGAGTGGACTTAAAACGGCTACAGTCTATGGTGGTACACCGTATGCTAAACAGATAGAACGTATCAAACAGGCTTCTATCGTCGTAGCAACACCGGGTAGACTCCAAGATCTGCTTGAGAGCGGCAAGATCAAAATGAACCCTCAGTTCGTTGTACTTGATGAAGCAGATGAAATGCTTGACATGGGATTCCTGGATGAGATCAAGAACATCTTTACTTACCTTCCAAAAGAGCGTCAGACACTTATGTTCTCAGCAACGATGCCAGGGAGTATCAGAAAACTTGCTGAACAGATCTTAAAAAACCCTAAAACAGTTTCTATTACGAAGGCTGAGAGTACAAATACTTCTATCACACAACTTTACTATGTTGTACAAGACAAAGAGAGAGACGATGCGCTTGTAAGACTTATTGACTACAAGAACCCTAACAAATGTATCATCTTCTGTCGTATGAAAAAAGAGGTGGACAGACTGGTTGCGCACCTGACTGCACAAGGATTTAAAGTATCAGGTCTTCACGGAGATATGGAGCAAAAACAAAGAGAAGTAACGATCCGTGCCTTTAAACAGGGCGGTATCGATATCTTTGTTGCAACGGATGTAGCGGCACGTGGGCTTGATGTCAATGATGTGACACATGTTTTCAACTATCATATCCCTTTTGACTCTGAGTCCTATGTACACCGTATCGGTCGTACAGGTCGTGGAGGTAAAACAGGTGAAGCGATCACTTTGGTAAGCCCTAACGAACTCAGAACCATCAAACGTATAGAAAAAGATGTGGGTACGAAGATGACGACACAAGTGATACCTACACGTATGGAAGTACAAAACAATCGTGCAGATGCGCTCATTGCTAAGATCTCTGAAACCAAAGTCACTGAAAGTGCTATCAATCTTGTTAAAACGCTTCAACATGATCTAGACATTGTGACGATCGCACATCTTTTAGCTTCTTTAGTTCAGGAAGAAAATTTTGTTAAAGGTAAAGACAACATCGGTCTTGGTCTTGAAGAGATAGAACTTCTCATCGAAAGAGCAATGCAGAACAGAGGCGGTGGCGGTGGTGGCCGTAACCGTGGTGGTTATCGTGGCGGTAACAGAAGTGGCGGCGGTGGTCGCAGTAGACATGGTCGTAACGGACGTTCAAGCGGTAGTCGTAGCGGTGGTGGCCGTGACAGCCGTAATGGCGGACAAGGCAGCAACAGAGGGTAGTACTACCCTCCTCTTCTCTCACTTTACTATTACATTCATAGATTAAAACACACCTCTTTTCGTATCTAAATACCTTAAATATCTAGATGACATTTCTTGTAATGGCCAGCTATTTCTTGTATACTATTCATACTTCAATAAAATAAACTGATCAATACTCTCAAGCACTTTTTGGTCGGTCGGTTTAAACTTTAGATACAAAGGAAAAAACAAATGGGACAACAATATTCTGAATTGTCCGATAAACTCATACAGTTTATCGAAGAACAAAAAATATATTTTGTTGGTACAGCAACCGCTGAGAGTAGAATAAATATATCTCCAAAAGGTATGGATTCCTTAAAAGTATTGGATGCAGATCGAATTGTATGGCTTAACGTAACGGGTAGCGGTAACGAAACGTCAGCACATATTCAAGAGAACCCTCGAATGACCATTATGTTTACTGCTTTTCAAGGTGATCCTATGATATTGCGTATTTATGGAACTGCAAAAGTTATCCATAAAAAAGACAAGGAGTGGGAATCATTGTTTTCGTTATTTAACCCATTGCCGGGATCAAGACAGATATTTGATTTACAAATAGAGCTTGTACAGTCTTCTTGTGGTATGTCGATACCATTTTTTGATTATATTGACGAAAGAGAACAGCTCAATGAGTGGGCTAAGAAGAAAGGTGAAGAAGGCATAAAAAAATATTGGGATAAAAATAATCAATACAGCCTTGATGGTATTGCAACCCATATTATGGATAAAAATGACTAAGAAGGTATATCACTCATAGTTCTTATGAACATAAAAAGGATTCGACATGAAACTACGATTATTTTTTCCACAAATATTGATCGTGATGTTATTCGATCATACTATACATGCACAGGAACCGACTTATAAGCAAGGGGTGAACATATTCATAGAAACCGGTGTAACCCAGCCAGATAATATCCCTACATGGTATGCACCGATGGTGGCTAAGCCCTATGCGCCTGTTTTCGAAATTCTCGCTACAAAAGGAACGCAAGGCAGGTATTACCAGTACACATATGCTTTAACGATAAAGGATATGATCAAGTGGCATGGCCATGATTGTGAAGGAACCACCCATGCTGCAAACAGTATGAAAGTCGCATTCGAAATACTTTTTCCTGACGGCATTATAGATAGAAGTGTCATCAAGGGTATTTCAGGAACCGGTCCCTGCTGGTCAGATGCTGTTGCCTTCCTGACCGGTGCCCGACTTCAATATGGCAATCTTGGCTTCTTCAAGAACAAAGAGTATAACCATTCCATTCTGCTGTACCGGACAGACACTAAGGTTGCTGTTTTAGCGACATGGAAAAAAGGTATCAATAATATTCCGGGTGAACCCGTCGTACTGCCTGAAAAGATCAATTGGACAACCAAAGTGAACATGCAGGATGTCGTTGCATTGAAGAAAGAAGTAAAAAATGCAAAAGGCACCCCCACCCCCTATCAGGTCGATCTCTTACGTTTCTACCAATGGACACATGTGAACGACATTCTGAATCATCCATTACATGAAAGCTACCAAGCCAAAGTCATTGAAGATTTCAACTGGGACGACTGGGTAGATAACACAAAAAGCATTGCAAAACCGTTTGTCAGGTCAGACACACGTTTAAAGAATCACCCGTATCGTGAAAAGCCTGTCTTAGATATAAAATGAATTGTTTAACACGTCTTTTCTAAGAATGATATCTAGTTGTGGATACCAGTTTTGATTTCCATATGTATCTCCTAAAAAATAGCAGGACATAATGTCCTTTATTGCCAGAAATTAACAAATAGAAGAACACTTTGTCCAAATATCGACCTATATCCTACTAAAGGACATAAGAAATTCTTATCATTCCTCGTTCCCACGGTTTCCGTGGGAATGCATACGAGAGCTTAAACTACCAAAACCGCTCAATATCTAAAAGACCAACTTCCCCTTCATAATCTCTGGCAGAACTATATCGCCAATGTTTGGCTTCATCTACATATCCTCTTTTGACAGGATTGTCATGAATGTATTTAATTTTAGAGATCATCATCGCATCACTTTGCATAAGTTTAGGCTGGATACCTTCTTGCCATAATTGATATTCTCGATCTGATTTATGTGCTTTTTTGTAAAATATTAATTGTTCCAGTATGGTTTTAACATTTTCATTTTGAAGTAATCTTATAAGAGATTTTGCAGTATGTGTTTTAAATTTTGCCATACTTTTACCTATGTCATCACTTTGGGCTAAGATATGGATATGATTTTCAAGTATGACATAAGCGTAGAGTTTGAAATTATCTTTTTCCTGAAGGTATCTAAAGCTTTCAAGAAGTATTTCAACACTATCTTTTCTTGTAAACAAAGGTATCCAGTTCAATACCGTACAAGTAATAAAATGTGGATGTGTAGGTTCATATATTTTATATCTACTTCTTCCCATATTTTTATCTTTTTTCTGTATTATATTTGATCAACATAGGTGAGTTTAAAAATATGTCAAATTGTCATAGAATCTCTGATGTCGGTATGCATTCCCACGTAAAACGTGGGAACGAGAAAACTCAACCGTTATACAAAGGATATACGATTAATCATGTTCCCATAAGTTATCAAGTTTCCACTGACTCATATGGTCAAGTTAGAGCTACTCCACTTTTGTTGGCCAATACCTTAAATTCAAAAATGGAACAATGGTTTCAAAATTATAAATTTACATATCTAGCCATCAATCAATTAGCAGAAAGTGATTATTCTAAAGCTCTACAATTGGAATATATTTATTCCCTAAGAACTCTTGAGTTGAGAAAATTTTCAGAAATATATTCAGACGTTAAAATGGAAGTTGATTTATTGAATTATCATCAATTGGTCAAAATAATACACGAACATATTGAATTAGCATATAAGATATATATCTCTTTAAAAGAATGTAAAAAAGGAGATACAATATTAGAGTTCGAGAAACATATTGAAACTTTATGTTCAAAATTCCATAGTAAGAAATTTCCTGAGAAACTAAACATAATTACAGATGATTTGAGCTTATCTGCATCACTAGATACTCTTTCTCAAATTAATAAAGTACGTAATTGTTTAGAGCATAGAGCGGGAATAGTATCTAAAAGAGATTGTGAGCCGTCAAAAAATTATATGTCTATTAAATTTAGATATCCAAGAATTGACTCGCCTAATGGTGAAATAACACCATCTTCATATATAAAGGGAAGACAAACTACAAATATTAATTTCATTGATGAAACAAAAATATTTCGTCAAGGAGAAAAAATATCATTTACATTCGATGAAAACACAAAATTAATATTTTCATTAAATGTCTGTTTTAAGAGCATAATCGACGGTACCTATGACTTTTTCAATGTTAATCAAGAAAAAACAGAAACAATATTAAGAGAATTTAAAAATGTATAACAAAACATCGAAGAGAAATAGTTTCCCCTACGGCGAAACTATTTCTTGATTAGAACCTTATACACCAAGGATACAATTGAATACAAACATACAAAATATATTATTTGATTATGAAAAAAGATTAAGTTCATCACAAAGATATGTATTGTTTCAAAATAATTGGAAAAATATATTTCCAGATTACAGTGGAGTATACGTTATATGGGAGAATGAAAAGCCTATATATGTTGGTGAAACATCTGGATTAAAAAGTAGAATGTCTGATTTAATGAGACCAATAAATCATGCATTTACAAAAAAAATAGATAAAAAAATAGAAGCAACAAGCTTAGAAGAACTAAGAAGATATATGAATACTAACTATAAATTGTCATACATCTCAATAGATTTAGGACGTTCAGAAATTGAAGAATATTTGATTTTAAGGTGGAGAAAAACACTAATAAATAAACCAACAACAAGATTGCTAAAAGGGACTCAATATTTTTGGGTGAAAAGTGTATAACAACACATTGGAGAGGAATATTTGACGCTATGGCTCAAATATTCCTCAAGTTAAACGTTAGATTACTAGGCAAACATGAAACATCAAAATATTAAACCAAATGAAAAAGAAAGAATTGCTTTAGACTTATTTTATAATAGGTTTTATGATTTATATGAAGAATTATCTATTAATGATTTTTTTTTAAACAAATCAGCATATAGATTTTATAAAATACGAGAAATTTTTTCAATATATAAAGAACTTTTAGGATATGAACCAATTAAATATCATATTGAACTAATAAAAAAGACTAAACCGCCGATTGAAGGAATAATTATTAGTGATCTTTTTAGTTTTATAAGAAATTTACTTTTACATTTTCCAGTATTTGATAATTGGAATGATGTATATATTACTAAGGATTTAGCTACATGGAATAAAGCAGGAACAATTCATAAATTTTTGGAAAAAAGTAGTAAAATCAAAATTGATGATAAAGGAACTATAAAGTATAGAATATGGGAAGAAAGTAAAAAACTAATGACTCATATATCTATTAATTTTCCTGAAGAATACCATGACAATAAAATATTTTTAAAAGATATAGTTTCTGAAAAAGAAGGTATTAAACTTTGTATATCTTTTATGAAAGAAATCCTAGATGTTCAAGTTGACTCTGATGAAGAGCAAGATATTAAAATAATGTCTCAAGTTTATATTCCAAAAGTAGGAAACTAATGTACTATTATCAAACTATTTAACTCGTTCCCACGGTTTCCGTGGGAATGCATACGAGAGCATAAACTACCAAAACCACTCAATATCTAAATGACCAACTTTAACTCGTTCCATACCTCCCGATATGGAACGCATATCAAACCGTCAATAAACCAGCAAGTTGAAAACCGCTACAATAACTGTCAGTATGCGTTCCCACGTACAACATGGGAACGAGAAAACTGCTATATAAACAATAAAGAAGCTCACAGATTTTGGGAAAAAGAGGGCTATGAAGTCATTGCCCTGCATTTTCAGAAGAAGTTTGAAAATGTCTAAAAACCACAGGTCATTTTAAACGTTAGGATTACTATGGATATACAAATATATTCTGCAGAAAGGGCTAGGGAGATTGCGGACTTGTTTCATCAGTCTGTTCATGCGATTGATCCTTCGGTATATACAGCAGAACAAAAAGAAGCATGGGCACCAACACCGCCTAATTATAAACAGTGGGCTAAACGCTTACATGAGAAAAGACCGTTTATAGCGATTATTGATGATCAAGTTGTCGGTTTTATGGAGCTGGATACGGATGGTCATATTGACTGTACTTATACGCATCCGGATTTTCAGGGAAAGGGTGTCGCATCTACCCTGTATGAGCATTTGCTTACGGAAGCAAGAACCAGAGATCTCAAGCGTTTATACGTTGAAGCATCGCTCATTGCCAAACCATTCTTCAAACACCGTGGATTCTCTGTGGTTAAGAAAAATGAGGTACAAAGAAAAGGTGTATCATTAGTGAATTTCTCAATGGAAAAGCATATTCCTCTAATAAATAGTTAGGCAACATATGGAAGATAAAGAATATATTGATGTTTTCTATCCAGACTGGATAAAGTATCTAGGTATTGTTGGCATTCCAATAAGTGTCCGCTAACAACTATTACTTTTTATCCCTTATTTAATTTAGATAGAATAACTTCATGAAAACTTTACAATTTAAACAGCAAACTATCACTCCTTCAAAAGTCGTCTGTATAGGACGAAACTATGTAGAACATATCAAAGAGTTGGGTAATGAAATTCCGGAAAACATGGTAGTATTTAACAAACCTAATTCAGCTATCACGGACACCTTATACTTTATAGATGAGACGACGCGTTTTGAAGCAGAGATCTGTTTTTTAGTGGAGCAAAATAAACTGTCGGGTGTTGGCGTTGGACTTGATCTGACAAAGGCAACAATTCAAAACAAGATGAAAGAGAAAGGCTTGCCGTGGGAACGTGCTAAGGCTTTTGATGGTTCAGCCGTATTGAGTGACTTCATAGCTTTAGATACACCTTTAGAAAGCTTATCGATGAAGCTCTTCGTCAATGACAGACTTCAGCAACATGCAACTTATGAACTGATGATGTATAAACCTTTAGAGATGTTAGAAGAGATCCGGTCTTTTATGAGCTTAGAGGATGGGGATGTTATTATGTCGGGTACACCTAAAGGGGTAGCCAATTATAAAAGAGAGGATACTTTTTATATTGAACTTTATAGTGATGAAGAAGTGATACTTTCTCAAATGTGGCAAGCCAAGTAAGTTAAGTAAGGTAAGTAAACAATGGAATATGAGTTTATAGAATTCAAAGCAGGTCAGAGATGGAAGACCCGGATGGGCAAGAGATTTATCATCAAAGAGATCCGCGAGGACGAAGAGTACGCTCTGGTATGCATTAGTATGGACACAGGCAGAAAACATTTTTTTGATGAGGATGGTTATGAAGTTCCAGGCTATCCTACGGATAATGATCTAGTAGAACAGATCTCTTAGAGTTGTGGGACAGGAATGAGAAAAAACGTTATACCTCAAAAAGCTTCTATAGTTCTTTGAAATCTAAAACAGTAGCTGCCTAGATATCAACTTATCTTTCTCATCAAATTCGGCAAGTCCGGGTTTGGTTTGCCAATATAATCTCCTTGTGTATAATCAACACCTAGAGAGGTAACTACATCAAATATTTTTTTTGAAGTAACAAATTCGGCAATAATTTTTATGTTGAGCTTATTTGCCATGAACACAATGCTCTCGATAAGTATCTGCGAATTCTGATCATGAAGGATATTTTTGATAATAGAGCCATCTATTTTAATGAAGTTTATATCCAGCTCCAGCAGATGCATAAAGTTTGAATATCCTGAGCCAAAGTCGTCTATAGCAATCTTTACTCCGTATTTTTTTAATTCTTTAACGAATGCTTTCACTTGACCGTAGTCCTCTATTTCTTCAGATTCAATAATCTCAAAAACAATATTATGTGGTCTATTGAATCTACTGATCATATCTATGATATAGGTTTGTGTTTGCGTGTTTCGAATATCATCTATGGAAATGTTAATGGTAAAAATCATATCTTTGTCCTGAAACATTTCAAATGCTTTACGAATAATGATTTTCGTTAATTCAGGGTAAATTTTTATTTTGCGGGAGATATCTAAAAATGACAAGGGATCAACAACTTCTCCATTTTCATTTATGATACGCATCAATACTTCGTATTTCTCTATTTTACATGTTTGGCTGTTATAAATAGGATGAAAATAGGGGATGACGAGATCGTTTAAGATTGCATATTTAAGTGTTTTAATCATCTTATGGCTATGAACATAGTACGCTTCTTCTTCTTCTGTTAGATTGTAAAAGGAAAACGGTAGTTTAAGCTTCTTGGCATTATTAAGTGCGATATTTGCATTGATAAGTATGTCACTATTCTTTCCGTAGCCTACTCCGGCTGCTATGCTCAAATAGATCTCATGTTCGCCGATCTGAAAAAGATTCTCGGAAAACTCTTGAATGAAAGTGCTGATGATTTCTTTGCAAGCGTCTTCAACACATGCATCAAAACAGAGAATAGCAAATACATCTCCAGGCAATTTGTAAACCTGCTTCTTCTTTTTGCTGAAGACTTCTGTGATATAAAGAGCAACTCTTTTGAGTATCTCATCTCCTATAGCCTGCCCATAAAGTTTGTTAACATCCTGAAAGGCATCAAGATCAAAGAGAATTAATTCCTTATAATCTTCTTTTTCAAGCTCTTGAAGGAGTTTGAGACGGTTCGGTAAACCTGTAAGAACATCGGTAAACTGTCTATTGATAAGCTGTTCTTGTTCAAATATCTTTGTGATGTCATGACGCATAGCAATAAATTCTTCTATTTCACCATTGGTTCCCAAAATCGGTGAGATGGTCGTATCCACATAATAAGCGCTACCATCTTTTGCACGGTTTTTTAGAATACCATGCCAAGGCTGTTTGTTGAGTATCGTCTCCCACATAGCTTTAAAAGTCTCTAAAGGGGTATCTGTATGTCTAATGATACTCTGTGAAGCACCTATAAGTTCATCTTTTGAATACCCTGATACGGTCTCAAATGCATCATTAACATATATAATAACGCCATTCTTGTCAGTCTTTGATACGATAGTACTCTGATCGACCGCTTTTTTGTACTCGTTAAGCAGTTGAGTCTGTTCAATATCTATATGAGGTTTTTCTCTAATATCCATAGAGTGTTGTACGTTATACTCTAGCAATTTTATTTTTTTAGAATTTTCATTTTTCATTCCAACTGCAAACCTTATTTGATAAAATACTTGAAGATAAAATTATTAATTCATTATTTATTTGAATATAATAAAATAATTTTTAAAATATTTTGACGATAATACTCTACAATAAATATGTAAAATTAGTGTAAAAATTAAAATATATGCTTACAAATAAGTGCTAAATCACAAAACAACGTATGAATCATTTTGTAGAAGTTTTATAAAAGAGACGACTGTACCCCTTCCCCAAAATCTTGACCATCATTGCATACAGATATTTTAGGGAGAAATGCTACAATATAAAAAGGACCCATACAAGTCATTTTTAAAATAGTATTTAATGCGTTTATATTGTACCCTTTCACTCTACAATATATTATATGAATTTTTTTGACGATAAATAAAGGAATATAATGATGAAAGAACGTTCCACTATGATGGTTGACGGCAATGAAGCCGTTGCCATGGTCGCCCACAAGATCAATGAAGTCATTGCCATATACCCTATCACCCCTGCTTCTGCCATGGGTGAATTCAGTGACATTTACAGTTCAAAAAAACAGAAAAACATTTTTGGTACCATCCCCCAAGTCTATGAAATGCAAAGTGAGGGAGGTGCAAGCGGTGCCGTTCACGGCGCATTGCAAGCAGGTGCACTGACCACAACCTTTACCGCTTCTCAGGGGCTGCTGCTGATGATACCCAATATGTACAAGATCGCAGGGGAACTCACTTCAACGGTATTCCATGTTGCCTCCAGATCTCTTGCAGCCCAGGCACTTTCCATCTTTGGTGATCATCAGGATGTCATGGGGGTAAGACAGACCGGATTTGCCCTGCTTGCATCAAGTTCTGTACAGGAAGCCCATGATTTTGCGCTTATCTCACAAGCGGCGACCTTGCATGCACGTATTCCTTTTTTACATTTTTTTGACGGTTTTCGAACCTCACATGAGGTAAGTCGTATCGAAAAACTCCCTGATGACGTACTTAAAGCAATGATCAACCCAGATCTGGTTGCGGCACACCGGAAACGGGGCCTGACACCTGATACGCCTGTACTACGAGGTACCTCACAAAATCCCGATGTCTATTTTCAAGGACGTGAAAGTGTCAATAAGTATTATCAGGCTCTGCCGAAAATCTTGCAGGAGCAGATGGATGCCTTTGCCGGTCTCACAGGAAGATCCTACCGGCTTTTTGATTATGTCGGTGTTGAAGATGCTGAAAGAGTGATCGTATTGATGGGGTCAGGTACCCAAGCCGTAGAAGAGAGCGTGCACTATCTGAACGCTCAAGGTGAAAAAGTAGGCATGATAAAGGTACGGTTGGCATTGCCTTTTGCCATCGATGCATTCATGGATGCACTGCCAAGATCAGTGAAGTCAATTGCAGTACTGGACCGTACCAAAGAGTCAGGAAGCCTGGGCGAACCGCTCTATCATGATGTAGTAAGTGCACTGTTTGAACAGCGTACACAACTCTCTACAGGGCTGCCGACTATCATCGGAGGCCGCTACGGCCTTTCTTCCAAAGAGTTCACACCCGCCATGATCCTTGCGATCTACAAGGAACTTTCCAAAGCGTCTCCGAAAAATCATTTCACCATAGGCATTGACGATGATGTCACCCATACATCACTTGATTATGATCATGATTTCATCTTAAAAAACCCTACCCAGTTTCAAGCCCTTTTTTACGGACTGGGCTCGGATGGTACGGTAGGTGCGAACAAAAATACCATCAAGATCATCGGTGAAGAGACAGACTATTATGCCCAGGGATATTTTGTCTATGACTCCAAAAAATCGGGTTCCATGACCATCTCTCATCTGCGTTTCGGTCCCGATCCGATCCACTCCAGTTACCTGATACAAGAAGCGGACTTTATCGCCGTACACCAGTCAGTATTTCTTGAAAAACTCGATCTGCTGAAGTATGCTAAACCAGGTGCCGTTTTTCTGCTGAACACCCCTCACAACAAAGAGGAAGTATGGCAGCATCTTCCCCGTGTGACCTTGAAGCGTATCATCGACAAAGGGCTGAAATTTTATGTCATTGATGCCTACAGTGTGGCCAAAGAAAGCAACATGGGGTCACGGATCAATACTGTAATGCAGACCTGTTTCTTTGCCATCAGCGGCATTCTTCCCAGAGATGAAGCCATTGAAAAAATAAAACACTCGATACAAAAAAGTTACGGGAAAAAAGGTGATGTGATCGTAGAGATGAATTTTGCCGCCGTGGACAATGCCCTTGCTCATCTCTATGAAGTCGATATTCCCACACAGGCAGAGAGTACCCAAGAACTTCGGCCTGTGCTCAAAGGTGTATTGACACCGTTCATTTCTGAAGTGATCGGAAAAATGAGCGCCTACATGGGAGATGAACTTCCAGTATCCAAGATTCCGGCTGACGGAACGTGGCCCACAGGGACGACACAGTACGAAAAACGTAACATCGCCCATGAAGTGCCTGTCTGGGACCATGATACCTGCATTCAGTGCAATAAATGTGTCTCTGCCTGCCCCCACTCGGTCATACGCTCTAATGTCTTTGATGTTTCCTTTATGCAAGAAGCGCCTGAAGGGTTTCTCTCCAAACTGGCAAAGGGGAAGAAATTCGGTGAAAATGATCTTTTCAATATCTCAGTAGCGGTCGAGGACTGTACAGGATGTTCGCTCTGTACTGAAGTCTGTCCGGCCAAAAACAAATCACAGACCAATCTCAAAGCCATCAATATGACACCGCTTGATGCCATAAAAGAGCAAAAGATCACACAGTGGGACTATTTTGCTTCACTACCGAAGATCGAACGTTCACAACTTGACCATGATGACCTGAAAGAGTCACAGTTCCTTGAACCTCTCTTTGAATTCAGCGGTGCATGTGCGGGGTGCGGAGAGACTCCGTACATTAAACTTGCTACACAGCTTTTCGGTGACAGGATGGTCGTTGCCAACGCCACTGGATGCAGCTCCATTTACGGAGGGAATCTTCCTACGACCCCATGGAGAAAAAATGATGAAGGACGCGGACCGGCATGGTCCAATTCACTCTTTGAAGACAATGCAGAGTTCGGGCTTGGCTTCCGCCTTGCCATCGATAACCATGTAGATCATGCCCGAAGCCTGCTTCAAGGACTTCAGGACGGTCTGGACAAAACACTTGTTGAAACGATACTCGGTGCTTCTCAGAACAATGAAACAGAGATCAACCAGCAAAGAGAACGGATTGTACTGCTTAAATCTGCTCTTGCTGAACGTGAAGACAATGAAGCAAAAAAACTACATGAGATCGCAGATTATCTTGTGAAAAAATCCGTTTGGATCATCGGTGGAGACGGCTGGGCTTATGATATCGACTATGGCGGCCTGGACCATGTACTTGCCAGCGGAAAAAATGTCAATATTCTGGTACTCGATACCCAGGTCTACTCCAACACCGGTGGCCAGCAGTCCAAGGCTACTTTGACCGGTGCTGTGGCGAAGTTTGCAGCAGAAGGAAAGGCAGGCGTACCGAAAGATCTCGCTGCAATGGCCATCAATTACGAAAATGTCTATGTGGCAAAAGTCGCATTGGGTGCGAATGACAAAGCCACGGTCAAAGCCTTTGTTGAAGCAGAACGCTATGACGGCCCTTCCATCATCATCGCCTATTCACAATGTATCGCACACGGCTATGATCTCAAATACGGTTTTGATCAGCAAAAACGCGCGGTTGACAGTGGTTTATGGCCGATCTTCCGCTTTGATCCCGATAAGATCAAAGAAGGGGAAAACCCGATGACACTTGATTACAAAGGACCTAAAATAGATGTCAAGGACTTTATGTATCGCGAAACACGATTTAAAATGGTTGAGAAGATGAATGCTGAATCTGCAGAATCCTACCTGGAAACTGCGGCACATACGGCCCAGAGTCTCTACAAACGGTACCAAAACCTGTATGAATATTACCAGCCAAGACAAAAGGAGGTGTGACCATGGATCTAACTACGACACATTTGGGATTGACATTGAAAAATCCCCTTATTGCCAGCGCTTCGCCGTTAACGGCCTCTCTGGAGAGTATCAAAAAGCTTGAAGAGAGCGGTATAGCCGCTGTGATCATGCATTCACTCTTCGAAGAAGAGATCAACCATGAGATCCGTCAGATCGACCACTTTTTACACATTCACAACAATTCAAATCCAGAGGCGACCACGTATCTGCCCAATGAAGTGGATTTTGAGAATCTTCACTCTGAACACTATCTTGAAGAGATCAGAAAGATCAAAGAATCTGTTCATATCCCGGTTATCGCGAGTCTGAACGGTGTCTCGGCTGGAGGATGGGTGAAATACGCCAAAAAACTGCAAGAAGCCGGTGCAGATGCTTTGGAACTGAACATCACCTATATTCCCACATCTATTGATATGGAGGGACATATCGTAGAGCAGATGTATGTCGATACGGTAGCGCAGGTAAAAGAACACATATCCATCCCCCTCAATGTCAAGATGAACGCCTATTTTTCCAGCCCTGCCAATATGGCAAAACGCATTGTGGAAGCCGGAGCCAACGGTCTGACCATTTTTGACAATCCTACACGCGTGGATGTGGACCTTGAACTTCTTACTCCCTTACAGTGTGCCAATATCACCCGCTCTGCAAATATCAGTGAAACCTTAAGATGGTGTGCGATCCTACATAACAAGCTTTCCTGCTCAATGTGTGCGGGCACCGGGATACACAGCGGGGAAGATGTGCTCAAAGCCATCATGAGCGGAGCAGATGCAGTGGCGCTGGCTTCTGTACTTCTTACCAAAGGGGAAGCCCAGGCAGCAATCATACTCAATGAGCTCATCCAGTGGATGCAAGCGAATGAATACGACTCCATCTCACAGATGAAAGGAAGTATCTCTCTGGCCCATACCGATAACCCGGCTGCCTATGAACGCAACTCCTATATGTACGCTTTACAGCAGTACCGGCGCTGATGCGACAATAGAGAAACAGAAAAAATGCAATGATGGAGTTTATTGATAATCATGAAAATCTATTGTTTTGGTCAACGCTAGTGTCGATCATTAGCGTTATCGCCTCGATACTACTGATCCCCTGGATAGTGACTAAAATACCTGCAGATTATTTTACCCACCCAAAACGTCAAAAGCTTCTATGGGGTGACCAGCCGAAAATCGTACGGTTTATATTTATATTACTTAAAAATATCATTGGAGTGATGCTTGTACTAGGTGGTATCGCCCTGCTTTTTTTACCGGGACAGGGAATACTGACCATCCTGATAGGCTTGCTTATCATGGATTTTCCCTACAAATATAAATTTGAGATCTGGATCATCAAGCACACTTTTCTTCTAAATTCTATCAATAAATTACGTTCAAAAGCAAAAAAACGTCCTTTAGTGATCTAAATGGTCACCATTTTACTATTCTTGAGAGGTTTCCCGAAGATCCTTTAACTTTTTCTGATAATTTTCTTCATCACCATACAAGAGAAATTCATCATAATACTGATGCTGCGCTACGATCTTCTTTGCATGTTTGATAGGACAGAAAAAAAGTTCCGTTCTCCCCGCAACAGCTGAAGCATAGAGCATGAGACCGTTAAAATAGGAGCAATAGAGGCAGTTGAGCTTTTCGATCGGATTTAAATATCCGAGATAACGATGGTCGAAATGCATATAGTCACTTCGCTTGATGAACTCAAATTTGTAGATCCTGAAGATCACATGTTGAAATACAAAAAGGATGATATCCAAAAGTACAGCGGGTATGATCATCGCATAGATCAGAGGTGAACTCAGCAGATGCAAAAAAGGCACTTCCCTAAACCAGGTTAAAAGATTTTTCATATTCTCTTTTTGTTTGGCCAAAACCTCTTGTTCAAATGTCACATAGCCATTTTTGATCTCATAAGAGATATGACTCTCTTGCTTGTCGATCTCTTTTGCAAGCTTTAACTTCATGGCATCTATCTCTTCTATAAGCTCTCTGATCTTATCATTCATTCATAACCCTTTTTATGATTCAAACTCTATATGTGAAGTCTATTATACATAGATAATTCAATAATCACATTGATACCATAGATAATTGCTTATAGTTCAAGAGATAAGCTACAAACATAGTTTATAAGAGTAACTATTGAGGTGTACTCAAATGAAAGGATGATGTGAAGAAGTATGAGAAGCGTGAGTTGGATCTTCACAAGTCTATGTCATCAAGATACACTAGTGCTTTGCTCTAAAAAGTGTTCCTTTCGTATATTTGCCATCCATGAGATATTCATAGGCAGTAGAAAGGTCAAATCCGCTGCATAAAAACATCTCTCGTTTTTTATTGATCAGGAAATCTGCAGCAACCAACTTAGTGTATAGGCCACCTGATGTAAATTCATGATGGGGTCTATATACTGCAGTAAGTTCATCTTCAGAAATGCTATTCACTTCTTTTAGAATTTGTGCATTGGGGTTTTCATTTGGATCGCTGTCATAGTAGCCGTCTCTATCAGTCAAAACCACTAACAGATCCGAGTTTGTATAATGGGTTACTTTGGCTGCAAGCTGATCATTATCTCCAAAAATCTGATCAGGTGTACTTGAGATATCATTCTCATTGATAATAGGAATAATATCTTCTTTAAATGATGTTTGAATGATCTGCCTAAATATCTCTGTACGTTTTCTAGAGTCAAAATCATCTTCTGTCAAAAGAATTTGAGCAATATCCGTATCATAGATATCAAACTTTCTTTTATAAGAGCTCATGAGTATAGGCTGTCCAATTGCAGCCAGGACCTTCTTACTGATATGTTCTCTTTTATCTAGTTTTAAAGCCGTATACCCTGCTGCAGCTGCACCAGAACTTACAAATATAACCTCATATTTTTTGCGAACCTCTACGATAAAAGAAACAAGGTTAACCATACGCTCTTTTGCGATCTCACCCTTCTCTGTTAACACAGAACTTCCCACTTTTATAACAACTCTGTTATATGGATTCATATTGATCTTAATTCCTTTGGATATAGCGAACGATCATAGCAAAATAACTTTAAAGTTATAGATTTCATCAAGCACTATGATTTGATCCATGAAGCATGGGTGAAAGTATTTCAGACAGAAAACTGGTTTCTAAATGCTTTTGCACCATCTTTACTGGATTCTATCTGATCAGAGATATCCTGAAATGAAAATCGCAGTTTACTCTGTTCGATGGTCTCTATCTCTTTGATCTTGTTTATATTGATCAGATAGGATCTATGGATACGTACAAAATCATAAACCAGTAATCTTTTTTCAAGATCTGAGATCTTCTGTGCATAGTATGAAAATCCCTTCGAAGAGCGCAACATCACTTCACTTAGGTCAGCTTTGACATAGTAGATCTCCTCTGGTTTGAGCAGATAATAGCTCTCACCCGCCTTACTCATTAAACGAAGACCATGACTGCTTTTACTTTCCGCTTTAACACGTGCTATACACTGTTCTAACTGTTCTATACTGAAAGGTTTGACCAAATACCCTACCGCACCGATATCAAAGGCTTTAAGGGCATGTTCATCATAGGCTGTCTGAAAGATGATCGCTATGTCCTCCTGATGATAACGCAGTTCATACCCTAATTCCAGTCCATTACTTCCAGGCATGTTAATATCCAAGAGTGCCAGATCAAAATGATTCTCTTTGATCGCTTCGAGTGCACTTACTGCATTGTCTGCTTCTGTGACATCTTCATATCCTAATGTATTGAGCATTCTCTTCAGTCTGGCAAGCGCCAATGCTTCGTCATCAACAATGAGTATTTTCACAACAGTCTCCTAAATAAATCATAAATGTGGGATTTTCTTTGTCAGCAATCTCTATCTTTCCTTTACAGAGAAGCTTGAGACGCTGGGCTAAATTCGTTAAACCGGTTCCGAATTTTGTACTTTTCATCGCTTTACCATTATTTTTCAATATAAGTCTATTTTGACTCTTATCATAGGATAGAAATATTTCCAATATTTTTTTGTCTATAAAACCATGCTTGATAGCATTCTCCACAAGTAACTGAACAGAAAATTTCGGTACTTTTATCTTAGGCATAGGATCATCAATCTGCATATGGATCTTACCCGAAAAACGTATATTCTCAAGTGCCACATAATCACGTACATTTCTGAGTTCATCACTCAATAGTATGAGTGCTTTTTCATCCATCGTATTGCGTAAAAAAGTAGATACTTTCAAGATAGCGGTCTCAGCCTTGTTAGGGTCTTGATGCACAAGTTCAGCTATAGAATTCAAAGCATTGAACAAAAAGTGAGGATTGAGCTGAGTTTCGAGCGAGCGAAGACGGCTTTGCACATAATGATGGTCAACCTCTTCTTTTTCATTACGCATCTTTACAAAACGATACAGTAAAGCACCTACAATATACGTCAGAACACCTATGGCAACAGCTATTTGTACAGGATGTGTATGAAAGAGAGGTATAAGATTTATATCCCATAGTTCTGCAATTTTCGTACTTAACAAGGTACCTAAAAAACCAGAAAGAAACGAGAAAAATATCGCTAATGGAAGCCAAAATATTTTTGAGATCTTTGGTAAAATAGTTTGATTCATAAAAGTAATGAACAAAAGAGAGAAAAATGTGATAGAAAAACCAAGTATAGCACCAAAATACGCACCGTGGATCCACTCAAGTCCCAAAAGCACGTATCCCAAAGAAGAGAGCAACATCGCAAAAACAATGCCGATGAGTAAAATGTAAAGCCAGTCAAGTATCTTGATACGTAAAGCGATATTATACATCCAACAATCCTCTAAGGTTTTCCACACCCAACATTACTCCAGGCCATCCCTGTGCAGCGTACACGGTATCTCCTACGTGGTATAAGCCTTCTATAGTAGTGTCATTTGAAGGAAGTCTTGGCAGGAAGTTTTTCATAGTGATAGCATTTCCTCCAAGTTGTGCACGGTTGATGTAACGTTTAAAGCTTCTGGGTGTTGCTGCAAACTGATGTACTATTTCGCTTTCATTGATATCAAGTATATCACAGATACTCTTTAGCATTTGGCGTTGAAGTTCTTCTTTTTTGCTCTTGTAGGTTTTCTTGTCTTCCCACCATCTACTGTCCGTATGTATAGATGCGGTCACACTATAGTGCCCTTCAGGTGCAAGTATGTTATCAGTCACATCCGAGAAAGAAACAAAAACTGCATTGGATATACTGTGTGTATATTGTTCCTCCTGTATCAGTTGGTAATGATGTTCATACTTCTTCGTACTTTGTATTGTCATATAGAGCATAAAGGAACTTTGATGATTGTTGAGTGTCTCATACTTTTGATAATAGTGCTTTATTTTTTCATCATTAAAAAGTTTTCCACTGTCATAAACGGTACTGTTCAGTATCACTTTTTTGGCTTTTAGAGACTCATTTTTAGTATGAAGAGTGAAATGATCACTGTGTCGTTCAATACTTTCTATTTGTGTACGACGCTTGACATGCTTCATTTTTGCTGTCATCTGCTCAAACAATCTCCCTAATCCTCCAGGCACATAATGTGTTTCATTAAACGAATATCCCAAAGAGAGTGCTGCAGTAAAAAAATTGATCTCTTTTGAATGAGCCTGTGCAACGATAAATATCTGTGCTTCTAAAAATTTTTGATACTCCTCAGAAATATCTCCATAAAAATCGTTGATAAAATCATAGGCATTCCTCCGTAAATAACGTTGAAATTTGACCAATAAAGGGAAAAAACTTGTCAATGAAATAAGTTTACGCCATAATGAACGATTAGAGTAGTAGTGCCCATGCAAAGCATAAAACTCTTTTCCAAGTCTATACACCAGTGTCCAAAATTCACGGTTTTTAGGATGAGGATAGTTTTGTTCAAGTACCTCTAAAAAATCTTCCAGATCGGAAAAACGAGGTGTGATCTTTCCATTTTGTATAATGATGATGGAAGGATCCGTAACTATCAGCTCAGGCGTAAAGCCTATTTTATCAAACATTGATTTGACAATATGTCCCTCTTGATAGCCTGCAAGCGTTGTGGCACCGGTATTATACAAATAGCCTCTGTGCTTAAATGTCGAACTGCATCCACCGAGGTAGGGTTCTTTTTCAAATAAAACGGTCTCATACCCTTTGGCATCCAGATATGCGGCTATACTACTGCCACCGATACCCGAACCAACTACTGCATACTCGATCATCAGGAAGCTTTCATATTCTCATAGATATTTGCGATACACTTTACAAATAAAGGATGGTCATTAGGTGCTTTTGCCACACGATACTCCTCAAACCCGATCTCTTCAGCGACCTCTCTGTATTCTACATCCAATTCATATTCTGTCTCAGAATTATCGATCGTAAAGGCTATAGGGTAGATAATAACCTTTTTCATCTTCAGATTTTTGAGTTTATCCACAAGATAGGGACGTATCCACTCCAGTGGTCCCAGACGTGACTGATAGGCAAGATGGGTCTTATGAAACTGAATGCCTGCTTCCAGTAATGTTTTTCGGGCATGATATACATTGTATCTGATGTGACGCTGATAGTCATCACCTTTGTCTATGATCTTTTGTGGTAAACCATGGGCAGAAAAAACCAATTCAAATGCTTGTGGATCATCATTTGCAAGTGTTTCTCTAATACGTTCTACCATTGCAGCAATATAATCTGGATGTTGATAATAACTATTCAGTGTCTTTACCTTTGCATTAATACCCTGTTTTTTAATGTTTTCTTCCAAGTCCTCGATACTTGAAAGTGTAGTGGTACTAGAATAATGAGGATAGAGAGGAATCGCATAGATCTCATCTACATCTTTAAGTCCCTGGAGTGTATCACTTGAATAAGGAGGTGTGTAACGCATTGCCATATGGACAGTCGCATCGATACCCTCTTCAAGTTTTGAAATGAGTTGTTTTGTATACCCTACCAAAGGAGATTTTCCACCTAAGGCTTCATAGTTACTTTTAGCTTCTTTTTTTCTTTGCCATGTAATGAGTTTGGCAATCATCATTCGAATCGGTTTAGGCGCAGAAATAATACGTTTATCATTGAACATATTGTTCAAAAAAACTTCTACTTCATCCAAGTTGTTCGGACCGCCCATGTTCATTAATACAACAGCTCTTTTCACGAGAACCTCACTTTTTTGTTTATTTTACAAAGAAAGGGTTTCTGTTCGTAGCCTCATAATGTCAATTCATTGTAAAACCTAGGTTAACTGGTGTTTTAGCGCTTTTTCTATGTCTGTATATTCAAAGACAAAACCTTTTTCCTGAAGTGCAGTGGGATAGACTTCTTTTGAACCTGTCAGAACAGAACTGGCTTCACCATACATGATACGCAACGCAAATTCAGGAATAGGAAGAATGGTAGGACGATGTAAAACCTTTCCCAAGGCTTTGGTCAATACATAATTTGTAACAGGATTGGGTGAAACAGCATTATAAACACCCGTCAACTGCTTATCGATGATAAATTGATAGATACGCATCAGATCTTCCATAGCTATCCAGCTGGTCATCATCTTTCCATTACCGATAATGCCTCCCACACCCCATTTGAACGGCGTAAGCATCTGTGCCAGCGCACCCCCCTCTTTGCCAAGTATCACACCAAAACGCAGTATAGTGGTGGGTTTTTCACACAAAATCGCTTCTTCTTCCCACTTATGGGCAAGCTCACCCAAAAAATCATCGGCGATCTGGGTACAGCGTTCATCACATTTTTTGTTATCAGGATAGATGCCGATGGCTGAAGTAGAAATGAAATGTTTCACATTGCTTTGGTTGATCGCTTTCACCAGACGCTCCGTACTCTCTATACGGCTTTGCATCAGTATTTTTTTATAAGGGTCGCTCCAGCGTTTGATGATGGGGGCACCGGCAAGATTGATCACAACATCAACCTCTTCCAGTTTTTTTACTATCACAGGTATATCGTCTTGCCTGTCTATGACAACACACTCTTTAAAATGACTTTGCAGTGCTGAGCCTACAAACCCACTTGCTCCGGTAAGTGCTACTTTCATACTATCCCTTTTTGCTTACTATAGTATACCTGTATGGACTTCCTGTGTAATCACACACCATTGGATTTTTATCTGTAGATGTTTAGTATTCCTTCTCGATTTTATCTATTCTGGGGATGTGTCGGCCCCCCTCAAATTTAGTGTTTAGCCATGTATCCACAATTTGTATGGCTTTTTCCAGGGTAACCATCTTTTGACCGATCGATATTATGTTCGCATTGTTATGCGCTTTTGCCAGCTTCGCTGATTCGTTGTTCCAACAAACAGCACATCTGATTCCTGATATTTTATTAGCGGCCATAGCCTCACCATTTCCACTGCCACCCAAAACGATACCGACTTCGGTCTTTCCCAAAGAAACCAATTTTGCTGCTGGTTTAATGAAGTCGGGATAATCAACCGGTTCATTTGAATGAGTCCCACAATCAGTTACTTCATACCCTTTTGATATAAGATGTTTTTTGATTTCTGTTTTATATTTAAAACCAGCATGATCGCTTGCAATACTTATCTTCATTTTCAATGATTAGTTCCTAGCCTAATTATATTTTCCCTCGTCCCCAAGCCCCGGCTTGCGGGATGCATTATCATTAAAACCTCTCCATATATGTAACGAGTTAGGCGTGTCAAACTATGAGATTCATATTTTCTCGTTCTCTCCTGAGAGTTTTTCATGATATAAAGTCCACTGTCTTTATTATTTTTTGATGGCTCTAGGCTTTTCGATCTGCTTCATAAGGTCGTCATCCCATGTGCCTTCCACCTTTATCTCAGCCATAGCACCAAGCAATATACTCTCAATCAAGTTATGATTGAGATACACGTAGGTTCCCGGTTGACGAAATTCGTAGAGCATCGCGGCAGCTGTTCCTGCGGGTATAGCCCAAGTCTCCAAATTGCTTGCAGGAGTATCAGTAAAGGAACCGTCTCTCCATACAAGATCGCCGTGACCGCCTATGAGGTGAATACGGGTATCTTTGTTTGCTTGTGAATGGATAAAAAGAACCGTCTCTCCAACCTGCGCTTTGAGTGCATTCTCTCCAGTGAGCGCACCCACTTTGCCATTAAATACTTCAAATGTCGGCGTAAGTGTACGCATGACAGTAAGCATGTCATCCAAGCCCTCTGCAGGTGTTTTGTACTTTTTATAGTGACCTTTCTTGTCTTTTGGAATATAAAAGTCCTGCTCGCCGATGTAATAGGCGCGATCGTAGTGAACAAGATCACCTTGCGTATCACGAAGACCATCGCGCGGCAGCACCATAATCGCTCCATTCATTCCAGAAGCAACATGAAAAGGGGTCATTTTCCCACCTGGTGCACAGTGATAAACAAATACGCCCGCTTTGGTAAGCTTCAAGCGGAGTACAGCCTCTTGACCTGGATCAATATGTGTAAGATCGCCACCACCTAGAGCACCGGTCGCTGCATGAAAGTCTATGTTGTGCTCAAGTGTATTTGTGCTTGGATTCACAAGTGTAACTTCTAGATAGTCATCTTGATGGGCGACAATAAGTGGACCTGGCACGCTCCCGTTGTATGTCATCGCCCAAATACTAGCTCCATCAGGCGATACTTGTATCAGTTTCTCTTCGATCACCAGACGAACCTGCACAATCTTTGGCGCACCCTTGGCCACTTGCTCGTGTTTTGGGACAGCCGGTGGCGCGACCAATGTTTCTGTAACACGCTTGAGTGAATCAGCCGAATACTCTTTTGCCCCAAGAGCAATAGCCGAGTAAAAGAGAACACTTGCAACTCCAAAAACTCTCAATGTTCGTTTCATCTGATCATCCCTTTTTTCACTTTTCTCGTCGTATACTGAAAATGTTCGATCTCTACCAACCCTTCAATGCCTTCATAATTTCTCGCACTGGAGTATCTCCAAAGTTTTGCCTCATCCACATAGCCTCTTTTATGTAGCGACTGCTTCCCATTCTATTATTGTATCTTGTTTTTATTCATGGTATCCAGTAAGCCATCCAGCCCCTCATAGTTCCTTTCTCAACTTATCTCCAGTCAGTGGCAACATCTACATACCCGCGCTTCACCGGGTTGGTATGAATATAAGGATCACACAGATTCACTATTATTTGAGTAGTGCTTCTATCTTCTCTTCCAGTTCGACAGGTTTGGTCGATGAACCAAAACGCTCCACTACCTTACCCTCTTTATCTACAAGAAATTTAGTAAAATTCCACTTGATCGCTTCCGTACCTAAAATACCTGGTTGTTCAGACTTCAGATACCGGTAAAGCGGATGTGCCTCTTCGCCGTTGACATTGATCTTGGAGAACATGGGGAAGGTCACACCAAAGTTCACACGACAAAAATTCTGTATCTCTGCTTCCGAACCTGGTTCCTGGGAGCCAAACTGGTTACAGGGAAATCCGAGTACGACCAATCCCTGATCCTTATATTTTTTATAGAGTGCTTCAAGCCCATCATACTGAGGGGTATACCCGCATTTACTGGCAACATTTACGATGAGCATCACCTTGCCTTTATAGGGTTCAAGCGTCGTCTCTTTCCCCTCTATGGTTTTGACCTTGAAATCATAGACCGTTTCCATCTGTACCTCCTTTGCTGACATATGTACACTCAAAATAAACACTAACGACAAGATACCTTTTAGCACGCTGTCTCCTTTACTCTTTTTTATCCGCAGGGAAATCCTTGATGATCATGATCACAAGCTCTCGGACCTCAAATCCGAATTTTTTCATTTTTGAGTGGTTCAGTATCACGCCATCTTCCTGAAGATGTAACCTGTCGCGTACGCTGATATCGATCGTTGAATCGTTATATGGAACACGCATCGTATAGTCTATCATAACCGTATTGCCTTTTGCAACCATCTCTGCTTCCCCGACGATATCTCCTGCTGTACCTGTAATAGATGATAAATCGACACGAATACGATACGAAATGTCCATAGGTTATGTCATAATATATATTATGGAACATACACTAATATTCGAAATGCCTATGCCTTGCAGTGTCAAAACCCTGTTTGATTTTCATGCGGATACCAAGAACCTCCCGCTTATCACACCGAAAAATACGAGTGTAGAGATCTTGAAGCTTGAAACACCTCTAAAAGAAGGGAATGAAGCAATTTTAAGGATCAAGAAAGGATTGCTCTCCTTCGTCTGGGAGTTAAGATTTCAAGAAGTCCGCTATCCTGATCTCATTGTCGATGTCGCTACACGTTCGCCCTTTAAAAGTTTCAGGCACGAACATCATTTTATAACAATAGATGGAACACATTCTTTCTTGCGTGATAAGATCATATTTTCACTTCCGTTTTGGCCTCTGAGTATGCCCGCAGTGTACTTTGTGAAACGTGAAATGAAGAAAATGTTTGCCTTTCGGCATACCCAGACAAAGGCATTCATCGCTTCATCATCGGTAAGTGAGTCATAGATCACTTTCCCCCTACTCTATTAAAAATATCTATTCTACACCTGCACCGGGAGCATCTTGACCCATAAAGATGGGACAGAATATAAGGGGGGGGACTATATAGCGGAGTTATCCTCCGGACCTCATCAAACCTATCTTTTTACAATACTCTTTCATCTCTTTACTTCCCAAACGTTCAACATACTCAAACAGACTTTCTCCTTGATATTCCATAAAAATATCAATGCCATTGTCCACCAAGTATGTAAGAACTTCAAGGTCATTCGCATCAACTGCACAAAAAGGTGCTTTTTTAGAGTTGTTTGTAACATCAAGTGTACATCCATAATACAGTAAAAGCTTTACATTATGTATATTGTGATGGTAAATGGCCCAATACAGTGCCGTATATCCGAACCTGTCTTTTTGGTGTATATCTATATGGTTCATAACAATGGAATTTAACTTATAATTGTGTTGAACCGTTTGCATAAAATCTATAACCTGATTGATTTCTTTGCCCTGTTTTCTTGGCATACATGCTGTCATTATCTGCTCCTATTTGATATTAATTATCAAATATTATAGAAAGTGAGCTTAATATAATATTAATAATTGATATCATTTAGAAAATATTGATCCTAAACACTCTAGGTTGGCATATTATTTGTATATATTGGTCTAAATTGCCACTCATTGTACTTCCAATATATACTACCGGCATATACAATATATAGGCCAGATGAAAATAATCGTACTTGATTTATGCATCCTTTTCACAATCACGTATCACACGATACCCATAAGATCACAGCTTCAAGATCTCCATAGCCTGTATCATATCTTTATCCCCTCTGCCCGAAAGGCTGATGATGATCGTTTTACCTTTGATCTTCTCTTGAGGCATTTTTTTAAGATAGGCGATCGCATGCGCGCTTTCAAACGCAGGGACGATCCCTTCGCTTCGGCTGAGCCATACAAAGGCATCCATAGCCTCATCATCTGTTACAGAGTCATAGATCACTTTACCCTGCTCCATAAGAAATGAGTGTTCAGGCCCTATTCCGGGGTAGTCAAGCCCTGCTGATATAGAGTAAGCTTCATTGATCTGGCCTTCGTCAGTTTGTAACAGATAACTCAATTGTCCATGCAGTACACCCGGTCTTCCCAAAGCCAATGAGGCGCCATGTTCTCCACTTTGCAGTCCTTTACCTCCTGCTTCTATGCCGATACACTCTGTTTTTTCTTCTTCTATAAAGTGGGCAAACATACCTAAGGCATTTGACCCTCCGCCTATACAAGCGATGACAAAATCAGGTAGCGTATTCGCTTGTTCTAAGAGTTGCGCTTTGGCTTCATAACTGATGATAGCCTGGAAATCACGTACCATCAAAGGGTAAGGATGTGGCCCTGCCGCAGTACCTATGATATAGAAGGTATCTCTGGCATGAGTGACCCAGTGTCTTATGGCATCATTCATGGCATCTTTAAGTGTTCTACTGCCAGACTCCACTGCGTGTACTTTTGCACCTAGCAATTTCATGCGAAAGACATTGAGTTGTTGGCGCTCTACGTCTTTTGCACCCATAAAAACCTCACACTCAAGCCCCATAAGTGCTGCGACAGTTGCAGTAGCCACGCCATGCTGTCCTGCGCCCGTCTCAGCAATGATCTTCGTTTTTCCCATACGTTTAGCCAAAAGACCTTGGGCAATCGTATTGTTCACCTTGTGTGCACCTGTATGGTTGAGATCTTCACGTTTAAGATAGACTTCTGCACCTATTTCACTACTTATATTCTGTGCTTTATACAGAGGTGATGGACGTCCTACATAGTCTTTGTAGAGTGCATTGACCTCATTCCAAAAGGTTTTGTCAAAACGGTATTGTTTGTAGACTTCATCTAGTTCAATGAGTATGGGCATCAGTGTCTCTGGGACGTATCTGCCTCCAAACTTCCCAAAGTGGCCTCTCTCATCCGGGTCGAAACTAAATGCTTTTGGTATATACGGTTTCATGAAAACTCCTTTATCTCATATATTATCGTGTTTAAAGAAGTTTTTGTAGTTGGTTTATGTCGGTTAAAGAGATTTACCGACTTTTTTACTGTTGCTCTTTAACGTTTTTTATATAGGTATCGTCCAAGTCATCATCATAAATAGTGAAGATCGGTTCAAATCCCATAAGTTGTAATTTTTTATCCACTGCTTTTGCATCAAAACCATTTCTTTTAATAGATGATAATCATTTGACTTGCTGTTCTCTACTCAATCCTGCCAGCTCAAACTCAAACTCGATTTCTTCTAAAGTCATACAATACTCCTTTTTGGTACTGTAAATGTCTCTTCTACTGTCGCATACTTCCCACGACCGGAAAACAGCATAGGCTTGTGACTCTGTTTTTCATTGACATGTATGTTACTAACATCTGCGATAAAAATGGTATGATCACCATTTTTATAGGTATCACATACCCTACATTCATAGATAAAGTCTGAAGCACTGAGTAATACATTTTCATTGCTATCTATACCCTCTACCACTAAGCCACTTTTAGACAATTTGTCTTCGATGTCACCATGTATTTTTCCCATCATGCTGACAGTTTCATAATGATCAAATGGTAAGAAATTGAGTGTAAAGCTTCGATGTTTTTCCAGTAGTGCATGGGTGTAGTTCTCTTCACGTACCGCCACAGCATAGCGAAAAGGCGACTTAGAGACAGGCATATGCCATGAAGCCGGCATCAGGTTGTGCTGGCAGGCGAGCAAAGCCGTGACTCTTGGCTGTGTATGTGTTGCTTCTTCTAAAGTATCATAGGTTTTAAACATTGGTTCCTCATTTTTTCTCATATTTTATACGGATACAGAAATATTTCGTAGGGGATTTTTGTTGATTCATGGTAGATATCTACCATGACATTATCTGTTCCAAGGAAAACGCTAAAATCCAATACAATACGTTGCATATTTTAAAGACTCAAGACATAATAGAAAACCTTATAAAATATTCCAATATGGCTGGTTTTATAAGGTTTTCATTTTTTAAGTAATTACATAAGCAGATGTACAACTCATCTTGACACTGATGCCTCCCAAAAAAATAGAGGACAATATGTTCTCTATTGCCTGATATGGATAAATAGGGGAACACTTTGTCCGACTATTTGTGTATTTCGGACTAAAAGGTCATTAGCGACAGTTATCATTTTATTAATAGTGATGTGAAAATCATAAAATATATCAATTTTTCACATTTTTAATGAAATGTTTAAAATAGCTAGATATTTGTTGTATACTACTAATACGATGTATCTGTGCAGAGGGGACACTTTGTTCCCCTAATAAATAGTTAGGCTGATGAGGCAATCATAGTGTTATTGAAAATTCTTGTAGTTGGCGTGCTACTTGCCTTTGGTGAAGTTATAAATGGCAATATCAGAGTACGAGTTTTGCATCGTTTATATGGTAAAAAACGCGCGAAAAAGATCAGTTTTTTTTCAGGCATAACAATAATATACGCTATTTCTTGGCTGACTTTGCCATGGGTTTCTCCCGTCAATTATTTTGACTGTTATAAAATAGGCTTTGTTTGGTTAGTGATTATGTTAGGCCTAGACATCTATTTTGGGAGGTACGTATTCAAATTTAAGTGGAGTAAAATCATCGAAGATTTTAATCCCCTTAAGGGTAATTTACTTGGTGTAGGTATGCTGTTACTTTTTTTGAGTCCTAGTATTGTCTTTTGGATGCAGCAATGAGCAAAAGGCTAAGAAATCGTTGTACAGGACGTTTGAGCCGCTGCCCATTTTTGCTATCTCAAAAACGGCCATCGTATTAAACACCAGTGAACTCAGACGCTAGGTGTTTTAGCTAAAAGGAGAAACCATGATAAATTCAAGGAAAACGTCTGTTACTTCGGAACAGATAAAATCATTGCTGAGCTATGCCGTCCTCGCTCCCTCGAGTCACAACACGCAGCCATGGCGATTTGAGATTACTGATGGCGCAGTCTCCATATTTGCCGATAGGACGCGAGCCCTTCCTGCTAACGATCCAGATGATAGAGAACTCACTATAAGCTGTGGCTGTGCTCTGATGAATTTGCGTGTGGCGGCTGCTCATGGAGGGATTGGTGTGACTTGCGACATTACACCAGATTCTGGTAATGATGACCTGCTAGCCGTAATCTCATTTAACAAAGAAAATTCGTTATCCACGGACGAATCTGGACTATTTAAATCTATCGAGTGGCGTCGAACCTATCGAAGACGTTTTGCATCGAGAGATATACCGACTGAGGTTCTAGATTCATTGAGTGAGAATGCATCGGAAGAAGCTTCCTGGCTCGAAGTCATCGATTCGGAAGACGATCGTCAGAAGGTGGCAGAGCTTGTCGCAGAGGGCGATTCCATTCAGTGGTCAAACCCCAGTTGGCGAAGAGAGCTCGCTGCATGGATGCACCCACGCCGTCGAGGTGACGGTCTGACTGTACCTGGAATCGTTGCGCCCATCGCGCAAGTCATTGTTCGAACTTTCGACATAGGCAAAGTAGTGGGGGCAAAGGATAAGCAACTAGCCGATGAATCCCCTATACTTGCTGTTCTAGGCACCGCTGGTGACAACGTTGCGGATTGGTTAGCAGCTGGTCAAGCGTTGGAAAAGATATTGCTATCTGCACACTCTCAGGGGCTGCAAGCGTCTTATTTAAATCAACCTATCCAAGTTGCATCATTACGCCCCAAACTTCAAAACCTATTGAGCCAACAGGGGTTTCCGCAAATCTTGCTAAGGCTAGGTTTTCCGAAAGATGAAATTGACGCAGCGCCACGTCGCCATCTCGATGAAGTGATGGAGTGAGAATAGAGATGAATATCTACCTAAGAAGGCAAATCCACTTGAACAGCAAATGCTGGACACGGTACTGGGTGGATACGGACTGCACCAGGCTTACCGTAAGACATCAGGATTTGTCACAGTCTGTCAATGTCATGGTGGCACCGGATGGCCAGTCAACACAGGTCCGCTTTGAACGATGGAGCAACACTAATTATGAGAAGTAGCACCAGTTGCAACCGTTTGGAGAGATACCCTCCGAGTTTTGGTCATTCAGCGGATTCCGCTTGCCCACGCACGTCGGAGTGGGTAGCCACTTTGACATGGATCACTATTTTCTGTTTTTTGTGGCTGATGTAATGGCTGTGGAGTTTCCCCATGAGTGATACGCGCGAACGATTCCCCGGATTGCGTCAATGGGTGCTCGCACACCCGATCCTCACCTTTCCACTGATCTATCTCGGCTGGGCTTACCTGTTCTGGACACCCTTGCTGCTCTCGGAGTCTTCGGTGTGGTCCTTTCCGAACATTCTGTGGTTCCTGATCGGCGGCGCCAGTCCGCTTATTGCTGGACTTGGCTTGGCGGTGTTTACGGGAGGCAAGGCGCAACTCCTCGATCTGACTCAACGGCTGATCGATTGGCGGCGCATTCCCACCTCCTGGTGGCTGGTAATCCTTTTGTTCTGGCTGGCGTTCGATCTGGCGATGGCTGGTCTCGCAGTGTTGATAGGTGTCACCAATTTGCCACTCGATGTGAATTGGTCACTTTTTTCAAATCCGGGCATGCTTTTGTTTCTTGTGCTCCTTTCCTTTGTTTTTCCAGCCATCGAAGAGATCGGTTTGCGCGGATACTACTTGGATACACTACTGCAGCGCCTCGGCCCGACTACGGCAGGATTGATCAACGGTACGGTCTGGGCTATCTGGCACGCGCCGTTCGTCTGGTTTCCCGGTTACTATGCAAACACGACCTTTAATCCAGAGCTTTATTGGTGGCTACCAATGATAGTCTGTACGACAGTGTTGATTACTCACGTATATAACAGCACCGGAGGAAGTATAATTGCGGTTTTGGTGTTCCATGGAATGATGAACTTTACCGGTGAGATGCTCGGCATTTCGTCAGACATGTATCCATTTCTTCTATCTGGATATGCAGTCTTAGCGCTACTATTGCTTGTTTTTTGGTCAAAAAACCGTGTGCCTGACCAATCATGATACTGACTCTTTTAGTACAAGTTCTATTGCCGTTACTTTTTTTGGCCTGGCTGGCGTTCCTGCCCGCAGTAGGTTGGTTAGCCTGGAGTCTTCAGGTATTGGCGATTGCCTCGGTACTGTTCGGCATGACACTCGCGATGCTCTGGGCGATGCCACTCTACTGGACTCCGTATCTTTACTGGCTGTTGCTTGTTTCTATCGTGGGTTCTCAGTTGTGGCGCGGTGTTGTTGATGGCTCTGTACTTTTGAGCGCCGGTGTTCTGCACAGTATTATCCTGCTGATACTCTTCGCGATTGGTCTACTAGGGTGTTATCTGGGAATTACTGCCCTGCAGGGAAGACAGCTTCCAGAGGAGTAGGTTGTAGATATCGCCGCACCGTTTCCTTCTGGTGACTATCTGATTGCCCACGGTGGATCCACGGCAACAGTGAACATCCACCTGAAAACTCTGAATCCCGATGTTGAACGGTTTAATAATTATCATGGCCAGAGCCGCGCACTCGATATTTTTCGAATCACGTCATGGGGGCTTCATGTGCGAGGTCTTCGGCCAGAGGATCCTAATCGATATGTGAGTTTCGGAACCTCGCTATTGGCACCCTGTAGTGGCCACGTTGCCAAAGTCGTTGATGGCGTGCCTGATAATCGGGTGCCTGTCATGAACCGGGAACAGATGGCTGGCAATTACCTTGCCATCGACTGCGGTGAGTACTATGTGGTGATGGCTCATTTTCGTCAGGGCACTATTGGTGTTCGCGAGGGGCAGGCCGTGGTGGTTGGTGATGTGCTGGGTGAACTGGGCAATTCCGGGAACAGCTCCGAACCGCATCTGCATATTCATGCCCAGCGAGGATTGCCTGAAGACGCGCCACTTGGCGGAGAGTCCCTCGCATTGACCATCAACGGACGTTTCCTAGTGCGTAATGACAGGCTTAGAGTGACTGATAATTAAAGGGGAACAAAGTATGGGTGTCAGGTGAAAAAGTTCAGTAAGTTAACAACCATTCATCGGACTCTTTAGAAAGAACATTGTGTAGATAAGAGATATTATTACTCTTGACTTACTCTATTTTGATAAGGTCTGGATCAATGGCTTCAATAATGATTTTTACAATGGCCTCGAAGTGCTCTTCAATTTTTGAGCTATCGCTATTCATCTGCATGGCGATAGCTATTCTGTACTCGGGGAAATAGGCCAGTATGGAATTATATCCAGGGAAAAAACCACCGTGCCTGAATGTCGTACCGTATTTCGTCTTCGCTATACTTACCCCGAGTCCATATCCGTATATTCGACCCGAATTGTCTCGACCCTGTTTAGGATTGGCTACTGAGTTCAACATCTCGTCAAGATACGGTTGGGCTATAACTTTACCTTCATAGAGCTTCTTTGCCCACAGTACTAGATCTTGTGAATTACTTGTCACACCACCGCCCGTCCATTCGAGAGAGGTATTAAATACAAAAGTACCTGCATCCACAACCTTGTATGGAAGTCCGAAAAGCTGTTGGCTTTTGGGAGCATACCCTTGTGCCAACCCCACTACTTTTCCTTGACTCAACGGCGAGGTAAGCCTAAGATTCAAAGGCTTCAGAAAGCGATTGGAGAGTTCTTTATAATAGCTCGAACCGCTGGCTTTTTCGATGATGAGTCCCACCAAAATGTAACCTGTATCAGTATAGTGAAAACCTTCACCAACTGGGAATAACGGCTTTTTGTCTAGGATAAACTGTACCAATTCCCTTGGGTCAATAGTGCGCTCTGTATTGCCGAGAGTCACTTGCTTCTTCATATAATCCTGAAATCCTGAACCTGCATCAAATACATGATCAATGAGACCGCTGCTATGATTCAACAGATGCCGCAATGTAATCATCTCATGGTTTGGAAGGCGATTGAACCACGGCTCGTCGCCAAGCCACTTAATGATCTTACCGTCCAGATCCAGCATACCATCCGAGACCATGCTCAGTGCAACTGCAGCAACAAATGTCTTGCCAATGCTTCCCGCTGGCATGCGTGACTCAGTCGACATGGAAGTCTTTTCTTCAATGTCTGAAAAACCTGTTGCAAACCCTGCCATACGTCCGTCTCTCAGCACAAAAGCTACCGTTGCCCCAGGAAAAAGTTCATCTGTGATCTGGGCTGCTTTATACCGTGCATCCAATACGTTTTGAACATCTTTCTCAAGCTTTCCAAACGCGTCATTAGAAAGATTGTGTTCATCAAAATCTATTCCAGAAAGAAAATAAATAACACACGCTACTACCATGAGCATTCCAGTCCAACCATACAGCCTTTGATTACTCCAGGTACTCATTTCATCGTTTCTCCGGGGACCACCTCTATCACTGCACCATCCCTGCTGAACATTTTCTTTCGATTGATGATGACAACAATGATGGCCGAAGCCACAAACATAATCGTGTCGTATGGAGCAGCATCGGGAAAAACAGGGTTAATAACCTGCCAATGAAATAGCATGGGTAGTAAAATGCTGCCGCCTGAGGCATTAAACAGTGGTGTGACAATGATACTGAGCGCTATGGTACCAATGAAAAAGGGAAAGAAAGACCATGTACTCTGTAGCGATCCACTTAGGTAAAATGCCGGAAGGTGCCACATCCCCCAGACAAACCCCAGGATAATACCTGCCCATATTGGAGCAAAATGCTGCTGAAGTAACGGCAACGCAACTCCACGCCAACCAAATTCCTCTATAGGTCCCAAAATGAGCATAAATGCCATAGCCCAAAACACTTCATTCCAGGTTGAAAATGGAAATGGGTCTGTAAATAGATTTCCTTTTATAGAAGCACCTGCATAGAACAATAATGGAATACCAATGAATAAATATATATACCAACCCCAATGCACCCTCCATAGCAATAATCTTGAGAGGTAGCGCCGTAATCCTTGCAATCCTCTGTGACGAAACACCAAAATAAAGGCCGCTATCGCAGGGGCATAAACCGCAAGTATAAATAGCGGATTTTTCGCACTTAATTCACCGAATACTGCTGTGATTTGTTGTGGAAATAGCATAAGTAAGGCTATAAGACCCCAGGCTAATCCGAATGTGATGGCCAGATACGGTAACAAGGATCGAATTTTCATAATTTTAATCCCTCTTCTTTTGTGTTTTTTGACGTACTTGCCACGCAAGCCAATACATCAATGATCAAACTCATATTGCACATCCATGAGGTCTATAAGTTATTGTTGGAGTATAACATAGTTACTGTGAAGGAAATGAGGACAATGACTTTACAGTTTAAAGCCGACTATTAGTATATGAAATGGAAACCTTATAAAATAGAGCCACTTGCAGATTATCAAAAAAGAGGGGTTATTAAGAGTTAAAATGAAGAAAAAAGCTGATTCTGACTTCAAAAAGTTATAATTTTTTACCACAAAAATCTAACAGAAAAAAGAGTCAGCTTATGAGAAAAATTATACCTTCACTTTCAAAAATGTGGCTTAAAGTCATTAATTTAGAGCAGAGTCTTTTCCCCAAACTAGAAGCATCTATAGGAGCATTAAGTCCCAAAGAAGAAAAGCTGATAAAGATCCTTGACTTTGCAGAGATAGAAAGATTTGTCTCTACTGTACAGATCACCAATCCACCCAAAGACAGAGAAGAGATGGCGCGTGCCTTTGTAGCCAAACAGGTCTATAACTTTCAAACCACAAGTGCATTAATAGACAGATTAAAAATAGATAGAACATTAAGAGTCATATGTGGATGGAGACATTACAATGAAATCCCCAGTGAATCAAAATTCAGCCGTGTCTTTAAAGAGTTCAGTCAACAATCTATTGCAACCAAAGCCCATGATGTTTTTATAGAGAAGTATTTAAGTGAGACACTTTTCTTTTATAGCAGTATCGATTCCACCGCGATTGAACTGAGAGAAAAAGCGGTAAAGCAGGAAAAGGAGATCAAACCTAAACGCAGACAGGGGCGTCCAAAGAAAGGAGAAGAGCTTCCACCTAAAAAGCCAAGTATCTTACAACAACAGGAGAATATGCAAAGTACTGAGGAGATGTTATCTCTCATAAGCACCGAGAGTAATACCAGTATCAAACAGAATTCAAAAGGAAACCGATATAGATGGACAGGTGGCAAACTTCATATGAGTGTGGTAGATGGGGATATTCCTATCACTGCTATCTATTCGTCTGCCTCTGTGCATGATAGTTCATTAGCATTACCGCTCATCTGTCAGAGTAGTCAGAAAATAAACTATCTGTATGATCTGGCTGATGCAGCCTATGACAACAAAATTATAAAGAGTTATTCTCAGAAACAAAATCACAGACCCATTATTGATATTAATCCAAAGAATTCAAAAAAACTCAAAGCACAGATCGCTTTAGCTAAAAGTGAAAAAAAGATATTGCAGCCACTCAAACTCTATAATAACTCTGATGATCTGCACTATAATCAACCAACCAGTGTTGAGAGGGTTAATGCCTATTTGAAAGACAACTATGGATGTAGTAAGATCTATTACCAGGGAGCTCAAAAGGTAGCTTCTGTGTTAGCCTTTGCTGTGTTGTCTGTCTGCATCACGCAGTCTTTAAAACTTGTTACCTAGCTTTATTTAAATATTAAAGTCAAAAACACCATGTCCTCAAATCTAAACCATAAAGCACGCCCTAAAAATAGGTTTTTTAACAGTTTTTAGATGTTTAGTTCTAAATAATTTTAATAAACAGCTTTTTTAAATAGCTAATTACAGACTATTAGAAATTAACCACTTTGTGATATTGAATCTGCAAGTGGCTCAATATATAATTTTATAAGGTTTTTTATCGTAGTAAATTTGATTCTTATGATCCAACATTTATTCAAATCAACATAAATGTTATTTATCAGATTTGGTGTTAGACTCTAAAGACCATTTATCAGTAGCACTACAGCCAACATCACAACTCACATGAGGCTTAATGCCTACAGCCTCAGGATTGATAGCCACTCTTATGAGAAAGTAGTCACCATCCCCTTTATGTGCAGTAAAGTTATGTGTACCACAAAACTCTTCATTCATAAGTTCAGCGACTGTGGCTGCATACTTGTAGGCATCTTGTTGTATTTCAAAGGTCACATTATTGGTGTATTCACTTTTTTTAAAACATCCACACTCTTTTTCCATTTGTACTGTATACATGGGGGTATCCTTTTAGATAGGAGATAATCTTTTTTGGCATCATAACATGATTTGCTTATTCTCATACAAAAAATAAAGTTTGTAGTGTATTGATTGAGTTTTAGAGTTTTTTGTTCGAACTGACAGCCATATCGCTAAGAAGATTCACCATACCAGGTGCACTGCCTAAATGCTCTTTGAGTGTTATCTTTACTTTCGGGTATGATGCCTGTATCTTTTCAACCACTTCAGGGATATCTCGGGTAACATGGTTACCCGAAGCCAGGAAATAAGGCAAGATGACTATCTCACTTATACCCTTGTCTATACAGGAGAGTATACTCTCTTCCAAAGAAGGAACAGCAAACTCCAAAAATGCCGTCATCACAAACGCATAGTATTTATCCTGCAAGATTTTTACTTTCTCTCCTAGTGCCTTGACCTCTTCATTGGAGGAGTCTTTTCGGCTGCCATGCGCTACGATGATGAGTGCTTTATTTGTCATTATTCATACTTGCATTCATACTTTGGTCCGGATAGATAAGCTTGCTCGTGTCAAACCCTGCTTCTTTTGCTTGCGCTAAAAGTCTGTCCAGTATCTTCTCATCGAGTGTCGGTTTTCTGGAGAGTATCCAGAAATAACTCAGATCAGGGCCGCTGATCATCGTATAGGTCTCATAGTCTGTATCCATCACGATGTAAGAACCATAGAACGGTCCGAAAAAGGATACTTTCAAGAAGCCCTCGTTTGGACTTTTGACAAAATAGGCTTTACCTTCGGCCTCGCTCCACTCTTTCTCTTCGGTTTTATACCCTTTATTGAGTACTTTAACACCGCCGTCTTCTCTCATACTGTAGGTTGCCGATATAGCTTCCATACCTTCTTCAAACCTGTGTTCCAACCTAACTATCTCATACCATGTTCCAAGATAATCATTGAGATTAAAATTTTCAACAGGTGTAACTTTTTCCGGTTTTTTGTCTTCACACCCTGTCAATAATAACGCAAATGAGAGTGCGATTGGTAATAGTAATTTTTTCATGTTTTTCCTTTACTATAATGAGTGAAATGCAGTATTCCTGCAACCTAAAATATGAGTCTCTCTGTTTTCTTTATTCTACTCTTTCTTTTGATGTGTTCATAGTATTATTTTGTCTGTTCATCGTTTTGTGCTTTTTTCAGTATAGATCTTATCATAGTACGAAATACCAGATAATGCACAGGAGTAAGCACATACCAATAGAGCCTGCCAAACAACCCGCGTGGATAAAAATAAGCTGTTTGCACCAGTTCATCGCCTTTTATCTTAAATTCCAGCCAAGCTTTGCCGGGGACTTTCATTTGTGCATAGAGCAGCAGTCTTTCATTGGGAATGAGATCTTCAACTCTCCAAAAATCCACACTCTCTCCTATTCTGAGATGACAACTGTCTCTTCTTCCTCTGTTGAGTCCTGCACCACCGATCATTTTATCTATCCAGCCTCTGATCTCCCAAAGCCAATGATAGCCAAGCCACCCCTCTTTACCACCGATAGCACAAAAAGTACGGTAAATGGTCTCTTTGGGAATACCGTTAAGATCAACTACCTGACGGTCCATTAAAACTGCCGATGAGGGGTCACCTTTATGCTGCATCTCCCACCTGTCACCTACTCCCCCTGCATCACTCCATCGGCTATAGACCTGATTTTCTTCCATCTCTTTAATGGCTTTTTTGACTGCTTCGTCAAATCTGATGGGCTGGATCTGACTGAAATACTTTTTGGCATTTTCATTTTGTACCACAACCTCAGAAGAGAGACCCTCTATAAGAGAACGTGCGACTGTGTAGGGTACAGGAGTGAAAAGATTTAACCAATATGATGAAAGATTGATACTCAGTACAGGGAGTGGGATGATCCAGCGACGAAGGCCAAGTGCATGGGCACAGCCAAGCATCATCTCTTTGTAGGTCATCTTCTCACTGCCTATATCCACCACGAGATTCTTATTGATATTAAGATCTTTTGCGGCATTCAGGTAAGCAATGACATCATCTACCCCGATCGGCTGTGCTAATGTACTGACCCATTTGGGTGTCACCATCACAGGCAGTTTTTCTGTAAGGTGCCGGATGATCTCAAAACTGGCACTTCCCGAGCCTATGATCACACCTGCACGTATCCAGATAGTCTCTATTTTATCCGGCCTGCTTGAGAGTATTTCCCCCGTTTCTATACGACTTAAAAGATGCTCACTTGCATGTTCTTTAATCCCAAGTCCCCCTAGATAGATAATGCGTTTTACACCTTTTTTAATGGCTGCATCCAGAAAATTCTGTGCACTTTGTTTGTCAAGCTCTTTATAGTTTTTCTGTTGCAAAGAGTGTATGAGATAGTACGCAACATCGATACCCTCAAGAGCACGCTCCAAAGAATCCATATCAAAGGTATCACCTTGTACTATTTCAGCGTTTAGATCAGGATCCAGACTTTTGGGGTTGCGTACAAGCAGACGTAGAGAAACATCCTCATTTAATAGCGTTTGCTTCAGACGTCTGCCTATGTAGCCGTTTGCACCGGTGAGCAGAACCTTCATGATCTCTCCTTTCCCAGGGTATTCAGGTACCAGTTGAAGTGCCTTTTACTTCTCTATCCTAAGTATAGTATATTCATACCATTTTTCATAGCGTTCTTTTGACTATTCATCAAAGGTTTTCAATATTTTCGAGCTACCTATGCATCCGGATCATCTGAACTTTTCAAAAAGTTCTTTTTTGTCCTGCTCCAGTTCTATATCCGACAAAAAAATTCTTTTTTTAAAGATCTTGTACAATTTATACTGCAGATAGATACCGAACAGAGCCAACAGTGTCAAATAACTAAGGATATAGAGTAAAGGAACATCAAGATAATCAAACAGCATAGCGCTCACCCCTCCCAATATAATCGCAAGGGAAATAATGAACGATCGTATCATCAAATATTCTCTAAGCTCAATGGATTCATCTTTCATGAAATCAACCGTATGCACTCTGGCAACTTCAAAGGTAATACCCTGAATGGTAAATATAGCCAGGATCACATAGGTAAAGAGCTCGATAGAAACAAGGTACAAAAAATAGCTTGCTATCTGAATCAAATCAAGTACGATGGAGAATAGATAGATCTTGTATATCCTGATATGCTTGAACAGAGGTTGTACAATGCCATCCAGTGCACCGATCAGCATGAAAAAACTGATCATATATACGGGAAGATAGGTACCTTCAAGTTTTGTTACATAGGGCATGAGTGTCCAATCAATATAGGTGATAAGCAATAGAGCCAATGACTGCAGATATAAAAAAGTGCTTTGATTAATCTCTTGAAGTATAAACTTATAATTTTTGAGTTTCATCGTTGTCCTGCCTTCTCATGAGATATCCGTCACGGTTATTCGGATAATACCCCTTTAGAATTTTTTGCTTTGCAAAACCGAACTTCTCGTAAAGTGATATGGCACTTAGGTTCGTTGTTTTGACCTCAAGCGTATAGCTCTGCGCTTTTAAAAGTGTAAATGAATACGAAAGTAACTCTTGAGCCATACCTCTCCCCCTACACTCTACAGATACACCCAAAGAATAAAGACGATAGTACCTTTTTCTTTTAAGCCAAAGAATATATCCTGCTACTTCTCCCTCGTGGATAAATACGAATAGATCATTCTTTTTGATATGATAGGAAAACGAACCCCTGCTCAAAGGAAAATCATCATTGGAAAAAAGGCTGTTTTCCAATGCAACCAATGCCTTCAGATGGTCTTGGGTAGCGTGCGTGATCATTGTTTTTGGTAGATCGTATATTTAGGAATGAGCTTATCCGGACGATAGGACATTTTAACTTTTTTCAAATTTTCAAATCCCATATCATCGCCCACGTTGATATACTCGCTATGATAGATCTCTTTAAGGTATTTGGTAAACTCCCTAAAAATGAACTGGGCACATCCCAACACCTCAAAATCGGTCTTTTCGATGATCACACTGGAGGTTTGTTCATTGATCCTCTCTCCTACCGTAAATCCCTTGATCTCATCATCGATATAAAGTACCATTCCTACCACATCAAGGTTTTGATAATCATTCAACAGACGTTTGATAGCAAATCTCTCAAAATAAATACCGTCTAAAAAGCTTTCCACTTCTTCTTTTGGCATATAAGTTGTCCTGTCTTTGACCCATTTGTTAAAAAGATGTGTGATCCCGTCCCGGTGTTTATCGATATCTATGATCTCAACCCTGTGATTGGTGTAAACCTTCTGAAACTTGTTGATCTCGTTTCTTTTTGATTTATACTGGTCACCTTTGAGTTCAATAAGGTTATCCACTTTATAGATATAGTCCACCAACTTCTTTTCGATGATAAAGTCTTTGAGCATATCAAAGATCACGGTTCCCTCTTCAAGGTAATCCACAAAGCCTTCAAGCATATTTTCATGGATATATTCTATTTTTGAATACTGTCTGTTACTGTTATGTGCATTCATGATCTCAAAACATTGCAGCATCGCTTCATAGGTATTTTCCTGTTTTCCCAAGGGAGGAAGAAGCATGGAAAGTTCGCCGGAATTCAGTATAAAAAGACAAAAGGTATCATTCACAATGGCATAAAATCCGGTAGCAGTAGAGAGCCAGATGTAATTGCCTGCAAAGGTATAGTCACTGATATCTGCATTGACCACTTTTAGGTATCTATCCATGTGTTCTTTTGCTCTTAGGTCGAAGTGTTTCAGGGTATAGTTGCTCACGGTCAAGGTTGACACATTTTTCTCCGAAGTATTTTCTTGAATTTTACTCCTTTTTTTCGGATTTGCATCAAAATTTCAACAATTTTTTTAAGAAATTAAAGATCTTTTTCTTTCTTATTTTTACCAGATACCAACCTATAAAAAAACAGTGCCCTAGGGCGCAAGCCTTTGGATGCTCCATCCGCCATTGTCTCTCGTATAAAGAATACGGTCATGCAGTCTGTTCTCTCTGCCCTGCCAGAATTCTATCTGTGAGGGTATGACCCTGTAACCTCCCCAAAAATCAGGTAGAGGGATCGAACCATTCGCAAACTTCTGTTTCATTTTTTCTATTTGCATTTGAAGCATCTTCCGTGAAGAGATCACTGAACTTTGTTCGCTCACCCATGCACCTATCTGACTCCCGCGTGAACGCTTCATAAAGTATGACATGGACTCTGATGTACTGACCTTCTCACAGGTGCCTATCACACGTACCTGTCGTTCGAGGTCCAACCATAAGAATTCCAGTGCCACATGAGGATTTTCTTCTATCTCTTTGGCCTTGACACTATTATAGTTCGTAAAAAAAACAAAGCCCTTTTCGTCAAATATCTTTAAAAGTACGGTACGTATATTTGGAATATTATCTTTCGAACTTGTAGCCAATATCATACTATTTGGATCTTTCACCTCTGTCTTGACCGCTTGTGCGAACCAGATTTCAAAGAGTGTAAAAGGATCTATGGGTACCGAACTTTCATCAAGTGTCGCCTGTATATATTCTGTACGCATCTCTTGCAAATCCAACATGATCATCTCCTAAAGTCTCTGTTTAAAATATGCCAAAGCATTTTGTGAAGCCTCTTTATGTACTACTATGGGTTTGGGATACGCTTCAATGGTATAGTTTAACAAATAGTTCTCATCATGAAGCTTTTTTGCATCTATCGATCTGAGTTCGGGTATCCACTTTTTGATATAGCCTGCCTCTTTATCAAATTTTTTACTCTGCAGATAGGGATTGAAGATACGAAAATAAGGCTGAGGGTCGATCCCTGTCCCTGCACTCCATTGCCAAGAGAGTATGTTGGATGCCGCATCATAATCCAACAAATACTTTGCAAAAAACTTTTCACCCCACTGCCATGGCAAGAGCAGATCCTTCGTAAAAAATGAAGCACAGATCATCCGTACACGGTTATGCATCAAACCGGTCTGTAGCAGTTCTCTTATACCTGCATCCACTATGGGTACCCCTGTTCTGGCTTCACAAAATGCCCTGTATTTCTCTTCGTCCTCTATGCCGTTAAATCTATATTTATAATTATGTGTGGCAAGGGTGGGAAAGTGAAAGAGCAGATACGCATAAAAGTCACGAAAAATAAGCTGTCTGAAGAAAGGTTCCGTATCCACACCTTCTTTTTTCTGTTCCACCAAAAAGCGTAAAAGAGATCGTATAGAGATCGTACCAAAACGAAGATCGATACTGAGATGAGACGTGGCCTCTTTGTCAAGGAAATCCCTCTGCTGAGTATAGATGGGAAGATTCTTTTTCAGGGCTTTTAGTTTCGTTTCTACCTCATCGATCTTGGGAAGATTTTCTGTAAACCCGATCGATCCCATATCTAAAGGCAGGATCTCCTCTTTATTATCATTCATTTTGGTGATCCCCTCATATGATGTCAAATAAAGGGTATGTTCTCCAAAGGTATACTCATGCAGATGTTCTTTAGAAAAAAGTGCTTTGGCCTTGTTGTAAAAAGGGGTAAAGACCAGATAAGGGGTACCATCATCTTTGAGTATCTCTGCAGGGTTAAAGATATAGGTATCATGTAGGTATCTAAAATGAAGAATATGAGAAACTCTTATATCCCTTTCTTTGGCATAGGCATCATAATCTCCGCTGGCAACCACCTCATCAAAACCTTGTGACTCTAATACTGCAAAAATCTCAACAGGATCACCCCAGTATATTTTAAGGTCCAACCCTTTGGATCGTAGTGAGTGTTTAAGTTTGACCACCCCGTCAAAAATAAAGCTGACACGTTTATCATCTGGAACAAGTGAGTTAAGTATCTGACTATCAAAGATAAACATAGGCAGTACTTCCCCACTCAAAGAGAGTATAGGGTTGTCTTCCACTCTAAGATCACGCCTGAACCAGAGAATCCTTTTCATCTATTACCTACTCTCACCATACCTGCTTTAAAAAAGATATTTTAATTTGATGATACCACCCAAAGAGGGTTCAATGCTATAACTATCTACTTCATCAGCATTGCGGTTGTAAATCGTAAAATCACGCTTAAATGCATAGAGTAGATCGGTACTTAGTTCAAAGTGTTGATTGATTTCATACCGAAATCCTAAGTTTGCCTGAAAATCTTTTGCTTCGCTGTAGCCCTCTGGCTCAATACCACTGTCGTCTGCAAGACGTATCACTGCTTGAGAGTAGATCATACCTGCATTCAGTAAAACTTCCGGAGTGATCTGATAGCCAATATAGGCTCTTGGAAATCCGATGACCATTTTTAAACCATCTGTTGCTCTCGCACGATAAGAATACCCCAGCACTGGTAACACAAGTGTTTTCACCGAGTGATAATTTGCAAAAGCACCAAGCTGAATCGTATGTTTATCATCAACTTTATATGAAAAAAAACTTGTGATACCTGCACCCAAAGAATGGCTCATCTCTTTTTCATAGGTTGCATTCATATTGACGGAGTTAAGCATGAACCATGTATCATTGATATGTAAAGGCCAGTTCGCATAAAGTTTGATACGGTGCATGTAATCTATGGGTGTTTTGCCCCGGTAAAAGGGAAGATCGTTTTCCTTTTCCCAGTCAAAATCCCAGCGACTGTAGCTAAGCCCCACAATCTCATTATTGACCTGAAGCATCTGCTTGTAGGTTTTTACACTGCCCTCATAGCCCTCAAATTTCGCATCAGATAAAAAATCACTTTGAAAACTTACCTTGGGTTGTGTAATTTGCTCAAGTATTGAAAGCTTTTGCTCTTGGGCAAAGAGAGTTGATCCAAACACGCATAAACATAGTGTGGTTTTTTTCATTTTCCACTCTTTATATCTGAACGTAGTGCCAGCTCTTTAGGGTATGGATCTAAAAATTTTTGATTCAAAAGATACTCAACATTATAGGCTTTTGCAAACATATGAAGTCTACTTAAGGGTGCGATAAGCGGTACTATTTTATTTGCATAGTCCTGTATCTGTTCATGAAGCATCTCTTTCTCTACTTCATTTATTTTATCCTTCACAAAACCTGCCATATGTTCCAGGACATTTCTATTCTTGCCTATAGAGCTCTTTTGAGCAATTGCTGTTTTGAAGAGTATTTCATACTGTCTTAGTATTTCATCAAATGGTAATCCCTCATGATTACCTACAATTTGTCCTAGTTCTCGATACATCATTTCGTTTTTTGCCTGGAGCATGAACTTATAACTCTGATGAAAAGATACCAACGCTTTCATCGTAGGATTTGAAGCCTTGAAATTTTCGAAATCATCATAGGCAAAAAGCTGCATGATGAAGTTCTCACGCAACCAAGGGTCATTCAGTCTTGCTTCTTCTTCCATGGGCAGTAAAGGAAAATGCTCTTTGCACATCTTTACAAAGAGACCGTCACCTTTCTCTTTGGAGTAGCCGTTTGTTCTATAGATCATAGCACTTCCGAATCCGCAACTAGGGGATTTGGCCTTGAATATGATACCCCGTATAGGTTCATTTTGTATCTTTTGAAGTTCAATGTTATTTGTCTCTAAGAGTTTCTCAGTAACATCTACCTCTCCATCACTGCTTTGTACATAACAGCTGTCATTCTCATCTTCTACAAGTCTTATGGTTGGTCTGGGCGTACCGAATGCCAGATTTTCGGGACAAAATGAAACAAACTGGGCATATTTTCCTAAACTTTGTGTCACAAAGCGATCATGGCTGTGTCCGCCGTTAAAACGTATTTCTTCCCCTAGTAAGCATCCTGATACGGCTATTTTCATAAGTCACCCTTTACTGTAAAAATGCAGTTTTAAATCTTTTAGCATCTAATGATGTGATGCTTATCTCTCTAAAAAATTCTAAAATTGGTAAAGACTGTGCATAGTTTGAACTGTAATTTTCATCAAAACATTCCAATGTCGCTCTTAGTATATCATCCATCAGTGCAGATTTAGCTTCTTTTGTGTGATCGTAATAGATAGCCATCGCCTCTTCCGGATTTTCGTTCATAAACCTGATGGACTCTTTCACTGCAGCATCAAAATCTTTACATACTTCTTCATTATCATGATAAAACTCTTTATTGACAAACAGATCCAGTGCACTGAAGTTTGCAAAGCCTGAAGTTTTTGCATCAAGATAAAGTAGATCCATGCCTTCATGTTGTGCCTCTATGCCTTCAAAATTATAGAAGTAGAGCCATCCGCCATCGGCACCTTCTTTCATATACTTGATATGCTCAAAGCCGTTAGGCTCAAAATGTACCTGCCCTTTGGACACAGCAATCCCCTCTTTTTCAAAGTAACGACGTATGATCTCATACCCTATGGTATTGGTCACATCATTTGATACGGGTGTGGTGATGGTGATGATTGCACCGTTTTTGACTTTTTCATACGTTTCTTTTTTGAGTAGTACACCCCCTTTGGTTTCAAAGTAGGTCCCTAAAGAAAGAAAGTTTTCATTGAATTGTTCTATAAGATGTAAAGGCTCGTTGGTGGCAAATTGGATATTCCCTGCAATTAACTCATCCAACCCGTCATAATGCTCATCAGGTACAATGAGTTCAAGCTCCAAACCATAGTTTTCAAAGTAACCTTTGTGCAAACCTACCAAAAACGGCAAATGATCTGGGTTTAAGAACCATTCAAAAGCAAGCTTAAGTTTCATAGTTTCATTCCTTTTATTAAATTTGACACATTTTCTTTTGTATTACCTTTAAACGCTGCACTTACTACAGAGATCATGTCTGTTTGTGTGGCTGCGATTTGCCCTATGTTTGTTTGGGAAATACCTCCAATGGCACAGATAGGTATATCCAATGCTTCTTTTGCCTTATGCAGTACATTTAGAGAAATAACACCCGAGTGAGGTTTCGTTGGTGAAGCAAAAAATGAGCCGAATGCTACATAGTCTGCACCCTCCTCCTGTGCTTCTCTGGCTTTACGGATACTTCCGTAACATGATACCCCTATGATACCTTTTGGGAAAATTTTCCTAGCTTCTTCAATGGGCATATCATCTTTACCGATATGCAGGCCATCAGCTTGAATTTTAGCGGCCAAGTGAGGACGATCATCTATAATAAAAGGTACACTATGGCTACGGCAGAGTGATTGAAGTATTCGACATACCTCTTCTACCTCTTCATCTGATTTTGTTTTATTTCTGTATTGTATGATGGATGCACCTGCCTTTAGGGCATCTTCAACATAACTATGTACAGTTGCATCTGGTGTAAGATATTCATCTGTGATCACATACAGACCATTAAGCGATCGCGGCATACTCTCCTCCTTTTTTATGATGTATAGGCCCTGGACCATTTCCAATGCCCGGGGCTTCTCTCAGTCCATAAGTAATGAACTTCTTTGCAATGGCGATAGATTCTTCAAGAGAATGTCCCAATGCAAGATTTGCTGTGATTGCACTTGAAAAAGAGCATCCTGTACCATGCAAGTTTGAGGTTTCTATCAGCGGTGATTGAAACAGACGTTTTTGGCACTGAAAATAAAGCTGATCCACACTGAAGCTACCCTCAGAAAATTCAACGACATGATGTTTGACAAGTACGGGCGTGTTGAGACTTTGGATCATTTCAAGAGATTTAGGATCTCCATCTGTATATCCAAAGAATTCATAGGCTTCATGATGATTGGGTGTAATAAGTGTCACATGCTCAAAAAGAGATTGCATTGCACTTAAGGCATCATCCTCAAGCAAGGCGGAACCTGCTTTCGATATAGAGACCGGATCAAGTACGATAGGCATACTAAGGTCCTTGATCATCTCACACACAGCATCTATGATCTTTTTATTGAAAAGCATACCGATTTTTATGGCTGCAACATCAAAATCTTTAAGAACCATTTCAATTTGTTTTTTGACAAATGCTGCATCCATACCGACGATCTGTTCCACACCTGTAGTGTTCTGTGCTGTCAGTGCTGTAATGGCTGTAGTACCGAAAACATCAAATGCTTCAAAGGTCTTTAGGTCGGCCTGAATACCTGCACCACCACTACTGTCAGAACCGGCAATACTCAATACAACTTTCATGATCACTCCTTGATTGATATTTTAGGAGTATATGAAATATACGATACATTTAGTAGTGTAAAAATGTCAGTTCAATGAAATAAATGAAAATATAAAGTGAATTTGGAGATTAAAGTATGTCTCTGAGTACCATGGCGTAGTGCAGGACAATAAGGTTTAAAAGAAAAATGCCCATAGATGACCCTTTGGAGAAAAGACGCTGTAAAGGTGTTTTTACAGTATGCAGGGTTTTCAAGGCGATCGTCATATGTATCACTGTAAGTACTACTATGACGGCTACAATATAGAGTTTCATACGCAATGCATCGATCACTTCATTGGAGAGGTTTGAAAAAAGTATATCCAGTAAACCATTCCCTGATATCATGAGATACCCTGTGGTAAGCAGGATGATGAGTGCCGCTGTTTCAAAATACCCATAGATAGGACCTATACGCGGATATACTGCATCCTGGTCCTCTTTTTTTCTAAGACTCACACCCAGTATGAACATAAAAAATGCACCACCGATCCATGCGATAGCTGCCACAAGGTGTAAGTGTAATGACCAGCCCACTACTTTCCTTCCCTTTTGTTATGATGGCCTAACGAACAATATTCTTTTGCATTATCCATAGTTAATAAAAGCAATGTGTCAGGCTTGATACGGTTCCATCTGTCTGCCTCTTGTACCAGATAGACCTCTACATCCAGTTCCAGAAGTTTCAGGAACGTTTTGTACCCCAACTCTTTGATATAGATCCTATCTATGTTCAATGTTTTAAAATATTCAAAAAATTCTGGCGATTTTGACGTTTTATGAGGGTTTTCCTGTACAAAGATCTGTCCCTCATCAAGAAAAGCAAAGGAGTGTGCTTTTCTAAAACGTTCTGAGATGGTCTTTTTATCTTCTTCTACAGGAATGAGTGTCATTAAGTGTCTAACTTCAATACAGCCATAAATGCCTCTTGCGGTACTTCCACAGAACCTATGGATTTCATACGTTTTTTCCCTGCTTTCTGCTTCTCTAAAAGCTTTCTTTTACGTGTGATATCTCCACCGTAACATTTTGCCGTCACGTTTTTACCCATAGATTTCACGTTAGAACGGGCGATGACATTGTTTCCGATACTCGCTTGAATAGCCACTTCAAAAAGTTGTCTCGGGATAAGCTCTTTTAGTTGCGCAACAAAAGCAAGTCCACGTGTTCTAGCTTTCTCTTCAGGAACAATAATAGACAAGGAATCTACAACCTCTCCAGCCACTTTAATGTCAAGTTTTACAAGGTTACCCTCTCTAAAGCCCACAGGTTCATAATCAAAACTCGCATATCCCTTCGTCATAGACTTCAGTTTATCGTAAAAATCCATCACTATCTCATTCATAGGGATGTCATATTCCATGAGTACACGCGTTTCATTAAGGTAATCCATCTTGATCTGAATACCACGACGATCGTTAAGTAGCTTGATAAGGTTACCAACATACTCTTGAGGTGTCAGTATAGTCGCTTTTACATATGGTTCATAGATCGTATCTATCTTCTGTGGTTCAGGAAGCTCACTTGGATTTTGTATCTCTATTTCATCTCCATTTGTTAGCTTTACTTTATAAACAACAGTAGGTGCAGTAGCAATGAGTTCCAAATTAAATTCACGTTCTAAACGCTCTTTCACTACTTCCATGTGCAACATGCCCAGGAAACCTGTTCTAAATCCAGAGCCCAGTGCCATAGAACTTTCCGGTTCAAAGCTCAAAGAGGAGTCGTTGAGTTTGAGTTTGTTCAGTGCATCACGCAGGTCTTCAAACTTATCGGTCTCTATAGGGTAGATACCCGCAAAGACAAAAGGTTTAGCTGGTTCAAAACCATGGATAATTTCTGCTGTAGGGTTTTTAGAATCTGTAATGGTGTCTCCAACTTGAAGACCATCTACAGTTTTAAGCCCCATGACCACGATACCTATCTCACCTGTACGTATCTCATCGGTTTTTATATTTGCTATGGGATTTGGATACATCATACTAAGAACTTGATGCTCATCTTTGGTTCCCATTACCTTGACAATCTGTCCTTTTTTGATACTTCCATCAAAGACACGAACTAGTGCCAGTGCACCCATATAGTTGTCAAACCAAGAGTCATAAATAAGTGCTTTGGTTGGTGCATTTTCATCACCTGATGGTGCAGGAACACGGTCCACTATAGAGTCTATGAGGTCTTTAACTCCTACTCCTGTTTTAGCGGAAACAAGGTTGTGTTCGGTAGCATCTATGCCTATAGCTTCCTCAAGCTCCGCGAGTACTCTGTCAGGATCAGCTGCTGGAAGATCTATCTTGTTTACTACAGGTAAAAGTTCCAAATTATTATCTATAGCAATATAGACGTTGGCTATAGTTTGTGCCTCTACTCCTTGTGCAGCATCTACAATGAGCAATGCACCCTCAGAAGAAGCGAGAGAACGGCTTACTTCATAAGAAAAATCTACGTGACCCGGAGTGTCTATAAGGTTAAGGATGTAGTGTTCTCCATCTTTGACATAGTCAAGACGCACAGATTGTGCCTTAATGGTAATGCCACGCTCTTTTTCAATGTCCATAGTATCCATAACCTGTGCAGACATTTGTCTGTCTGTTACAGCACCACACTCTTGTATGATACGGTCAGCCAATGTTGACTTCCCATGATCGATATGTGCGATAATCGAAAAATTACGTATGCGTGATTGAGGTATTGGCTTAGCCATTAAATTCCTTGTTTTCTTACTTACTAGTTTGTTTCAAATAAAGAGTTTACACTCTCGTTGTTATGTACTCTACGGATCACTTCACCCAGCATAGATGCTGTTGAAAGCATTTTGATCTTTTTAGACGGTTTTGCCATAGGGATCGTATTGGCAACCACTAGTTCATCAAGGTCCCCTTCTTCGATACGCTCATAGGCAGGACCTGAAAGTACAGGGTGCGTACAGCATGCCATGACCGAAGTCGCACCGAGTTTTTTAAGTGCCGATGCAGCTTTCACCATCGTTCCGGCGGTATCGACCATATCATCGATGAGGATCACATCTTTACCTTCTACATTACCAATGATATTCATCACTTCGCTCTCATTGGCTTTTTCACGTCTCTTATCAACGATCACCATATCCAGGCCCAGTTTATTGGCAAAATATCTCGCTCTTGCCACACCGCCTATATCCGGAGAAGCGATCACAGGGTTTTCAAAGTTTTTTGCTCTAATGTAGTCCATAAATAAAATAGCACCGTACAGGTTGTCTACAGGGATATCAAAGAATCCTTGTATCTGGGAAGCATGAAGGTCCACAGTGACCATACGTGTGATACCCGAGGTCTCCATAAGGTTTGCTACAAGCTTTGCTGAAATAGGTACTCTTGGTGCAGCTTTTCTATCTTGTCTTGCATAACCGTAATAAGGTACAACAGCCGTAATAGACTTCGCAGAAGAACGCTTCAGGGCATCTGTCATAATAAGAAGCTCCATGAGATTACTGTTGGCAGGGGCAGATGTAGGCTGGATAATGAATACATCTTTACCACGTACACTTTCTGAGATCTGTACAGAGATCTCACCATCAGAAAAACGGTTAATATTTGCCTTGGAAAGAGGCATTTCCAGGTAAGATGCTATCTCTTCAGCGAGTTCAGGGTTTGATGTTCCGGAAAAAATCATATATCCGCTCATAATTGTACCTTTGTGACTATTTTATTACGCGTATTTTACACAAAAGTTGATAAAAAGGTGATTTAAAGCTCTACGGTATTACACTAAGCCAGATACTAATTGGAACTATAAATATAAATGATACGAAAAGTTTTTAAAAAAAAGCCTGCCGGGAACAATAAAATAGATGTATTTTTAGAAAAATACAATTTACCCAAAGCTTATTTTGCTGTAAACAGACGGATGGTGACCAGAGGTATGGCTGTAGGACTTTTTTGGGGCTTTATCCCCATGCCTATGCAGATGCTGGCTGTCATAGCGACCACGCCCTTTATCCGATTTAATGTGCCCATAGCGATCTCAATGGTTTGGCTAAGCAATCCTTTTACCATGCCTCCTATGTATTATATGGAATACCTTACAGGAAACTTCATACTGGGACGTGAAGGTCTTGAAGATATAGAGTTGACCATGTCATGGTTCAGTGAACATTTTGATGATATACTGGTGCCACTCTATGTAGGGACTGCATTTTACTCTGTCGTTGTTACAGGGATCATCTATGTCATACTGAACAGGCTCTGGGTGAAGTCCGTACATACTGAAAACAAAGAGAGAAAACGAAAAAGACGCAAAAAAGACAGTAAAAGATCCCAACCTCCAAAAGTTTAATACCTAGACAGCATATAAACCAACCATTAACTAAACTATCCTATGATACTACAAAAAAGAAAGAAACAATGTATCGAAAACTAACCCTTCTTCTCCTACTTTTTGGCTCCTTTTCCAGTGTACAGGCAGAGTACCTGCTTCAAGAGAGTAAACGGATAAAGAGTAAAATAGACCATCTGCCTAAAAACAGAGTAGCCGATATGAAGAAGATCCCTCAGGACCCTGCATATTATGCGGATCAGATCAAACCTTTTTCCAAAGACAAACAAAAAGAATTCGATGACAAATTTAACGAAAAATACTTTGAACCATGGAGTTTAAGTGCACTGGATATCCCTGAAAAAGACTTTGGCTGGGAGATCAGATTTATCACAAAAAAGCCCATCTATAAAGCAAAAGGTACCATCATCCCGCCTTCAGTCTATAACAAATGGATAGAGAATGCAGATTACGACCATATTGATACAAAAAAATATAAAGCCATTACCGTACGCCGTACCAATGTCAAGGCGCTTCCGACTTCCTCTTCATTCTTTAGAGACCCTAAAAAAACGGGTGAAGGATTTCCTTTTGACTATAACCAGAATTCTGCGCTGCACATTAATGTGCCTCTTTTCATCTCCCATTTTTCCAAAGATAAACGATGGGCTTTTGTCAGAGCATCATACTCTTTTGGTTGGGTTAAAACTACCGATCTGGCACTGGTAAGTTCTGATTTCATCAAAACGTTTAAAAATGGTACGTATGCCATGGTGATCAAAGACGATCTCCGTCTTTACAATGGCTCTAAAGATGTCTCCATTGTTAAACTGGGTGCCCTCTTCCCCATCTCTGAAGACCAAAAGTATATGGTAGCTTCACGCGATGCCAAAGGACGGGCCCATATTGAAAAGATCAAAGTAAATAATCCGACCATCATTGCAAAAAAACCGCTGCCTTTTACTGCCAGGAATGTAGGCATGCTGGCCAAAGAGTTTTATGGCGAGCCCTATGGCTGGGGTGGAAGTTATGAGTGTCGTGACTGCTCTGCAACCACCAGGGATTTTTTAGGGGCATTTGGCATCTTCCTTCGTAGAAACTCCAGTAAACAGGCTGAGGATGGAGAAAATATCTCTATAAAGGGTCTTTCAAAAGCTATAAAAAAGAAGAAGATCATCAAAGATGCTGAGCCTTTTAGATCCTTACTCTATGTACCTGGACATGTCGTACTCTATCTGGGTGAGTATAAAGGGGAGCCCGTTATTATGCATACCTACTGGGGGATACGCAAAAAAGACCTTACCAAACTCATCACTGCCCGTACTATCATTACCAGTACTGAACCTGGGAAAGAACGTGCGGATATCAGAGAAGAGAGTAAGTTGATCAATACCCTTCAGACCATAGTCAATTTTTAACGCATATTTAGATACACTCATACCATGAGATTAAGCATTAAAATGCAATACAGGGAGGCACTAAATGCAGAATCGTGCAAAAGAAAAAATTAAAATATTTACAACGACCATCACTGCAGGTGCACATAAAGGCAAAAAAATAGAGATACCCGATATCTTTACAACACGCAGCTCAAAAGGTATCTTAAAAGAGTCCCTTTTTAATACCTTACAATTTGATATTATCGACAAAAATTTTGTTGAAGTCTTTGCAGGTTCAGGTTCCATAGGGCTGGAAGCTTTAAGCCGTGGTGCAGGACAATGTTATTTTATGGAGTACAACAGCACAGCGTTTCGTTGTCTGGAAGGCAATGTTAAACGTGTCGATCCCTCTAAATGTCATCTTTTCTATGGTGACAGTTTTGAAAAGTTCTCTACTGTCTATGATATCGTCAAGCAGAGCAAGGAAAAGACCTATTTTTACTTTGATCCACCGTTCTCTACCCGTGATGGTATGGATGATGTCTATGATAAGACCATTGCACTCATAGAAAGCATTGAGCCTGAAGTGGCTGAAATGGTCATTGTGGAGCATATGTCCAACCTGGATATGCCTGACAAGATCGGTGCATTGGCATTGATGAAACGCAAAAAGTTTGGCCGAAGCACTATGACCTATTACAAACCAAAGGATTGATATGGCAAAAAGTAAAAAAGAAGATCACATCGCATTGTTTATAGACTGTGACAATATATCACACCGTTCCATAGAAGGTATTATCAATGAGCTGAGTAAATACGGAGTTGTAAACATTCGTCAAGCCTATGGTAACTGGACAAAAGACAACCTCAAGAACTGGGAAGACAAACTGTTGGAGTTTGCCATTAAACCCATACAACAGTTTGACTATTCTAAAAATAAAAATGCCACAGATATTCTCATGACGATAGATGCCATAGATCTGCTTCACACCAAAGACATTGATGCTTTTGCATTTGCTACGAGTGATTCTGACTTTACACCTGTCGTCATGCGTGTACAAAATGAAGGTATCAGGGTCTATGGTTTTGGAGAGAAGAAAACACCCAAGCCTTTTATGGCAGCATGTTCACAGTTCATCTTTACTGAAAAGCTTATGACCAACAGTAGTACCCATAGTACCGAGAGCGTTGATGTGATGCAGACACCTGTACGTCAATCCGGTAAAGAGATGCGGCAGGATACCTGGCTGGTCAATGTGCTAAGAACAGCGGTTGAACAGACCATGGATGAGGATGGATGGGCAAATCTTGCTGATATAGGCCAATATATCAATAACTCCACCTCCTTTTCACCTATCAACTTCGGATACAAAAAACTCAGCAATCTGATAGATGAGATCGACCTGTTTGATATCTATGTGGATGAAAGCACCAAACAGATGAGCATCAGAGATAAAAGATACCACTAAACCGCAGGTTCTTTCGTCTCTTTCTTCTCTTTTTTCCCTTTAGGCTCAGGTTCTACAAATTCCCCTTTGATCAGCCCTGCTTCATGCAGGAACTGTGAAGGTTTGTAGTCTATTTTTTTCACTCTGTCAAATTTTGCCAAAGAGAGATAAAGTCTGTCTTTAGCACGTGTCACGGCAACATAGAACAATCGACGTTCCTCTTCGATACTGGACATCATCTTTCTGTTCGGGAATCTTCCGTCTACCAGGTCAATGACATAGACTTCGGGAAACTCCAGGCCTTTGCTGGCATGGACGGTGAGGAGATTGATCCCCTCACCTTCACTGAGTTCATTTCCACCCAGTACCATGGCATTTACAAAACGTCGCAACTCTGCATATTGCCGTGAAAGGTCCAGCAGTAGATGTGCTTTTCTCTGTATACGCTCTTTCGCCTGTTTCTTTTTCTCTTCATCGACTTCACCGGATTTGAGACGTCCTCTTTGCGTTGCCAGGAGTTCTATGATCCCTACATAGAGTTTCGAAGCGATAATTTTCTTTAAGATTTCAGAGGGTTTCTCCAGACTGTGTACAGACTTCATCAGCATATAAAAGTCTTTGAAAAACGCCATACCGTCATTTGTAAGTTTTGCATGTTTAAGCAATGGATGGTTATAGAGTGCACTATCTAGGTCCATATGTTTAAATCTCGCAGCAGATCCTATCTCCTGGTCATCATCAAAGAGTCCCAACTGCACATTTTTGTTAGGGTTCAGCTTCGGCAGATCATGCACCTTTGGGTAGAGTACCCCCTGCATAAAATTTCCCTGCCCAAAATGCAGGAAGGACTGGAAAAACTCTTTGGAGAGTGCTGACCCTACACCTCTTGCATATTCAAACACATGAATGAATGCCATCATATCTTTCGGATTGACCAGCAGCGCCAAAAGGTCCAGTAAAAACTTGATCTCTTTTGTATCAAAAAAACTGGTCCCGCCTTTACGCTTACAGGGTATACCGTACTCACGCAGACTCGCTTCAACCCCATCTGCTGAAGAGTTGTTCCTGAAAATAACAGCTATCTGGTCATTGGGCACATGGGTACGTTTGATCCCCTCTGCAATGGACTGGTACTGTTCAAAAAGATCATTGTACATCAAGAGTTTGGGCGGATAGCTCTTCACATCACGTCCCACTTCCAGTTTTTTGGGGTAGATACGTTCATTTCTTTCTATGACACGGTTTGCCAAAGAGAGTATGGGAGCTGTCGAACGATAGTTTGTTTTCAGCGTAAAGACCTTGGCATCTTTATAACGTTCTGAATACGTTGCAATATTCTCGATATTGGCCCCATTGAATGCATAGATACTCTGGTCATAATCCCCTACACAAAAGAGAGATTTTGGTTTCAGTACATCGATAAGAGCACTTTGAAGGGTGTTGGTATCCTGATACTCATCCACCAGTACCTCTTCAAAAGCTATAGTATTCTCTTCCAAATGGTTTTTCATCCGAAGCAGCAGATCATTGAAAGAAGCAAATCCGTAGTCTATCTTCTCTTTTTCAAACTCCTGAGTGATATCCGTATAGATATCCATGACAGGTTCATGTTCAGGGTATTTTTCCAAAAACCATGTATCAAAGCCTTCTAGCGATGCATTTTGATACAAGGAGTACATCTCATAGAGGTAAGTGGCTGAAAAAGGCTGCATGCTTAGGTTCATACGCTCAAAATTGCGTTTTTCATAGATGCTTCTAAACAATGTTTTGAGCTCAGAAGGCTGTTTCAGTGCCAAATTCGGATAGATCTCTTTGAGCCAGCGGTACGAGACTGCATGGAAAGTCCCGGATTCTATCTTCGATACGATCTTTTTAGGAAAATAGCGTTCAAGCCGTGCGATCATCTCTCCTGCTGCTTTATTGGTAAAAGTTAAAAGCAATATCTTGGAAGGTTCAGTACCCTGGTGTAAAAGATGTGCGATACGCCCTACAATGGTGGAGGTTTTTCCCGTACCGGCACTGGCAATGATAAGATTGTGTCCTAAAGGTGCCGTAGCAGCGCTAAGCTGCTCGTCATTAAGAGAGGATAAAGGCAATTATTTCTGACCGATGATGTAATAAGTATTCTTATTATCTACCTGTTTGAGTTCCAGTTTGTATTTATCTGCCCAATGTTTTACCAACTCTGTAAATGCAGAGAGGTTATCTGCACTGCTGTCTTCATCACATTTGATCTTTAGATGATCTTCAGAGTTGGACATAGCAATATAACCTTTTTCAACAGCCAAGGCATCGTTAAATGAAGGGATATGCTGTGAAAACTTGTCAAAGTTCTTCGTATTTGCGATAATATCATTGATCTGTTTGAGTGTTTGTTCAGTTTTTGTATAACCAAGCTGTGCCAAAAGTGCTTCTGGTGTAAGATCGAGATGCATGACAATCCTAAGTAGTAAAATTATAATTTGATTGTAGCAAATTTTAGATTAGTGAAGCGTTAGGGAAATGAAAATTCCCTAAATTTTAAAAGAGCGTATCGGAGGGTACTTCAACACGTGATATAAGGTCTTTATAGTGTTCCACATTTTGAAAGGCTTTTTCATAACGCCAGCGTAAAACAAATTCAATGATCTCATTCTTGCGTTTGTTCTCCAGCGTTTCCGCTTTACCAAAATATCCTAAAGAGATATTCTTCGCTTTCTTTTTACCATGCTTGTCCGGTTCATAAGTAATAGCGATGACCTGGATATATTTACCTTCACGTACTTCACCAAAATCATCTTCTTTCAAACCAATACCAGACAGGTTCATAGCCTTATACATAAAGACTTTGTCAAAGTCTGGAGACTTCTCAAAAATTTTGAGTTTTTCATAAAGCTCTTTCACCCGTACAATATTCTCTTCACGAACATTGTCATGGTTTTCACCTGCTTTACTGACAGTTTTTACCGGTGGTTTCTTTTTCGTTTTCGGCACTTCTTTGTGCTCAGAAGATCCAGTCGAAGACTTTCTTTCTTTTTCTTCGATTTTATCTTCCAAGCGACTCGTAAGCGCCCTTAATTTATCTAAACTACTCGACATTCTTTTCCCTTAAAATGTGGCCTACGGCCTTACTTGAGTACATATTATTAAATATAGTACAAAACTTCTTGTTATAGTTAGATTAAATTATAGTGAATAATATTAATTTTTCTATTTTTTAATGTGAAAGGAAAAACATTGTGTAATATTGGTTAGTATTAATATACTGACCATCTCTATCAATGGGACACTTCTAATCGAGTTTTAGGTAAAATCTTTCAAATATTATTTGAGGACATGATGGATGGATTATTTAGAGATAGTAGGCGGTAGAAAGTTAAGCGGACATGTAACGATCAGTGGTGCTAAAAATGCTGCCCTTCCTATCATTGCAGCGACTATACTCAGTGACAAAGAGGTCACATTGACAAACCTTCCAAATGTGGTAGATATCCGCACACTTCTTAAATTGCTAACGATGCTTGGCGGTCACGTTGAACATGACAAAACGGTAGCAAAGATCAACAATGGCTCGATCACTTCCACAAAAGCAGTCTATGAAATCGTTTCTCAGATGAGAGCATCTATTTTGGTTTTGGGTCCCCTGCTTGCAAGATTCGGTGAATGTGAAGTGAGTCTGCCTGGCGGATGTGCTATCGGGCAACGTCCTATTGACCTTCACCTCCAAGCGCTCGAAGAGATGGGTGCACACATAGAGATCAAAGGTGGGTATGTGCGTGCGGAAGCACCCAATGGACTTAGAGGTGCAAAGATCATCTTTGACAAGATCACTGTGGGCGGTACGGAAAACATCGTAATGGCGGCAGCCTTGGCCAAAGGGACCACCACGATCATCAATGCAGCAAAAGAGCCTGAAGTGGTACAACTCTGTGAGATGATACGCGACGCTGGGGTAAAGATAGAAGGTATAGGCACGGATGAACTGATCATAGAAGGAACAGACAGACAGCCACTTGACTTTAAAACGGTAGAGATCATCCCCGATCGTATAGAAGCAGGAACCTACCTTTGTGCAGGAGCTATCACGCATTCGAGTATTACCCTCCACAACGTAAACCATAAACATATACGTGCTTCTATCGACAAACTGGAACACATGGGTTGTACCTTCGATCTTGGAGATGATACTATTACCATCCATCCTGCTTCAAATCTCAAACCTGTGAATCTCATCACCATAGAGTATCCGGGATTCCCTACAGACATGCAGGCACAGTTCATGGCACTTGCAGTCATGGCTAAGGGAGAAAGTCTGATAGAGGAACGTCTCTTTGAAAACCGTTTTATGCATGTGAGTGAACTGAACCGTCTGGGTGCAGATATCTGGCTCAAAGGGAGTACAGCAGCGGTAAAAGGTGTGGACAAGCTCTATGGAGCCGATGTCATGGCAACAGACCTCAGAGCCTCTTCAGCACTTGTTCTGGCTGCACTGGTTGCAGAAGGTACAACGAACGTAAGACGTATCTATCACTTAGACCGCGGGTATGATGACCTGGAAGGAAAACTTGCTGCACTGGGGGCAGATATCATCAGAAAAAAAGAGAGCAAGTAGAAGTCTATTCGACCTCTACGACGTCTATCACAGCTGGGAACCCAGGGCCGATCGCCTCTTTGACAAGTACGGCTTTGACTTTAACTGTCTGATTCTGTTTTTTGGCCAGATCAAACTTCGCCTGGTTTTGTATCTTGTAACTGGTTTGGGTTTTCATGTCTTTAATACTCAGATAGGCGTGCGGTGAAGAGCCTTTCATCGCTACCCTCCCCTCAAGCTCTAGGATATTGTCCTGCGCACAGCCAACCAACAATCCTATAAGACTCAGTCCAATAAGTATCTTTTTCATACATATCCTTCTTCTATTTGGCTATCAACGTTGCTTCGGTCTGACTGTTCAGTTCTAACTTAATATTGATATCACCCGTTAAATTATCACCTATTTTATAGTAGTAATTCCCCTGTGGCTGAATGGTACCTGCTGTTGTATATATTGTCGGACCTTGACCATAATCAAAAAGGTTAATAGAGTTCATTTCATATGTTATACTTCCATAGACATCCTCAAATAACGTACCTATATTATAGACAGGTGTATCCACTAGATTGTCATGATCTGAAAGCATCACGGCAACACCCCACTCGCTAAGCAGATCTGCAAACGTTTTTCCTAATCCCTGAGGTGATTGATTCACAGCATCAACGACTGCCTGTTGATCATCAAAGCTGTTATGTACAATGTCATGAAGCACTTGTGCCCCTCCATAGTTTCTGAGAAGATAGGCTCCATAGACGTTGACTTTAGCATAATCAGCTAAAGCAAATATTGGATTTCCATATTGATCTAATGGGCCACTATTAATTGTTAATGAAAGGGTATTATTTTCATTAAAAGTCGGATATCTTCCCTCTACACTATGTCCTATTTTTGTCGCGATGATATCTTCTGTGCTTTCAGAAAGCATTTCATTGATCCACGTATCTGTATCTTGATTAATGTCTGCATAACGTAAAATATTTTTTTGATAATAGTGGATCATGTGCTGAAATTCATGTGCCAGTGTGGAAACTATCTCTTTAGGCCACGTATCATCAAGACTCCAAGTCAAAGGAGTTTCGCCATTGGCAAACATGACGGAATCAATGTAGAACATCACCCTTTCATTAGAACCTGATATTGCAGAAGCTTTAAAATTGTCTTTTGCCCAAAAGAACCCAACAACCCTTCCTTCTCCAGAAACTGGTAGTCCATCATCATCTATATCTGTCAGCAATATTGTGATTTCATCATTAGCTGGGATAAGATAACTATACTTTGCTTCTGCATTACTTCCCCACTCTTCGCCATAGATATTGGTGACCCAATCATAAATATCATCATTAGTAGAAGTACTCTTCAAAAAAGTATCTGCCAGTGCATTCACCATGTCCTGGGTCACACATTTGTCTGATAAACACCCAGAACCACTATCAAAACTATCATCTGATACCCAGATATTCAGTGTTTTGGGCCCATATTTCGTAGGTACATCCGCAATCACTTTCCTAGCTCTTGCAGAAGTTTGAGTTCTACAGGTTCCATTATCAGGATTAATATCTGTACAAAATGTACCTGGATCACCTACTGTATCTTCCATCCTCTCAGGTATAGCTATCGTTTTAGCTTGAAACTGATTCTCTTCTGCTCTAGAAAGCAATGTACCTATTTGAGCATTAAACGCCTCTACATATTGGGGGTGATGAAGAATACGTGGTTTTTCTGTAACATCCGTAGAGAAAACAGTTTTGGCTTGTGCCGCATCTATACTTTTTGCATTATGCGTAATCGTTGCAGTAGCAGAAGTCGTATCACTGTTACTCAAAACAAGGTAAAGGCTTTTTGCTGTATTTCCTAGAGAGACAGTGGCATTGACAATATCTGCAGAGCATAAACTTTCAACCTGGTAGTCACCAGTGACAGTAACATTTTCATTACATGATGTGAGACCAGTGCCACTGTCACTGCCCCCTCCTCCACAACCTAAAAGTACCATTGTACCTATAATTGATAGTGCTAATAAACTATTTAATCGCATCTTATGATTCCTGCATTTTCAATATACTATACTAATATAAGACACTTAGTATAGCATAGTATAGAAATAATTACGTAAATTTCTATAAAACTTAACAATAAGAGCATAAATCATTCAAAAGAAATATGACACTTATTTAGTTTTAGAGTAGTCTTCAGGCAATACAAAAGGATTGTTTTTGAAAAATCCCAGGATTCTTTCCCATAAAGAGGTTTGCACACTGACATCTTCAGGGTGTTTCTCCTCTGTTTGATCTCGTTTTAAAGATACCAGTTCTCTTTCGAGTTTTGCATTTGCCTCTTTTAGATGCACGGGTTCAAAATCATTTTGCATCTAAAACCTTTTCTATCTCATGCATCGCATCTTCATTTTTGAGTCTAAATTTGATCTCTATACGTCTCGATGCTTCTTTATCTTCCACACCATCCACCATGATAGTATCCTGATAGGCTCTTCCCGAAGCGATCATAAGCGGTTGAATGTTGTGTTTTTTCGTGAAATCCAACGTCAGCAGATACTCCATCACGGCCAGTGCCCGTTTTTGCGAGAGGTTCAAGTTATAGATGTATGATCCCACACTGTCCGTATGCCCTTCGATAATGATCTTATCGAGGTGAGACTTGATACTTGGATTCGTTACCAATGTACCAATGTACTCTTCAAATGCCTTTTTAAGCTCTACTTTTGCCTCAGGCTTCAGTGTTGCATCTCCGCTTTCAAAAAGTATATTAGAGGCCAATCTGAGTGATCCAGTCTCTTTATCTATATCGATCTTGTCGCCCAATGCCTCTTTTAGTGCAGCAATAACCTTTAGTTTGATACCGGTCAAAGATTTGATCTTCGCTTTTTGTGCCTGTAGATTTGCCACGAGTTCATCATACTTTGTCTTCTTCTCATCCAAAGCATTCAGAAGGGTTAAAAGTTTTTCATCTTTTATTTTTACCGTATCCTTCGTTTCATTCAACTCGCTGGAGAGCATGAGCACTTTCCCTTCATACTCTTTCAGACTTTTCGTTGTTTTATCTAATGCATCTTTGTTTTCATCCAGTAGATTTTGGACGATGACGATCTTATTGCTAAGTAGATCCTGTTTGGCATTTGCTTCCAGTAAGAGTTTATTCAGCTTGTCTATTTCAGAGATATGAAGCTTGAACATTCTTTCATTTTCAGTCAGGCGAAGCTGGTCTTTGGCAATACGCGCATTTTGAAGTTGCATTTGTTTTTCCGCTTCGCTCAATTTGATCGCATCTTCGGCAATACGTGCATCTCGAAGGGTCAAAAGTCTCTCTTTTTCAGCTAAAAGCTCTTGACTTTTTGCCAAAGAATACTCTTTGACATCAAGGGTTTCAGAGAGTTTTAAAAGCCTCTCATCTTTGGTATGCAGATCCGCTTTCAATATCATGGATTTTGATACGATCGCACCGATCAGTAAAATGAAAACAAAAAGCAACCCTGCCATCAGGTCGGCATAGGATATCCAGAAATTGCTTTCCGCATTCGTCTTGTCGTTTCTAAACATCTTTTTACTTTTTTGGCTGTTTTAATGTAGCTATATTTTCACGTATCTGCTCATTTTGTTGGGAGATGATACGTGCAAATTCTGCAAGTTTTTCAACAGCCTGTCCAAGTTCTTCATCTATCTTTACAAAAGTATGGTCCACTGAACCATCAAAACGCTCCATAGATTTTTGGAGTGTTTGAGTATTTTTATTGAATCCTTCGATATTTTTTTCCATCGCAGCAACTGCATGCACACTTGATTGTCTGGTCTGTATATTCTCAAGCGTATCACGTAATTCTGAAGCAGCTTCCTGCATGTGTACTGTCAGCTTTGTAAAACTGTTTGTCGTGTCATGTACGATCGTTGTAAAATTTTTAAGATACTGCTCATTCAGCTCTTTAATAAAATCCATATTGAATGTTTCTTTAAGTGTCTGAACGATCTGTTGGTCTTTCAGCTCGCTCTGCATATGCTCATGTTTGATCAATTCGGATCTTTTCCAAACACGCTGTCCATAGAGTTTTTCCAGATCAAAGATCTGTTTGTCGACTTTTGCGATACCCCTTTTTTCAAAGTAGGTCCAGATAAGTGAGAGCATAATACCGTAGATCGATGCATAAAATGCAGTACCTATACCCGAAAGCAGTATAGAGATCTCACGGTCAAGTGCATCAAGATCTTTCACGGTAAAATCAGGCATGGACAGGGCGATAGCGATGAATGTACCCAAAATACCCAGCATAGGAAAGACCGAAGGGGCTACACGTGCAAAATTATCGTTACGGATATCCTCATAATACTCGGTGATAAAGTCTTTGATATGTAAAGTAGATTTGGTTTTGCCCATGATCGTTAATGCATTTTCACGCAAGGCTGCCTGCAGATTCTCTTCCATGTTGGCAAAAGACCCTTTCATATGACACACTGCGTAATTTGCATTATGTCTTATAAAAGTGACAAATACCACAAAGATAAATGCCACGATACCCAATGTATGCGTCTCTACATTAACAGGGAAGATACCCAGATAAGCGACAACCAATCCTATCAAAAAGAGGAAAGGTATCAAAAGTATGGTAAAAAAATGTGGAGTACATGAAGCTGATTTTTTTCTGTCAAATTGTTGCATAAAGCATCCTACTTAAAATGAATTAAGCCATTATATCCAAAATCGTTAAATGAAAATATAGAAGATTTCATATCAATACTACTCTCAATATTTTCACTTAATATTCCTTAATATAAAACTAGTGATATTCTACATCAATTCATCTTAATTTTTAACAGATTACTCCGCCACCGATCAATTTGTCTGCTTCATAAAATGCAGCGATCTGTCCTTTTGCCAGTCCAAAAACGGGCTCGTCTAACACAACTTTGGCTGTACCATCGTTAATGCTCACGTGACAAGGTACAGCAGTCGTACGATACCGCACTTTCACCATACAATCAAACTCTGTGAGATCTTTAAAAAGGTTGATCTGTTTGACTTCAAACTCATGCACTTCAAGTTTTTCTTTGGTACCCACAACGATCTGATTGGTTTCAGGCTTAATATCAAGTACAAAATGCGGATCATGAGCGCCATCCACAAAGAAACCTCTACGCTTTCCTATCGTATAATGCATGTATCCTTTGTGTGTACCGACCACATTTCCTTCAGTATCTACGGTTTCACCGGGCATATCGATATCCATATGTTTTGCCAAGACTTCATCGTAGGTGTTTTCCACAAAACAGATCTCAGAACTCTCTCTTTGTGTCGCAAAATCTTTCAGCACTTCTATATTGGCTGCATACGCTTTGACATCTTTTTTCACCCATGTACCTAGAGGAAAAAGCAATCGAGGAAGCACCTCTTTTTTTACTTCACAAAGAAAATAACTCTGGTCCTTGTTCGGATCATCTGCTGCATAGATAAAATCACCGTCACACTTGATGTAATGCCCTGTCGCTACATGGTCTGCACCGATACTGTCTGCAAACTCCACCATCTTTCCAAACTTGATGGTACGGTTACACATGACACATGGGTTTGGTGTCAGTCCCTCTTTATAACTCTCTACAAAATAATTGTAAACCTGCTTATCGAACGCTTCACTCAGATCCAGGAAATGCACCTTCACACCCAGGTATTCACCGACTCTTTGTGCTTTGGCAAAATTCTCTTCATGATACCCTGGTTTCTGATGGAGCTTCATATAGACACCCTCAACCTCATATCCCTCTTTTTGCAAGAGTATAGATGTGACTGTAGAGTCTACGCCTCCACTCATACCGACTAGTACTTTCTTTTTCATATCAATTCACTTTCTTTATTTGTATTGCTATCTCTTCATCTACGTTGACCAACGAGCCCTCTGCTATCATTTTACCCTCTGATACAAGCGCCACGTTTTTTAGATCTACATGCGTGATATCAATTGTAGATCCTATTTCCAATGCTTTGGTTTGCACGGAACCCAAAGAGACCTTTAAGATTTTATATTTTTTACTATCAGACTGTTCTATGGTATCTTCTGCTACATCTACAATTTCAGCCTGATGCACATTATGCATAGGTTTGAGTCTTATATTAGCACAAATAGTATTCCCATTCATTAATGACAGTACCAACGTGTCAAACCCCGTCAGAATTATATCATTTACACTTAATTTTTTAAGCTTAGTACTTCGTACCGTCACAAGTGGCAAGGTGAGATCATATGTCGGGTAGTTTACATGCCTTTGCATCATCTTTGCTAAATGAAACGCCTGTGTTTCATGCTTCATCCAAGTCCCCGATAAAATGCTCTAAAAGATACTCTTTTGAAGCAACCACAAGATCATCCGGTACCTCCTGGCCTGTCGAGAAATAACTCATAGGTAAATTGTATAATAGCATAAAGTTCAACAACGTACCAAAATGCTTTGTCTCATCGAATTTACTGATCATGACAGAGTCTATATCCATGAATGAGAAGTTAGTATAAATATCATCCATATCTTCATATTTTACCGTTGCAGAGAAAACAAGATTTACCTCTAGTTTTCTAGGGGTATCCGTCTGAACAAACTCAACTGTTTTAATAAATTTTTTCGTATCATAAGGTGACATGCCTGCCGTATCTACCAGTATCACATCATAGTCACTTAAAGCTTCTAAACCCTCCGTAAAATCTTCGACACTCTCTACCGTAATGTGCTCAAGCTGCATGATATCCGCATAGTGCGCAAGCTGTTCAAATGCACCCACTTTATAGCTGTCAAGATTGAGAAGCGCTACTTTATAAGGTTTATCCATCAAATAGGCATAACGTGCAGCAAGTTTGGCAATAGTCGTCGTTTTCCCTACGCCTGTAGGACCTACGAGCATCATGATCTTAGGCTCATCCAATGACTCCTGGTATACCTTCAGGCTCTCATCGATCTCTTCAAGCAAGTAAGAGACCAAGAGTGTTGCATCACTGAGTATATTACTTCCCATCAGTGACGCTAAAATATCATCCAGCCAGGATTTCGCAATGCCCTTTTTCATAAAAAGTTTTTTCACCTTTTGCACGACACTCTGATCTTCCGGATCCAACATCTCCTCTTTCATTAGGGAGAGTTGTTTTTTCAGTTCACACAGTTCTTCTAGCAGTGCGCCATCTTCATCTTTTTCCGGTTCAGTATGCACAGTAGAGATCTTGCCAAAAGACTTTTCCATAAAAAGATCTTTGGGTACAGCTATGCATACTTCAGAACGTAATTTGCCATCTTCATATTTGATCTGTTTTGCTGAAATGAGTTCAACACCCTCTCCATATTTCTGTACGGCCTGTTCGTATGCACTTTTTGGATCAGAAGCTACAAATGTTTCATTAACCATGCTTGTTATACCTTTTCATCATTGATAATGGGATCAATACCGACGCCCGTTCTTTCCAACCCGGATGCGGGAGTGTCAGTTCTTTTGTCTCCATTGTCACATTTTCATAAAATATGATATCTATATCTAAAGTTCTCGGACCGTCTTTAAAAAGACGTTTACGTCCAAATGCCTTTTCTACACGTAACAGATAGCGCAATAACGCCTTGGGGCTTAAAAACGTCTCAATAAGCAGTAAAGAGTTATAAAAATCTCCCTGCTCTGTATACCCGAAAGGAGGATTTTTTACGATAGGTGCTGTCTCTATGACTCGCAATAATGAAGATCTTTTAAAAAAATAAAAAAGATGTTCAAACCGGCGTACGACATCGCCGATATTCCCACCGATCCCCAATAACACCCTGTGACCGCTTTGACTCGATAAAATAGAAGGAAAATCTTTTGTTCTGATCAAAGTATTTTCTGTGTCTATTTTCTTTCTTATCATAGCATAACCTATAAAACAACCGCTTTACCGTCTACCATGGCTACCATATCTTCTATACGAATACCGAACTCATCAGGAATATAGATACCTGGTTCTATCGTATAGACCATACCGTCTTCAATGATCGTATCTGATTTTGAAGCGATATAAGGCATTTCATGGATGTCCAGTCCAACCCCATGTCCTGTTGAGTGTACATAGTACTCTCCAAAGCCTGCTTTGGTGATGATGTCACGTGTAAGGGCATCCACCTTTTTCGCTTTCATACCGGTACGTGCTTTGGCAATGGCATTGTCATGTGCTTTAAGCACCGTATCATACGCTTTTTGTATCTTTTTACGTTTAAAACTCTGTTGTGTCTCAAAGAGAAAATCTTTATCTGCCTGTACCGTACGTGTACGATCCGAACAATAGCGTTTATATTTCAACCCTGCATCCACCAGCAGCAGATTATCTTTAGCTAATTTTTTAGATGTCGGCATGGCATGGGGTTTTGCAGCATTGGTGTTCACTGCCACGATAGGATCAAAACTCAGTTCATACTTGCCAAAGTCACTCAAAACACCTTTGGCTCTGTAGGTAAGTGTGTATTCGTTTTCACCAAAACCATTGGCAGAAAACTCTTTAGCCAGTGCTTTAAACGCTTTTGCTCCAAGTTTTGCTGCCTTGGCAAGGATCTTCAGCTCTTCATCGCTTTTAATGATACGCTTTTTATGCGAGAAATCCGGCTGTGGGTCAAACTTTACTTTACATTGAGAACTTACACGTTCAAAACCGTCTACACTCCACTCTTTAGGATCGAAGATCACTTTTTTAATCCTGGACTTTTTGAGTAAGGAGACGGCTTCACCATAAAGGTCACGATTGATGACCACGGTTGCACCTCTTACACTTTGGGTGGCATCGATGGTGTAACGACTGTCTGTGATAAAAAATGCTTCACTCCCCAAAGAAAGGTAAAGCGCATTATCACAACTGTAGCCACATTCATAGTAGATAGCATTTTCATCTTTGAGCATGTAGTTCATAAGAGACCTTTTGATCTGGTTTAAAATTGGGGTATAGCCCTCCTCTCGGAGGAGAGGAAAGGGTTAGATTATTGTTGTTGTGCTGCTGCTTGTGCTTTTGCCTGGTGTTCTCTCATTGCTGCCACTTCTGAAAGCATTTGTGTCATACCGACCATTGCCAGGTGATAGCTAAATGGTCCCATACCTGAGATCTGACCTGCACATACCGGTGCTATCAGTGACTTGTGTCTAAATTCTTCTCTTTGATAAATGTTTGAAAGGTGTACTTCAAGTGTAGGTATCTGTACCGCAGCAATCGCATCACGAATTGCGATAGAGGTATGCGTATATGCAGCCGGATTGATAATGATACCGTCAGCATCACCGATACACTCCTGGATACGATCTACGATCTCACCCTCTAAGTTGCTTTGAAAAAATTCGATCTCTGTTTTGTTTTGATCAGCAAATGCTTTCATTTGTGCATGGATATCTTCTAATTTCATCGGACCATAGATGTTTTTCTCTCTAATTCCCAGCATATTGAGGTTTGGACCTTGGATCACTACTATTTTCATTTTCTACCTTGTTTATATAATTTAGGTATTATTCTATCAAAATATATTAAAGGTGAGGCAAAATGAAGATAATAAATGCAGACTTTCTCTATACACCCCATGGCTATGTACAAAATCAAGCAGTTGCATTTACAGAAATCATTAAAGATATTGGTCCGCTGGAAGAACTCACCCAACGTTATCCCGATGCAGAGGTCATCCGGACCGAGCCGCACTCCATACTCTATCCTGGATTTATCAACACCCATGTACATCTGGAGTTCTCTGCGAACAAAACCTCTTTATTGTATGGTGCTTTCAAACCCTGGCTTGATTCTGTTATAGAACACAGAGAGGAGCTTATGGGGGCATGCAACAATGCAATAATGCTTCACGAGTGTCAAAATATGCTGCGTTCAGGAATCACTGCTTTTGGTGCCATTTCAAGTTTTGGCAACGAACTTGAAGTGTGTGAGAAAACCCCTCAACGTGTGGTCTTTTTCAATGAACTCATAGGCTCAAATGCCATGTACGCAGATATGCTGTATGGTGACTTTCAGGAGCGTGTCAGAGCCTCACAGTCATGTGACAAGCGTGCTCGTATCACCCCGGCCATAGCGATACACTCCCCTTATTCTGTACACCCGATACTGCTGCAAAAAGCGGTCACTCTGGCCAAAAAACACACCATGCCCCTCAGTACGCATTTTTTAGAATCAAAGGATGAAAGAGAATGGCTTGAATCCAGTAGCGGTACGCTCAGAGCATTTTTTCTGAAATACTTTAACACCACAACCACTGTCACAAATATTGAAGAGTTCATGCATGCCTTTGATACCTATCCGACACATTTTGCACATTGTGTACAGGCAACAGAGGAGGAGTTAGACTATTTGGCCCATAAAGGGCACTCTATCGCCCATTGTCCACGTTCCAACAGATACCTGGGATGCGGAAGGCTTGCCATTGAAGATCTAAACCTTCCTTTCAGTGTCGCCACAGACGGATTAAGTTCCAACGATTCACTCAATATCTTCGATGAGCTCAAAGCTGCGATCATGCTGCACCATGACATACCTATCCAGGAACTTTCCGAGAAACTGCTGCGAGCAGTGACCGGAGATGCTGCTGAGATATTGGGTTTGAACTGTGGTAAAATAGAAGTCGACAAACTTGCGGACTTTGCAGTCGTCACTCTGCCTGAAGCGCCTAAAAGAACTGAAGAGTTGGCGCTGTGGAGTATCTTGCATACAAAAGAGGTTTCCGAAGTTTATATCGAAGGAGAAAAATATGTTTAGTGCTATAGGTAAAGTGATCAAATGGATCGGTCAACACTTTTTTGGAATGCTTTTTTTACTCATTGTTCTGCTTGTGCTTATGCCCACTTCAACGACTGAATTAAAGCCTGCCAATCTACAGGAGATACAGCTTGCAGGTCCCATCATCGATGCGGAGATGATACTTAAAGAGATAGAAGAGATACAAAAAGACCCTAAGATAAAAGGGGTACTGCTCAACGTGAATTCACCCGGAGGTGCGGTTCCGCCTTCCATTGAGATCGCCTATGCGATCAAAGCATTAAAAGAGCATAAACCCGTGGTTGCTTATGCTTCGGGTATGATGACAAGCGGCAGTTATTATGCTTCTATCTATGCAAATACCATTATTGCCAATCCGGGTTCCATCGTTGGATCTATCGGGGTCATCATGGAGAGTGCAAATATAGAGGAACTGATGGATACGATCGGTGTGAAAACACAGATAGTCAAAGAAGGTACCTACAAAGAGGCAGGTACGCCGACAAGAGAGTGGACAGATGAAGAACGTGCTGAACTTGAAAGGCTTACCAAAGATACCTATGAACTTTTTGTCAGTGATGTAGCCAATGCTAGGGGATTAGATATAAAGCATGCCAAAGCCTATGCAGATGCGCATATATTTTCAGCCAAAAGAGCAAAAGATGCAGGACTCATCGACTATGTCGGAGTGAAAAGCCAAGCCAAAGCAGAAGTGGAGAAACTTGCAAACGTCACAGATCCAAGATGGAAAGAAAAAGATAAACTCGAGAGCTTTATGGAACAGTTTGCGACGAAAGGTATGATGCAGTTACAAAACTATTTTTACGGTTTGAAAGCTTCCTTCTAACTACTGTACGTCAAAGAAAACTTTTTTCTTTCCAAAGTCCAGACTGACCTTTCCCGAAGAGCGTCTCTTCGGGAACGTTACTTTTAATGTATTTTGATCCAGGAATGAAGCATTGATGCCTCCCCTGGACCTGTAACCGTGTAAGATATCGTTTCTTGAATCGGGTACCATATAGAGTACGGCTGTGGTACCTGCCTCTACTGCCAATGTTATCGTATTTCCATTCACTCTATAGATTTTTGCTTCAGGTTTTGATGTTCTGAATTTCCAATGTTTTTTCACGTTAACTCCATCGGCAACCGCTTCAAATACTGCCGTATATCTTGTGTCAAACTCCAGTCTTTTCAGTGGCATCAGTACGAATTCCAATGCAGTCAAAATATGGTTGGGATCGTTGTTCTCTTGCAGGATCCTGGTCTCCTCGATCTCCTTTCCATTTTCATTATAGAGACGAAATGCTTTCAACGTGACATGGCTGTAATATGCAGGGTTGAACTGTACAGAAAGAGGAAAACCACTCACCTTATAACCAGGCAGAGGATCTGGAGACTCATTGTAAAATGCAGGCCAGATATCCGTTTGTTCCGCATAGGGATAGAGTATGATCTCTCTGTTTTTACGCCGTACTTTATCTTTTGTTGCTTCAAAAAGTGACTGAGGTACCATCTTGCTACTTTGTTTGCAAATATCTCTCATATAATAGGTACCATTGGTCAAAGTAAAAGATCTTCTACACAATGCTGCAATACCTGAAGCACCCATGTTATAGACATATGCTTGTTTTACCTGTCTTTTTTTATTGGCAGAAGAAGATCCATATCCTATCTCGTCCGTATCAAAATTCAAAAATACCAAACGGTGGTAGATCGCGGAAAAAAGATTCTCTATGGATTTTTTCTGGCCTACGGTATTGATAGAGACATTTTCCATCACAAACATAGAAGGATACCCTGCTTTTACGACACGCTGTGAGGGTGTACTACCTGTATAGGCAGGGTGTCCTTTTTTTTCATAATGTCCGCTTTGTTGATTCTGTATAAGATAGCGGGCATGAGAAGCTGCTGCATTTTGTAAAGCCTTGTTGCTTTTTAGTTTGATAAGACCGCTCTTTTCTCTTATACTGTTGAGATATGCTAGCCCTTCTTGTGCACTGTTGGCCTCAAGAGAAACCAACAAACAGATGATCAAAAGAGAAGAACGAAGTGATCTATACAGCACGATACCTACTTATAAGAGATTCTTACAATGCATTCGCTGCTTGTAAAAAGTCCTCTGCAATGACCTTAGGATCTTCCAAACCTATGGAAACACGGATCAACCCTTCATGGACACCCAGAAATTTACGGGTTTCTTCATTGAAATCACTATAGATAGTACTTGTCATATGCAGTGCAAGTGTTCGATTGTCCCCAATGTTTGCTGTTTGTATCACATACTTCAGTTTGTTCAGAAACGTAAAAGCCCGCTCTTTTGTTCCACAGTCTATACTGAGCAACGGACCGCAGCCCTGTGCAAAGTCTGACTTGTATCGTTCATGATCAGGGCTTGATGCCAATGACGGGTGGTTTACACTCACCCCCTCAGGCAGTTTTTCATCCAGTAATGCTGCGACTGTTTCGACACTTTTATTGATCCTCTCTACCCTGAGTGAGAGTGTTTCCAGTCCTATCATGGTCATAAATGAACCAAAGGCATTGGCAGTCATACCGAAATCACGAATGGCACGTTTTTTACAGATAGGTATAAATGCTTTTTCTCCCATCTTTTTGACTATTTTGTGTACATCGGCATATTTCGGGTTCATCAGTTTATCACCCTCTTCTTTTACTGCTCTGAAAACAGCTATACCACCGAGTGCAGCCGAATGTCCGGACATATTTTTCGTTGAAGAGTGCACAGAGATATCCGCTCCCATCTCCAGTGGTCGGACCAAAAGCGGTGTCGCAGTATTGTCTATCATGACCAATGTCTCATACTGATTACAAAGATCGATGATACGCTGTATATCAGGCAGTGTAAGGCTTGGATTCCCTACAGACTCAAAAAGCACCATCTTGATACCGCGCTGAAGTGTTGCTTCAATATGTTCAAAATCGTCTACGGTACAAAAAGTGTTCTTCACACCAAAACGTGCCAAAGTTTCATTGACAAGTGAATAGGTGCCACCAAAGAAACCGCCGATACAGAGCAACTCATCTCCTGCAGATAAAAAAGCGCTGCATACCATCGAGATCGCACCCATACCTGAAGAGGTGGCAATGGCACCAAATCCGCCTTCCATCTTCGCTACGATAGCTTCCAGTTTGGCATTTGTCGGATTTCCTACTCTTGCATAGAGTGGTTTATTGACCTGGGCAGCAAAGATACCTTCTGCTTCTTCAGCATTTTCGTAACCATAGGCAGCGGACGGGGTGATCGTAGGTGCAATGGGTCCTACCTTGGAACCTACACTTTGGACAAGCAAGGTATTGAAATAGTCAAAATCAGTGGTATTGTTCATCTTTGTCCCTATATTGAATAATTTAGTATTTGGTTGGCTTTCAGTTGATAGTTCTTCAGTTCAGACAATGGGATCTCGAACACCGCCGAGACTTTTTGTTTAATATCATCCCAAAAGAGTTTAAGTGCCTGGCTATCTGTTTGGTAGTTGTCAGCAAATATATCTGACTCCAGAATAAGCACCACATCTTTAAGCGTGATATCGTTGAGGCTTTTTGCCAGTTTGTATCCGCCATGTGCACCTTTGATGCTGGTAAGAAGCCCCTGTTTTTTCAGTTCTAAGAGTATCTGTTCCAAAAAGTTTTGCGGAATGGATGCATTGGCTGCTATTTCTTTTATCTTGAGAACTTTATCATCGGGAATGGAACCCAACTCCTGAAGTGCAGCGATCGCATAGATTGTTTTACTGGATATTCCTATCATTTCCTAAAAGACCTTTACCGATTTGTATTGCGTAGTATAGCTTACATCCTATACAAAAATCGAATAATGTCTCAAGTAATGCACAAATTAATAAAATAACCGCTAACAGAGTAGCAAATAGTGTAAAGCCCGCAAAATAGAAGAGCACAATGAACAACGAAGTGACCAACCCCAGATAGAGAGCGAACCTCTTTGGTGATTCATCACAAAGTTTAGGTGCAACCCCCCACCCCTTAAGTACGAACTTTCCAATCATCTGAAATGGACTGAAGCCTGAGAAACGTAATGCTCTCATCAAAAAATCAAAGAGTATGACCCATGCAAAAGAGCTTTCTTGAGTGATCAAAAATATGAATGTAAAAAGTGCTACTTGAAAAGAGATCATTCTTACCATATTGGCGTCGATTCTTCTTGTAGATATCGGACAACTTGGAGACATATTCTTTCCTTTCACTGAAGCAACTTTTTAGTTAACCATATCATTAGCACCTCTAAAGACCCTAGAGTACTTTACAATAATATTGACTTTTTTCTCAGTTTGAGTATTAGGGGAGACTAAAATAACCAAAAAAAAGTACAATGCCTTGTCCTATGTAAATATCTAGGGTTTTTACAAGTGCTTATTTCATTTAATAAGCGTATATTATCCAAATATTTTTTTAATGTCAAGTAAATCTATAGGTTTTATTGTTTTTTATATCTCACCCATATTTTCACCTTTATTTTATACTGTTCAGACATTACACACGAGGTACACATAAATACGATAAAATACGCATAACTTTATCAGCACGCTACACAAAATCCGGGAGAACCAATGCGCATCATTCTTTTTACTTTATGGACTGTAGGAGTACTGCAGGCAGAAAGTATTCAACAACTTATCGATCAATCACTTAAAAAGCACCCTTCACTCCAGACTATCCAGCACCGCCTTTCTGCCATGGATGAACGTATAGATGAAAGTCAGAACTTCTCCAACCCGGATATCTCTTTGACCATCAATGACATACAGTTTGATCATCCTTCGGACCGTGGTCTTGAACCTATGCAGTTCAATGCTATCAATGTAAAGCAAAAATTTCCATGGTTCGGCAAACTCGATGCAAGAAAAAACTTTACGACAGCACAAAAAAGTCTGATATTGGACTCCTATGAAGCAGCCAAGATCACACTGGCTAAAGAGATACGCATGACATCCTATAGCATGAAAGAGATTGAAGCACGTATCCGCGTTGTCAACCGCTATAAAGCTGTCGCCAAACAGAATATAGATCTCTATACCTCCTATGCATCTACTGAGAATAGAAGTCATACCAGCAGTATGGCTGCAAGCTTGATGCTCGCCAAAATAAAAATAAAATATGAACGCTATAAGATGATCTTGAAGAACCAGCAGACTACACTCAAATACCTTGTACAAGGTGAGGTCTCCAGGGTATCTGATCCATTGGAGATCAAACGTCCCGGATCATTGGAAAGTTATCTTTCCAGGTCACAGAACAATCTAAATTACCATATGAAACTCTCTGAGCAGCATATCGCAGAGGCGAACAAAGTCATACAAGAGCTAAATATGGCACCTGACCCTTATGTGAATGTAGGCTATTACAACCGTCAGGAATTTCCTGATTATGCCTCTGTGACAGTGGGGGTCTCTCTACCTTTATATGGTTCAGAAGAGCATCAGGCTGAAGCTGCACGCAAGGAAGCCCTTGCTGCTGCATGTGCTTCGTTAGACTACAGATCCTCTTTGGAAAGTGAAATTACTGTGATGTATGCCAAACTCACTGAAGCCTACCAGATCTATCACATTATCCAAAATGAAAGCCTGCCTCAGCTTGAACATATGATCGAACTGAGTCAATCGGGTATTCAAAGCGGAGGTGACCTTTTTGCTTACACCAATCTACTGGAACAAAAACTGGACCTGGAAGAACAACGTATCTCCATCAAAGCCGAATACCTTCGAACACAGGCACAACTAAAATCTCTTATAGGTGAAATATAATGGTATCCATACATATAAAAACAACGATCACACTTTTACTGATCCCGATTTTTTTATTCTCTCAGGAACACAATAGCTCTCTTCCCACTATAGAACAGCTTTTCGGTGTGAAGACAGTAAAAGTAAAAAAAATGACTGCTTCCAAGGAGCAGATCAACTACGGATATATCGTTGCGGAGGACTCACGAAAGATAGATGTACATGCATGGTTTTCAGGCTATATCACAAAACTGTTTGCTGATACACTCTATAAAAAAGTAGAAAAAGGAGATGCTTTGGCCTATGTCTATTCTCCGGAAGTATACAAATCCAAACAGGACTACTTACACTCTTTGGAGTTCAATGAAAAGCACCCCTCACCTCAAATGCTTCAGAGTGCGGAAACCAAACTGCGTCTCTTGGGTGTACATGATGAAGAGATCAAACGTATCAACACTGAACGTAAGGTTGATGAGTTCACAACTATCTATGCACCACAGTCCGGGTGGATATTTGAAAAAAATATTAATGAAGGTGCCTCTTTCAACCCACAAAAAAAGCTCTTTCAGATCGTCAATCTGGACAAAGTATGGATAGAGGTCAAACTCTATCAGGATGAGATAGAGAAACTGCCTCTCCTTACAAATTTTACGGTCAATGCCAAAGGTATTTCGAAAACATATACAGCCAAAAAAAACTTTCTTTACCCCGAGCTGGACCCAAAAGAAGCAACAGCCACATTAAGACTTCAACTTGACAATGAAGATACTGTATTAAAACCGGGCATGTATGCAAAAGTATATGCCTCAGCCGATGCGGCAAGTCATCTTGTTATACCTCGTACTGCAGCTATACGCAAAAATGGACTGTGGTATGCTTTTCTTGTAACTGAATTTAAAGGAGAGTATGAACCTGTGGTCATTCAGATCAAATCTTTAGACGCGAAACATTATGAAATTATAAAAGGGCTGAATGAGGGAGATACACTGGTGAACAATGCACTCTTCATGATGGACTCCGATGCTCAGATACACGGGATCTACTAATGATAGAACGACTTATCGTATTTTCGGCTAAAAATCGTTTTCTTGTCCTTATGACCACGCTCTTCCTCATCATAGGTTCCATTTGGGCCATGAGGAATACCCCCCTGGATGCCCTGCCGGACCTTTCACCTCCACAGGTCATCGTACAGGTTACATGGAAAGGACAAAGCCCGGAGATCATCGAAGAGCAGGGAACCTATCCACTGGTTTCACAATTTCTTGCGATATCGGATATTGAAACCGTCCGCGGTTTTTCAACCTATGAAACTGCCCTGATCTACATTATCTTTAAAGAAGGTACAGACCTCTATTCCGCAAGAAGCCGTGTACTTGAACAGCTTGCATCCATACAAAGTCAGCTTCCAGATACGATGGAAGTCACCCTTGGACCTGATGCTTCAGGTGTAGGATGGGTATACGAATATGCACTGACCTCTCAAACAAAGACCCTTGATGAACTGCGAACGATTCAAGACTACTACTACAAATACGCGCTGATGGGTGTGGACGGGGTGAGTGAAGTAGCCAGTATAGGAGGATTTGTACCAACGTATCAGATTACGGTGAACAATGATGCACTGGTCCAGTACAATCTTTCTATCAAGGATATTTCTAAAACACTCAAAGAGAACAATAATGACACAGGTGGACGCATCGTCATTCAAAACGGTTATGAATGGATGGTACAGGCCAAAGGCTATATCAAAGATCTGGATGAGATACGTCAACTTGTCGTGACGACCAAAAACGGTGTGCCTCTGACTCTCTCTCAAGTGGGACGTGTAGAGAGGGTCCCAAGTGCCAGACGCGGACTGGCTGACCTCAATGGAGAGGGAGAAGTGGTCGGAGGTATCGTCATGGTACGGTATGGGGAAGATGTATACTCGGTCATAAAACGTATCAAGTCCAAAATGCAAGAACTCCAAATAGAAGATGTGAACGTTGTTACGACCTATGACCGTTCAGGGCTGATAGCATCAGCGATCAAAACACTTCAAACGACATTATTCGAAGAGAGTATCATCGTGATCCTGGTCATTGGTCTATTCTTGATGCACTTTCGTTCCATACTTATCATGCTCATCGTACTCCCCTTAACCATAGCCCTCCCATTTTTACTGATGAAGATCTTTGGCATTGACTCTAATATTATGAGTCTGGGAGGTATCGCTATCGCTATCGGTGCCATGGTAGATGCTTCTATCGTGATGATAGAAAATACACATAAGGCCATACATAAAAAAACCAAAGAACATGGTGAACCTCTGAAGAATGATGAGCGTATCAAAACCATCATTCAATCTTCTCAACTTGTAGGACGTCCTATCTTTTTTGCCCTGGCACTTGTGGTCGTCTCTTTTTTGCCCATCTTTGCACTTTCCGGTCAAGAGGGGTTACTGTTTAACCCCCTTGCTTTTACAAAAACCTTTGCAATGACAGCAGGAGCGATACTCTCTGTCACACTGGTACCTGTACTCATGATATATTTCATCAAAGGAAGGATCATACCCGAATCAAAAAACCCGCTGAATCGTTTTTTTATTTGGCTGTATCATCCACTTCTGGTCCATGCTTTAAAATTCAAATACCTCGTTATTTTTCTTGCTATTGGCGGACTTGCATTTTCACTCCCTCTTTACCAAAAATTAAACTGGGAATTTATGCCTATGCTCAATGAGCAAACCGTTATGTATATGCCTGTAACACCGTATGGTATCTCAGTGGATCAAAGCAAAGCACTGACACAGAAAACCGATAAGATCATTAAAAGTTTTCCGGAAGTTGATACGGTGTTCGGTAAGGGAGGACGTGCCAATTCAGCCACAGATCCTGCCCCTCTTGGTATGATCGAAACCATCATTACCTTTAAACCCAGATCACAATGGCGCGCAGGGATGACCTATGAAAAACTGATGGCGGAAATGGAAGAAGCCCTCCAGGTACCTGGCCTTGTGAACTCATGGACCTACCCTATACGTGGTCGTATTGACATGTTACTCTCAGGTATCAGAACCCCCCTGGGTATCAAACTCTATGGGAAAGATGCACAGGGGCTGCAATCTGTAGCCATGCAGATCGAGTCAAAACTTCGTGCACTTAAAGGGACACAGTCAGTTTTCTCTGATCAGGCAAGTGCAGGATATTTCATAGATATCAACATAGATACCGAGGCGCTGCAGCGTTATAATATTTCCAAGTCACTGATCGATGACTATACATCTGCAGCAATAGGTGGGAAAAAGATCACTACCATGTATAAAGGTTTGGAACGTTACCCTATCGCACTGCGTTTTGAAGAGGAAGAGCGTCGAAATCTTGATGATATACGCAATATACCGGTCAAAACACCACTCGGATTTGTACCGCTTTCTACTTTTGCCACTGTCATATACAAAGAGAGTCCCTCTGTGATCAAAAGTGAGATGGCAACACCGGTAACTTTCATCTATATTACGCCACAAACAGGCGTAAGTGCCGTCAAATACAAAGAAGAGGCCGTTAAAGTTTTAAAAGATATACATCTCCCTCCCGGATATTATCTGGAATGGGAAGGACAGTCAGAATACCTTCACTCGGCTATGCAAAAAATAAAATGGATCGTGCCTGTTGTACTGTTAGTGATATTGATCCTGATCTATTTTGCGTTGGGAGAAATCGTACCTACCCTTATTGTATTTTGTACACTGCCTTTTGCCCTGCTAGGCGGTATAATCTACCTCTATCTATTACAGTTCGATATGAGTATTGCAGTGATAGTCGGTTTCCTGGCACTTCTGGGAATTGCTGCAGAAACAGCCATAGTCATGATCGTCTATTTACAAGAAAGTGTCGAAGCGATGCATCAAAAAATGGGGAAACAATTTAACACTCAACATCTCTCCGATGCTATTTATGAAGGTGCCGTTCAAAGAGTGAGACCCAAACTCATGACCGTCTTTGCGATCCTGATGGGACTTCTGCCTATCATGTACACGTCGGGGGTAGGAAGTGAGGTCATGCAACGTATCGCTGCACCGATGATAGGAGGTCTAGTCAGTTCCGCTATACTCAGCCTCTTTCTCATCCCTATTTTTTATGAAATGTATGAGAAATATCAGTTAAAAGAGCTTAAGGAGACCAAATGAGATCAAAGCTGACGATTACACTGCTTGTCACACTATCACTTCTGTCAGGATGTACAGATAAAGATAAAACAGATAACTTAACAGAAGATGGAATGAAATGTGGTCCGGGAAAATGTGGGGCAAGTATGGTGGATGGTTCTGCCTTACTGGTAAAAAAGAAAATGAATATCTTAAGCCAGCTTGCACAAGAGGATAACAGACGGGAATGTGTACTGAAAGCCTTAACAACGAAAGAGATCTATGATTGTGTACGTGTCAAAGAAACCGGGAGACTGAGCACAAAATGTTCAACAGACAATACCGTAAAAGCACCCAAGAAAGAGATACCCACAATGAAATGTGAAACAGGAAAATGCGGAAGCAGTATGTAATAGTTGTTCAAATGCCAATTCATATGAGGCCAGGAAAATAAAAAAATATACTGAAGCTACAAAATAATAAGAATAATAAAAGAGGGATTTTAAAAAGAGTGTAAGAGCATTCAAAAGCCAAAAGGCTTCTGAATGTAAAGTGTATAAAATTTATTTCATTGCTGCGATGTAATCTGCAACAGCTTTGATCGTCGCATCATCCATAGAAGCTACTTGACCTTTCATAAGACCACCCATGCCATATTGGTTAAGTGTACCTGCTTTATAACCGTTAAGTTGCTCAACTGTTTTTGCAGCATCTTGACCTTTGATCACAGCAGATTTACCTAGAGCAGCTTTTTCTCCGTTTGCACCATGACAACCAACACATTTAGCGTAAGCAGCAGCACCATCAGCCATAAGTAATGTAGATCCAGCAAATAACATCGCGATTGCAATTTTTTTCATTTTAATTCCTTTAAGTTTATTTATTTCATATAAAGAAGGTCCGCTCAAAGCGGACCTTCCACCTCTATTTTTTTTAAGATACATACCTTAACAAGACGGTACGTTACCTGAATCGCTTGCATATTCATATGCAAAATCATATACATCTGGAATATATTTTGCTTTGAATTTTTTTACTTTTGGACAAATTTTCTTGATTTCATCCTCAAATTTACCAGCTTCATGGATCGCTTCCCACTCATCTTGCGTATGTGATTGTGCAAACTTAACACCATTGAATCCACAAGGAGCTTTAAGCTTCTTAAGATAAATTTTTTGACCTTTTTTCACATCTGCAGATGCAGTTGATGAAAGTAATGTCATACCAAGTAAAGCAGCAACTGCTAATTTAGTTGTAGTCTTCATATGTAATCCTTTTTATTTTTAGGTAAAAGTATAATAGCATGTAATTGTGAAAATATTGTGAAGTGTGTGAAAGAAGAAGCAGAAGGTTAACAACTGCTTCAAGAAGTTACATTTGGTTTAACACTTTGGAACGTGCGATCCGCCTTCACCATACTCATAAGTAAACTCATACAGATGTTTCCACCATGATTTTTTAATTTTATTTAAAGGTAATTTAGGACAAATTTTTTTCATTTCTGCTGAGAATTCACCATCATCATAGATCTCTTCCCACTCATCCTGATTATGGTGTCTTGCAAATCTCACACCTGAGAATCCACAGTATTTTCTCACCTTTTTCTTGTATATTTTTTGACCTTTTTTTACACTCGCTGATGCGACTGTAGGCGTACTAACCATTGCAAATGCAACAAGACTAAGTACAGTGACTATTCTTTTCATTTCATTCTTCCTTTAATTTATAATATAACCTTATCCAAAGTTATTGTAACTACTTCAACTTATTAAAAACCTTAAACTTATTGCAATAGATATCTAAAGCTTTGTCAATGTGTAACTATTTCAACTTGTTAAACACCTTATATTTATCCCAATAGATATCCAAAGCTTCATCGATTTCACTATCACTCAATGTACTTTTTTCTTTAATACCATACGTGTCTATAAAGAGGTCAGACATCACAGAGATCTCTTTTAAAGGGTATTTCAAATAGTGTTTCAGTCCGGCTTTCACATTTTCTTCACCGCTGTACACAAGCAGGTAACGCATAAACATACGCTGTAAAGATGTAGGTAGCTCTTTATGGCACTCCACACAGTGACGTTCATACGCATCCTGAGCAAATACACCTGAAAACAGGACGAAACATAATATGATAGACTTTACCATCGTAACACCATTTTTGTACCCTCTCCTTCTTTTGACTCAACCTCTATTGAGATATGATATTCATCCACTATTTTTTTCACGATGCTCAGACCGATACCAAAACCGCCTTCACTGCTGTTGAATCTCATATAGCGATCAAACATAAAAGGTATTTTTTCTTCATTGATACCTATACCTGTATCCGAGATAACCAACAACCCTTCTCTCGATTTTATGCCTATGGTACCGTTACGTTTGTTATATTTGATCGCATTGGATATCAGGTTGTCTATCACTCTGGTAAATTTACGTCTATCCATTATAATAGTCGCCTCTTCCAGATCCAGATCACACGCTATATGTTTTGACTGTGCCAAAACAGAGAAATACTCTACCCTGTTATGGATCAGTTCTTTGATCTCAATCTCTTCATCGTGGTTCTCTTTCTCTTCTTCCAACATGAGATACGTGAGATCTTTGTAGAGAACTGAAACCGTTTTGGCTGCAATGTTGATGCGTGCCAGTTTGGTCTTATTTTTCTCTACCATTACATCGGTATCCATCATCTCTATGTTAGCCAGTATCGCAGAGAGCGGTGTATTGAGTTCATGCGTCGTATCTTTAATAAACCTGTCTAAGAGTACAATGGAATCCCGCATTGGCTTTAAAAACAGTTTAGCAAGATAGAGTCCAAAGAGCATAAAAAAGATAAAAACAGCCATACCGTAAGTGATGATATTTGTCCATATCTCCCCTCTCCATGCACCGCTGTCCTCTACTTCTATGATAAGGTATTTGGTCCCCAGATAAAACTCATCCAGCATTTTCACTAAATGTATATGACTATTCGTAATATATATCTCTTCTGCATCAAAACGCACATTTTCATCTTCCAGTAATGAAAATATTTTCATATGTTCCAAGTCATAAATAGCTGATCTGAAACGGGGATCACGAGGATATTCTGTTCTTTCAGGAAAAAAATGATGCAGTACTTTAAGTCTTCTTGTCTGGATATAGGCATACTTTGTCAACATCGCCCGCTGGTCAGAAAGCATCAGTTTTTCCTGACTTTGATAATAAAACAGTGATAACAGTGTGATCAGAAATATGACCATGGCCACATAGAGTGTCAAAAATCTCAAAAGAGATTTTTTCTCACTTCTCAGCAGTGAATTTGTAGCCTTGTTTTTTAATACTGACAATTCTTTCCTTACCTATGATTTTACGAAGATTTTTGATATACGTACGGAGTGCCGTATCACTAGGTTCTTCATCAAAATCCCATAAATGTTTATAGATGCGTTCATGAACAATGACCTCATCCTCATTTTTCATAAAGAGTTTAAGAAGCAGAGACTCTTTATGTCCCAAAGATACCGTTTTACCGTTGATGATCAGTTCATTATTTTTGATATCATAAGCAATATCTTTTGCAATCTTTATCAACTCTTTAGACTCATGATAAAAAGCTCGTTTAAGCAGTGTCTCCACACGTATCTGTAGTTCTTTGAGCGCAAACGGTTTCCGTATGTAGTCATCACATCCGCTCTCGAATCCTTTTTCCAGATCATCCAGCGAATCCAAAGAAGTGATAAAAATAGCCGGTGCCACCACATCATTCTCTCTGGCTTCTTTGAGAAGTTCAAAGCCATTCATACCTGGCGTATTGACATCCAAAAGAAGCAGGTCATACTTGCTCTCATACAATTTTTCCTGTGCCTCATATCCATCATAGACATTTACCACATCATGACCCTTGTCTTCCAGAAATTCTGTGACCGTTTCATTCAGGTTGGCATCATCTTCCAACAATAATATTTTACTCATCTAGAGATACTGCCTTACCCAGCTTTGCAGTCTACCGGTATCTAAAGCACCACTCACTCTATTCACTTCTTTTCCGTTTTTAAATACGATCAGCGTAGGGATGCTCTGTATACCGTACTGCGTACCCAAAGCCTGCTGTTCATCCGTATTGACTTTGAGAAACTGTGCCTGAAGCGGCATGGCCAAAGCGACTTCTTCAAAAGCAGGAGCCATCTGCAGACAGGGACCACACCAAGGGGCCCAAAAGTCAACCACAACAGGCACATCCGAGTTTGCAATAAAAGTACCTAACTTGTCTGCATCGACAGAGACAGGTGCACTCTTAAGTAAAGAATTCTTACAACCCCCACAGTTGGCTTTACTATATGATGTTTTCTTAGGTATACGATTCACCTTAAAACAATGGGGACATACAACATTAATATTCATAAGAAAACCCCTTATTTAGATTAATTTTTAATTTCTTAGGTATTATAGCGTATAAAATAAATATAAATTAAACAAGCACATTGCCCCATACGCATTGTAGTTTTAGAGAAATAAAAGGATAGATAATGCAACGAGAACTTATAGTCGGTGGTGGTTGTTTCTGGTGTACGGAAGCAGTCTTTGAATTGCTTAAAGGTGTCAGTGACGTAGAGAGTGGGTACGCGAACGGGCATACGCCTAATCCGACGTACAGAGATATCTGTACTGGTGACACAGGATACGCAGAGGTGATTAAGATCACGTATGATGACAGCATCATCACAGTAGACACGTTACTGGAGATCTTTTTTCTGATACATGACCCTACCACACTCAACCGACAAGGCGCAGACAGAGGCACACAGTACAGATCGACCATCCTCTATACCGATGAAGAGACCAAAGAAGCTGCCGAAGCGGCGATGGCAGCAGCACAAGCAGAGTATAAAGACCCTATTGTCACGATCATAGAACCTTTAGAGTCTTATTATACAGCAGAGGCCTACCATCAGGACTATTACCGTCAAAACACTATGCAGGGGTACTGTATGGCAGTTATTCCGCCGAAGCTGGCAAAACTCAAAGAGAAGTTTGGCAAAGAGATGGCGTAGTTACTTGCCACTTAGAGGGTTGTCACTGCGTTTTTTGACCTTCCTCTCCTGTTCTTCACTGATATTCGGAGTAGAGAACTCTACTTTTCCAGCGATGATGCATCCTTTGCATCCGGGTTCACAATGATGATGCAGTTTTAAACACCACTCCTTATCATCACCTTTTGTTCCCATAAATTGACATCCCCAACCACTACTCATTTGACACTCCTACTTATATCGTATCTCAAAACCGTCGGTTCTAAAGTCTGCATCATGAATGATCTCATAACGTATATCCTCTACAGAACTAGTTGGTGATCCTTCGTTCAAAATAGACATAAACGTATCAAAATCATCATCAAATACTTCAGCGACGACTTCAACTGTACCATCATCAAGGTTCTGTATGTAGCCTTTGAATTGTTTCTTCATCATGGACTGAGAAACAAACTTTCGATAAAATACACCCTGTACTTTACCAAAAATAATAAATCTATACCACTCCATATTCGTCCTTAAGGCCCTGTAAAAATTCAATAATACGCTGTTGGAACAGGGTATCCTCCTCACTGTCCATACATTCATGCAGTTGCATTAGAAGCCCCATATCTATCTTTGATGTAAAACGAGGTACCTCTTTGGTCTCATTTTTGACCAACATAACAAGATGCTCAAAATCCAGCCCGTTGTTGGTTACAATTTTTGTATGGTATTCATTGACCATATCGATGAGCAGTTCTGCTCTTTCCTGATCATCACTATAAATGCTATGTGCGATCTCTTTCAATTTTTGTTTTTCACATTCACAGATCTCGCCGTTCGCTGAGACCATAAGGGTGAGGATCTTTGCTCTGTATTCTAAAGAACTGTGATGGTATACAAGTAATTCTCTAAACATTTTCATAAAATTACGTTTTAAAAATTTAAACACGATACTGCCCTTATGATTTATTAACACTATTTTAACAAAATAATACTATAGTTTTATCACTATTTACAAAAGAGGCTATCTCCATGGGCAATATAGATTTAATTATTATCTTAACAACCGCTTTTTTAGGAAGTGTTGGACATTGTATTGGTATGTGTGGCGGGATCGTTGTTGCATACTCTTCTACAAAAATAGATCAAAGAACAAGTTATCTGCAACAAACAGCTGCACACTTGGCCTATAACTTTGGACGTGTCACGACCTATGCGATCTTGGGTGCTCTATTTGGCTATGTGGGGCAAGTGGTCGCCTTTACACCTACTACCAAAGGGATACTTTTTCTCATCACAGGTATGCTGATGATACTCGCAGGTCTTTCTCTTATAGGAAATCTCAAATTTCTGAATTCTGCTGAATGGTCTGTTTCCAAATATGCCTGGTATCAAAACAGCTTTAGAGCACTCATGTCGGACAAATCCTATCTTAGCTTTTATCTTTTGGGATTGCTCAATGGTATCATCCCTTGTGGACTTGTCTACTCTTTTGCTATTTTTGCGGCAAGTACCGCTGATCCCATTTCCGGTGCTTTGGTGATGGCGACATTCGGGCTGGCGACCATCCCCGCACTTTTCTTTTTAGGCTTCCTCACAAAGATCTTACAAAAAGGCTCCCTCCGAGGTACCATGATGAAGCTGGCTTCTCTCTTTGTTATTCTCTATGGGGGGATCACACTTTACAAAGGCTACAACTTCATCGCACATCCGCAAATGATGAAAGAAAGAATGGATAAAATGCATGAAGGAAGTACCGATGGTACACTGACAGGACAATTTAACGGTATGAAATGTGCGCCCGGTAAATGCGGTTGAATCTTATTGGGACTCTAAAGCTATTTCACAGGTAGTCAACCCTTGTTTGAAACATTCACTGTACTGTTGTGCTATCTTGACACGCGCTTGGGTAGTAGGATGAGAAGAAACATAATCCAAAATATCCTCATCGGACTCTTTGCCCTTTTTATCATGTTTGCTTGATCTCTCCATATAGGACATCATACGATTCATGATATCTGAAAATGCCATAGGATCGATCTTTTCAGTAAGCATCTGCTCAAATGCATAGCGATCTGCTTCAGATTCATGACCACGTGAATAGCTGCTGCTTACGAGCAGTGAACCTAACCCAACTCCCATATCTGCCAATCCATTACTGTCTCCGACTATCATCATCGCAGCCACTGTGATAAATGTGCTCTCTATCACCATCTTTAAAGTATGACGATGTACGACATGTCCCATTTCATGCAGTAGTACAGCATCAATTTCATCTTTATTTTTTGATAACTCTACAAATTTATCTGTTAAGATAATATCTCCTGAAGGCAATGCCAATGCATTAGGTATACTTACGTTTCCATCACGCCATAAACGAAAATGCACTCTGTAATTTATCTCTTTGTCTTCACTTAACGGAACTAATTTAGATGTAAAATGTCGGCGTATCTCTTCCATTTTAGCTTGAGAGATCTGACTCTTTTCAAATAGATACGTATCAAGAAACTCTAAAGTATGGCTGGCTATGATCTCATTGGTTTCATGAGGCAACATATAGGCTATCTTTGTACTGCTCCATGGCACACCCCATTTAAAAAATCCAAATGCAGTCAATGCCGTGATAACAAGTGCGACGAAAACCCATCTTATCTTCGACTCCAGAGTATGGATAAAGCCGTTACTTAACAACTGTGTTTTAAAGGTATGATCGATAAAGTCATTCTCTTTTGTAGCGAAGATGGAGCCATCTTCAAGTGTGATCTTCCGCTCTGTGTTCCCCAGCCTGTTACCGACATTCAATACAGTTAATTTGCCTTCATAGACAGCGCCGTTTGCTATCTTGATCACATAGGTAGTGTCAGATGTTGTAGCAAGTGTCGCATCCAGAGATGCTGCACTTCCCGGTGCATACCACTTGCCCTGTATCATATTTCTAAAATCCCAGTCCTACATCTACATCAAAGGCATCACCTATCTGTTCTCCCAGTGATGACGATTCATTTTGTCTTTGTGTCATATATTGGTCAAATCCTGCATTAGTATGCACTTGTGTATTTTCCAACATGACCCTTGCAACCCTTACTTTCGCCCATGGCATAGCAAGACCCAATGTTGCGATCACAGCCAAAAAGTTTGTGATCATGACCCACGCAAATTGCTTGGCTTTGAGTGTAGAACCAAAGGAAATTTCATCATCCAAAGTCGTATTTTTATACACATAGCTACGTTGTCTTGTCATAGCATATGCCATAATGAACATGGATGCAAGGATCATCCCCAGGTAGGCTAATCCTATGATAGGCATGATAGCAGCCATCTTCGCCTGCATCATTTGAGGATCATTGGCTGCCTCTTGGATAGAAACAAGTGTTTCAAGTCCTACCGTTGCATAGACCAAAGCTCCTATGATCAATGTTGTGACAACCATCGTCAATAGTGCGATACCTACTGTTTTGACCATAATGTTCATAAACTCTTTTGTCTTAATATTTGTTTGAAATATGCCTTGTCCATAACGTGAAAGGTTGATGAAATATTCAGTATTTTTCTTTTTTATGAACGAAACGGCAAACACAATGAACGTTAAAAATACAATAACTGAGATCAAAGATGTTAGCCCCATACCCAATACAGGCATCAATACATCCACACCAACCACCAATACTACATAACCGATCATTAAAAGAGCAGGATATACGAAGAAGTTCATATAAGAATCACGAAGTTTACCTACAAAACCAAAACGCACATTGGAAAAACTTGTCATACGCATATTGAACATCATGCTTCTCCAAATGAGCCAAGGTATCGCTACAAATAAAGCACCGATCAAAATAACATTGCCTATAGGTGAAAGTTGCTGGATCACCACATAGGCAATAAAGAGACTCATTGCCACCAAAAAACCTATAAAGAGTTGTTTCCCTGTGGCATGATACTCGAAATTTCTACCATCCAGTATAGAGTTGGCATAAAAATAACGACGATTACGCACCTTCGCCCATGGATAGTAGAACCCCAGTGTCAATATAGTTAAAAGTACATTCACGATCCATATTTTGAAATACTCTCTCCCGCTTCCCTCAAATTTTAATGATTTCATCATTCATCCTCCCAAAAATTTTGTCCATAAGTCTATCATATATTAAATTATAATTTAAGTTTTAAACATAAAAAAGATCCAATAAGCATTTCAATTCATGATCATATCTCCTGATCACATCATTATTTCGCTATAATTTCTCCATGAATCACATTAAAACCTACGCCTATAACCATACCCCGCTCAAGTTTGACTTTAAACAGACCGTCGAACGTTTTTTTGTTGAGGAGATACCTCTTTATGCTTTTACCGGTACAGGAAATTTTCTCATACTCAAGATCAAAAAAACCGATATGAGCACATGGAAACTGGTTACGGTTCTTGCCAAAGCAACCGGTCTTCAAGAACGTGACATCGGCTATGCAGGCCTTAAAGATAAAAATGCCACTACCATCCAGTATATTTCACTTCCAAAAAAATATGAAAAAGAACTGAACAAGAACCTTACGACAGAGAAGATCGAGATACTGGAACGCACCTACAACAAAGCGCCTATCAAGATAGGGCACCTCAAAGGCAATCGCTTTTCCATCATCCTGCATGAACTTGCTGAAAATGAAGCAAAGTTCTTCAATACCACGGCGAAAAAAATGCAAGTTGACGGCATACCGAACTATTATGGTTACCAGCGCTTTGGTGAAGACAGCCGTTCCTATCTGCAGGGCAAAGAGATAGCCCACTCAGGGAAACGTCTCAAAGGGAGTAAAGAAAAACTGCTTGTGTCAGCCTACCAGAGCTACCTGTACAATAAATGGCTGGCTTCAAGGGTCAAGCTCTCTGCCATCGTAAGGGACAATAAAGCTGAAGAGGCGGCAAAAAAACTCCAATATCCTCTGGAACTGGTGAAAGTTTTGGCCAAGCAGCCTCAGTTTTTCAAACTCTTTCTCGGTGATGTCATCATGCCCTATCCTTATGGAAAAATTGATTATGTCAAAGAGATGCAGCAAAGTGCTCAAGCCTTCGAACAAAAGAAGATCTCACCTACCGGACTGCTATGTGGGGCCAATGCACTGAGGGCCAAAAGTGATGCCCACCATCTAGAAGAAGCCTATGATGATACGGAATTGAACAGTCTCAAAGGAGACAGACGTTTCGCATGGATCTGGCCTAAAGATGTAGAAACACATTATGAAAGTGATACTAAAAAGCTTACCGTTGAGTTTTATCTTCCTAAAGGTTCGTATGCTACTACATTTTTGGAAGAGATCGGGAAGTTTTCTTTAAAGGAAGTCTAAACTACATAGAATCACTAAATCAGATTTCAGAAAGTTCCGTTCTATGCTATGGTAAGTCTGGGCATTATTTATACAAAAATTCATATAAAACCATTACAATAAAAGCTATAATATTTCATCTAAAAAACAAGGAAGTAAGCATGCAATTTACATTTGGTGATTATACGATAAGAGCACATGAACTTGATCAGAAGCTCTCTGTTCAAGTAACGTCTGAGTTGGGTGAGGTACATTTGAACGATGATGATCAACGTACAAGCGACTTTCCCAATGAAATCTGTTTTTACATTAAGAATCCTGCCCATAAACCTGAAGCAAAAGGGCTGAAAAAATTTACTTTTGGTGACTATACTTTTATTTTGGGTATCAACTATGCAGGTGAACTTTTTCTTTTCCACAGCATACAACTCTATGTTGGAAAGAAACTCATAAATGGTAAAGATACATTGACCCTAGCGTTTTTGAAAGACCTTAAATCATAAAACGTCTTAAAATTCTTTTCGCGAAGACATAATATGTATCATTGCGCTGTGGAATACGAAGAACGGATCAGTAGAGTTATTTCCTGCCTTTCCCGCGTTTTTTATCCGTCTTTGGTTTAGCCGTATCAAATGCTTTAAAACCGTCACGTTTGGTTGTTTTACGTTTTTTGCTCTTCGGTGCAGTCGCTGTTTTGGATTTCTTTTTACCAAAAGCCCCATCTGTCTTTTTATGTTCATTGGGATTTTTACGTGCACCTTTTTGTTTAGGTATTTCCTTAGGTGCATACCCTTCCAATTTCTCTTGAGGAATGCGTTTACCCATAAGACGTTCTACCTCTTTAAGTGCTACCGTTTCCAGAGGAGATATGAGCGTAATGGCCAATCCTTTTGCTCCTGCCCTTCCCGTACGTCCTATACGGTGTATGTAGTCACCCGTGACGTGAGGGATATCATAGTTCATGACTACACCCAAGGCTGGGATGTCCAATCCCCGTGCTGCGATATCCGTCGCAACAAGTACACGCACTTTCCCTTCTTTGAAACCTTCGAGTGCCCTAGATCTCTCCCCAGAACTTTTACCTCCGTGAATGACCGCTGTTTCTAGCCCTGAGAGATTTAACTCTCTGCTCACTTCATCGGCTACTTCTTTTTTACGTGTGAAAACAAGTACCTGCTTATAATTGCGCGAACCTATCAGGTAGGAGAGCAGCTCAGTTTTCATTTCTTTCTCAACAGGGTAGACGATCTGCTCTACAGACTGTGCAGAAGTTCCCATACTGTCCACTTCTATGAGTTTGGGTTTTTGGAGTATCTGTTCTGCGAGTCTTTTTACAGATCCTGAAAGTGTCGCTGAGATCAGTACATTCTGGCGTTTATCCGGGAGGTACTGGAGTATCCTACTCACCTCATGGACAAAGCCCATATCCAGGATCGTATCTGCTTCATCCAACACTAAGTGTACCACACTTTCAAGATTGACATTTTTTTGGCCTATATGTTCCAGGAGACGTCCGCTTGTAGCAACGATAATGTCTACTCCTGCTTTCAGTCTGTTCGCCTGTGATGTCAAATTTGCTCCACCATAGAGCACCATACTTTTTAAAGGAAGGTACTTTCCATACGCTTCTATACTTGCATGCACCTGTTTGGCGAGTTCACGTGTAGGCACCAAAATAACAGCCTTAGGGTAATGGTGTCCTTCAACAAAACTTTTACTGAGCTCTTGGAGTATAGGAAGAGAAAATCCTGCTGTCTTCCCTGTACCCGTCTGTGCACCGGCCATAATGTCCCGACCCGTGAACATAGCGGGGATCAGTGCTTTTTGGATAGGCGTGGCAGACTCATAGCCTTTCTCATTCAGTGCTTTTAATATCTCCGAAGATAATCCAAGTGTTGCTAATGACAAAACAAGCCTTACTCTTCTTCGTTAGAAATACTCTCTAACCTACGCTTTAAACGCATCTTCTGTTTTGCCACTTCTCTCATGTCCGCATCACTGTCACTCTCATCAACGATTTCTACACCGAGGATCGTCTCTACACAGTCTTCAAGTGTTACGATACCCTCAGTCTGATCATAGTTGTCAAGGACAAGAAACATATGCTCTTTTTTCTTAATGAACAGATCAAGCGCTTTAGATACAGGCAGGTTTTCTGAGATCTTAAAAATGTCTTTTTGTATCGTACTTAACGCTACAGTACCATCTTTTAAACCTTGTTTAAAGATCTTTTTAGTCATGACTATACCGGTAATATTTTCAATGCTCTCATCGTAGACAGGTACCCTTGAAAATTTAAATATCGCTGGTTCACTCTCCACAATATCTTTAATGCTTCTATTTCCATCTAAAGCGAAAACAACCGTTCTAGGCGTTAATATATCTTTGATCTTTATCTTATCAAGAAGCAGGATATTTTCAATCACATCAGATTCTTGCTCTTTAAGCAGCCCCTCATCTTCACTATGCAAGGTACTCTGAATGAGTTCTTCTTTCGTCAAACTGGTGGTATCAACACCTCTGCTTATACGATTGGTCACAAAGAGTGTTAAAATGATAATAGGGTACGTTATCCAAATGAAAAAATGAATCACATACGCTGCCACAGGTGATAAAGCTTTCCAGTACACTGCACCTATGGTTTTAGGAATGATCTCAGACAAAAAAAGAATAGCAAACGTCAAGGCAATCGATACATAAAAGACCGCACCCACTCCATAAATACTTTCAGCTTGTGCCCCCACAGCAGCTGCACCTAAAGTGTTGGCAATCGTATTCAGGATCAAAATAGAAGATAAAGATTTATTTATATTAATTTTATGTCCTCTTAAAAGTCTTCCTGCGATGGGACGCTCTTTTTCAAGCACTGAAACATAGGCCATATTAACAGAGAGTAAAACAGATTCTAAAATTGAACAGATGAAGGATATCATCACTGCCAAAGTGAAATAGAGAATTAACAATTCCATTTATGTAAATTTACCTTTATAATAATATCAGGGTCGCTAGACCCAGGAACGAAAAGAAGCCTACAACATCCGTCACCGTTGTCAATACCACAGTACTTCCAATAGCCGGATCGACTTCCATTTTTTTGAGTAACAATGGCACCATAGCACCAAACAAACCTGCACTCAACAAATTGATGACCATCGAGAGTGCTATAACAATACCAAGCATCCCTTTGTCAAACCATATGGAGGCTATTATACCCATGATTATAGCAAAAAGGAAACCATTTGCAAGCGAGAGTATGATTTCTTTCTTTATCGTACGAAAGGCATCATGCTGGGCAATGTCACCAAGCGCGAGTTGACGCACAACAACCGTAAGGCTTTGTGTCCCTGCATTACCCCCCATCGAAGCCACGATAGGCATCAAAATAGCCAAAGCGACAATACTTTGAAGGGTATCCTCAAAAAGACCTATGACCAGAGAGGCGATAATGGCTGTGATCAGATTCACCCCCAACCATACGGCACGTGATTTACCTGCTTTAAAAATATCTTCATCTTCTTCGGCATCATCATTCACCCCTGCCAAGTGGTACATTTGATCTGTCGCCTGTTCATTGATAATGTCATAAATGTCATCAGAAGTGATACGCCCAAGAAGTATACCATCCTCATCAATAATAGGCATAGACGATAGATCGTACTCTTGAAACTTCTGTACGATATCACTGATATCGTCAGAATCATATCCCATAATAGGTTTATATTTTTCAGGGTTTTCGTTAATATTCTCTGCCAGTGTTCGATCAAAATTAAAGACCAGAAGATGGTCTAATCCTATACCGTAGCGAAGATGATGCTTTTCATCCGTTACAAAAAGATAGTTCACATTCTCAAGTTCATCATTGCGTCTTAATTTCGCAAATTGTCTGATCACATCATGTACAGTATCATGCAAGTTCGCTGTATAGACTTCCACTTGCATATACGCACCCGCGATATCATCATCATACTGCTTCAGCTTTAAAATATCTGCCTGGTCATCTTCATCCAACTGGCTAAATACTGCTTTGGCGATGCCTTTATCCACCTCTTCAAGCTCTTGCATGAAGTCTGTCTGATCATCACTTTCCAGTTCAGCGACCGAATCTGCGATTTCTTTTGTGGTAAACGACTCAACAATATCTTCAAAATATCTGTCCGGAAGTTCCAGTGCAACATCTGCGATCAGCTCTCTAGGAATGGCCTTTAATGCTTCATGAAAACTTTTCTCATTGAGATCTTTGAGAATATTAGCTAGCTCAGAAGGATGCAGTTCATCATGAGGATGGTCTTTTAAATATTGTGTGATTTTATCCATAGACAGTACCTTTGAAGCGTTGTATTGTGAAATTATACTTTATTAACCAAGTAGAATGGTTGAATTACGAAAAGAGTGCTAACGTAATAGCGTTACAATGACGTATAAACCAGGTGAGGTAGGTCCTCACCTGGTTTATTTCACCGGTGTATCACACTTTTTCGTGGCGATACAGGCCGGACAAAAATTTGTAAGCCCAGCAATAAGCGGGACCACGCCAAGATAGAACCATGCATTTCCTGAGTATGCACCGTAACCGATAAGTGCCAACCCTACCACAATCCTGATAGGTCTACATGTGGCTCTCCATTTATTTATATCCATAGTATTTCCTTTGATATATTTCTTGATATTGTAATATAAATAACTTAAGATTATATAATAGAGAAGGTATACTAATAATTATGGACAATAAGATGGAGTTGATTCAGCTTAAAATATATTATGCATATCACACTTTTACAGTGTCATATACTCTCCCATCTCTTTTTTTATCTCCTGTTGTATCACCAGCGCATTGAGATGGTATTCCAATTGCTTTTTCTTGACTTCCAATGTTCTGATCTCACGTTGATTGATCTGAAACAGGTCACTTGAACCCACTTCATATTTTTTATTTTCAGCTTCTTCGAGCGATTCAACGATCTTTGTTTCCTTATCCCCCAATTCTATATTTTGATTGACAATATCCAATGCATACATTAAATTACTAAGATTTGTTTTCAGGTCTAACAGTAGTCTGTTTTTCTCTTCTTCAAGTTGATTCATACCTTTTTGTATCTCGATCATCTTTCCTTTATACGATCGTCTTTCTAATGGGATATCAAACTGCAGTCCCACTTTTATACCCTCTCCATAGTGTATATCATGCACGCCGTAGGCAAAAAGATTTAACTCGGGATACGCTGATACGCTATTATAGGCTGTGTCCAGGTCCAGTTTGCTTTGTTGGGACTCCAAGGCTTTGAGGTCTGGTCTTTGTTTTAATGCCTGACTGATCACATTGTGGAAAATGATCTTTTCCTTCTTTAGCATCTTTAGTGGGGGGAGCACATATCTCAGATCAAACTCTTTTTTAGAGAGGTTCAGATACTTTAAAAATGTCTGTAATGCCTGGGTATAACTGTTTTTTGTTCTGAGAACTCTCTGTTCACGATTAATGATCTGCTGTTTTGATTCAAGTATAGCGATATCCGAAAGGTCTCCGGTTCGTACTCTTTTCTCAATAAAACGATTCCTTTTTGTCGCTTTATGCAAGAGACTTTTCTCAAGCTTCAGGACCTCACTATAGTAGAGGAGTTGGTAATATGAAGTGACGATATGCGTATAGAGATTTCTTAAATTGTTTTGTGATTCAAATGCCGACCTGGTAGCATTTATTCTGGCGGAATCAAGCGTATATTTACGTTCGTTCATATCGTTCAAAACTGAAAATACCGGTACTTTCACTCCCAGCCGTAATTCCCCTTCACTACCGGTTTTGATATTGTTATACTCTTGAACCCCTTCAGCTTTTCTGTACCCTACAATAAATTCCGTACCGTTTTCTGTCGGCTTGCTCAAAGAGATATCAGAAAATTCGCCTGTACTTATCGGGTATTCTTTTTTATCGTACGCTACGGAGAGCTTCGTATCAAAGCCTCCCTGTGCTGATCCAATACGCGCTGCATCAATATATTGTTGTCCCACTGCAGTGTATATATACGGGTTTTCTTCTGTCAGATAGTGTTTCATATGCTCCACGGTAAAAATTTCTTTGGAAAATGCATCATACGAACACATACAGAGATAGATACAGTATCTTAAAAATGTTTGTTTCATTATTTTTTCTCCGGCGTGACCATGTTCGCTGGGAATGCATTCATTAAGCGCCAAAGTTCATACCAGATCGGCACACTTGACAAGGCAACCCATGCAGTTGCACCTGTACCTACTCGAAGTTTTTCATGAGAGGGCCATGGTTCATTTGGATCTTCAACCACATAGGCATAGTAAGCACCTTTCTCATGCAAGACCGGGTCCACTCTCTTCACAATGCCTCCAAAGGTACCAAACCTTATCACCGGCCATCCGGGGATGTACAACACAGGCCATCCATAGAATCTGATCCTTACAGGCAGTCCCTCTTTCATCAAAGGCATATTGAAGTCTGAGACCTTTAACAACAGTGCACTGGTATTAACATCTGGAGAAAAACGTATGACAGGCTGCCCTTTTTTGATATACGTATTCTTGTCATTTTCCAAGATCCGCATGACAGAACCATCTTTTTGTGAGATCACCGATGATGTTTCATATCTGGCTATCTCTGTCAAATGTTTTTCATAGTCCCTTTTTAAAATATTTAAGCGTGTTTCCACTCCTAACATATTGTTTTCAAGTGTTCTTATCTGATTTCCTATTTCTTCCAGAAAATGTTGTTTTTCCTGTTGAATGATGGATAAATTTCGCTTCTGCACCTCTATATCAATTTCGATCTTCTCTAATGTTATTTTCGAATTGATATATTGATTCTCGGCTTTTTCATAATGCTTTTTTGATTCTATTTTTTGAACATAGAGTTGCTTGATCCTGGTAAAATGGTTGAAGAGAACCTCATAGTTCTTTTTTTCCGCCTGATATTTGAGCTGTAGACTTTTCAACTGTTCTTCTGCCTGAATATAATGTTTGTCATAGAGCTCTAAACGTATTTTTTTCTGATTCAGAAGACTGGTGTCTTTTTGTTTGAGGACAATGAGTTCATTTTCAATATTTTCATGCTGCTGTTCGAAATCCTCTTTCATTTTATACACACGTGTTTTGTAGTCTTTATCGGGGTCGATCATATTGAAAAGTTTCATTCCCTGCTGTACATGTTCGTTCTCAGAAACATAAAAGGTATCGATAAAACCATCAATAGGCGCCGAGATAGACTGTATTCTCTGGGTGGGATCATACGCGATCAGTGTGCCTTCACCCTGAACCGTCTGTCTCCAGGGTAAAAAAAGAATGACGATGAAAAAAAGTATGAGAACAAATGTAAAACGGCCGATACGATTTACAAAAGGATTGGTCTCAACAAGTTGCAATGCATCAAACTTAAATCTATCCATGTCTCTTATCCTCCAACCCTACTGACAACTTATTGACTTTATAGAGTCCTTCGATCATATCATAAATATAATCAAGCTGTTTTGCAAATCCTTTTAATGCGTAAGTAATAGAGGTCACAATAATTTCAGCGGCAACAAATTCCCCCAGCGGCAGACTGCCGTTAATAACAAGATAACCTCCTATGACCAGGAACATACTGAAAATGAATCCTTCTGCAAAAAAAGTAAATCCCAATTGTCTGATAATGATCTGAAATAACTTTTTCCTGGCCTGTACATACGTAGTTAAATAGGTATTAAACTTTGATAGCGTTTCATGTTCAGTACCTATTTCTTCATTGATATGCTGTAAAAAATAGATGGTACTATGTTTTGCATCCGAACGCTCCAATGCACTTTGTGCTGCATTGTGCCCAAGGAGAAACAACAGGATGATATAGATCGAAAAAAAGAGTGTTCCTGCAGCAAATAGAATCGGGTCAAATGCAAGTAACAAAAGAAGACTCACAACGATCTTGATCACAAGCCCCAAACCATCAAGTAACAGAATAGGAAAGAACTTTTGAATCGAGGTAATATCAAAAAAGTAGTTCATTAATTTTTTATGTTTAATTTCGGCATCATGATCTTCATGGTCTAGATTTATTGCTTTTGTCGCAATCTCTATGCCTTCTTGAAGAAAAACTTTCTGTTGAAACTTTTCAACAATATACCCTTTAAGCAATTGTAAAATAGTAATAAATACAAATAAAACAAGAACTATTGATCCCAGAATAACTAAAGACAGTGATGCATGTGCCAATACACTGTTGATAATAATAGCGGATGCGAGAGGAATAGATAAAACAAGAATTGCATCAATGATAGAGTAATACAATAAATGAAAAATATTTTTTCGATCTTCTTTAATGATTTTTTTTACATAATTGATAACAATATCATTAAGTTTCATATCATAGCCCCTTTTATCATTACTATCCTGTTTAGCAAATGTTTTCAAATTATAGCAGAACACAGGTATGTGTTCTGCTTGATTACCCATTGTCTAGGGCAGAGGTTGAATCTCTCTATTCCCATAATGTGGTTTACTAAGCGGTGCAATGATCTTAATACGATTGAGTTCCGGATTTGCATGTTGAACTTTTAAATACTCTTCAATCGCATCAGTTGCTTCGATGGCTTCCCCTTTATCATTTTTAACTGGCTCAACAGTGTCGCATATGACTTTGTTAATACGGTTTGGCTCCTCCTCATAGTTATAACCGGCAACGGTATATACCTTTTCAAGGTCTAACGGTAGATATTTACCTGTCTGTTTGTCGAGTACAGTAATGTTTGTTGCTCTTTCCCCTTTTTGGGCATTTGGCGTCAAATCATAGTGTAGGCCGCTCCATGCAAAAAGCCAGCCACCCTTCCAATCAGTAGCATCACCTGCCAGCGATCCATCTGCACTGTTTTCGATCACATTCTTTATAGTCTGACCTGTCATTTCTCCTTTTGCCAAGAACGGACCAATCGGGATATAATGATAGATGTCTTCACGGCGAATATTACCGGTTTTGATATGTGTTCCATATCTAAAACCGCGTAGTAATCCTATGTCTGCACCACTTTGTATTCTAAAAACATCTGTGATAAAGTCATGAGAACTTCCTTCAACAACTGCAGGCATCACACTGTCTGAAAAATTACTTCTATGAAGATCTACATCCGTTTTGCCAATTACAGTATTAATTGCACCCTTTAAATGACGTTTACTAAATGGATTGACATATTTTTTTGCGCTTGTTTCTTCAACAAATGGTGCACGTACTTGTTCAATCAGCGCTGTAATTTCTGCATCAGGCTTGATCTGTTCATCCACGATGTGAAATGTGAACTTGTGTCCAACAACTTTATGGTCTCTAAGCGTTACACTCATTTCACCCACACGCGTTCCATCCTGTCCCTCTTCAATCAAAACAGTCCCGTTTTTAAGCACTACCTCTCTTGGTGTCTCCTCATGCATGTCAGAGGAAAAAACGAAATCTACTCCCGGATATGCTTTGGACAACGCAATATTTTTAGCCAAACCCAGTTCTGACAAAACAATAAGCAGATCAACCTGGGGACGTAACTCTTGAACATACTTTTCAAATTCTGTATCTCCATTGGAAAATTTCAAACCGTTAGTTACACTTGAGCCCACGATCATGGGTCCACGTTCCGATGTAAACCCTAAAAATCCGACTTTGATCCCTTTTATAGTCTGAATATGATAAGGTTCTACAAGATGTGTACCGTCATCAGCATTATAGATATTTGCAATCAACGGATGCCAGTGTGATAAAGCATCTTTACCTACAAAAAGCTCTTTAAAACGCGCTTTCCCATAAAGCCAATCCCAGTTTCCCGGAGCATAATAATCAATACCAAAGGCATTAAGCACTTCTGTCATTGCTCCACCGCGTGTGTAGAGTGCTTCTGCCGATCCTTGTATCGTATCTCCTGTGTTTACCAGAACAAGCTGATCATCTTTTTCACGCATCTCTTTGATCAGCGTATAGACACGGGCGAGTCCGCCCTGTTTCATACCGTTGCCATCATCCCGGACATGTGCACGCGGAATCAAGTGTCCATGTATATCACCTATGTGCGCAAAATGAATGGTGATCTCATTTGATTTTTTCTGCACTGCAAATATAGCAGTCGGTGTGACTAGTGCCAATGCACAGATGGTCATGATCGTTTTTTTCATATTTTTCCTTCTAGATTACATTTTAAAGAACATCATTCTTATTTTTAAACCCTGATAAAGATCAAAGCTATACACCTATTCAGTTTACTTCTATTTCAACGGATCACTTTTAACATGATATCAATAAGTAAAACCCCTCATCTTTCTTTTCAGGATCTAAACCCAATGGGGTTCAAACTTTCACGATATGTTGTATAGATAACAACAATGAATTTTTTGAGAGAAGATGAAAGTCATCATAGTGTAAGTATGTAAAGAAAATGTAAACATTCTTAAGATCACTAAGTTGCTTACTTCATAACCAGCGTTCAACATGCATCCTAGTTTATATATGTATCAAAACAATACAATATAATAGTATATTTACTTAAGAATATTTTTATATGCATCAATGATGTAATTTATATGTAACATAAAGTGACTATATAAAGTCACCTTTTTTGGAAGTTAAACCCTTTTGCATCAGTTTTGAGATAAAAGAAGTAATACGTTTATCTTCTGTCGGTGCGATGGTATTGATCAGGGCAAAGTGTTCAACACGTTTGTCCAAAAATCCTGTATCAAATATACCTTTTTGGAAACTCTCATCACACACTACTTCTTTATGAAGTGGAATGTTGGTTGTAAGTCCTTCTATATAGTATTCATCTAAAGCTCTTTTGGCTTTTTTAACTACACCTTCCCAGTCTAATGCCCACACGATCAGTTTCCCTATCATAGAATCATAATTGGTCGGTATAGAGTATCCGCCATATACGCTTGTATCAAGCCTTACCCCCGGTCCACCCGGAGTTAAGTACTTTTCGATCGTTCCAAATGATGGCATAAAGTTGTTGAGCGGGTCCTCTGCGTTGATCCTGAACTCAATGGCATATCCTCTAAACACGATTTCTTCTTGTAAAAAATGAAGCTTGTCTCCCTCTGCGATCTGGATCATTCTTTGTACGATATCCACACCGGTGATGATCTCTGTGACCGGGTGTTCAACCTGAAGACGTGTATTCATTTCGATAAAGTAGATATTGTCTTTTGCATCGAGCAAAAATTCGATCGTCCCGACATTTTCATAGCCTAAACGATTCATCGCTCTGATAGCAATACGATAGAGCTCTTTTCGTGTAGCATCATTGAGGCTTGGTGAAGGGGCGATCTCGATGACTTTTTGATGACGTCTCTGGATCGAACAGTCTCTTTCTCCCAAATGCACGACGTTCCCATACTTGTCCGCAATGACCTGCACTTCAATATGTCGGGGATTGCTGACAAATTTTTCTATAAAGACATCACCGTTTCCAAAGAATTTTTTTGCTTCACTTGTTGCTGCCTCAAAAAGAGAATCGAACTGTTTTGCCTCATGCACAACACGCATTCCACGACCGCCACCGCCAAATGCGGCTTTGATGATAACCGGGAAACCTATCTCTTGAGAGATTCTTTGTGCTTCTTGTTTATCCGTGATAGGCGTAGTTGTACCTTCAAGCACAGGTACCCCGATCTCTTTCATGGCATTTTTTGAAGTAATTTTATCTCCAAAAAGTTCAATGTGTTCTGCCTTGGGTCCGATAAAAATAATACCGTTCTCATCACAGGCTCTTGCAAAGTCGGCACTTTCAGACAAAAAACCATATCCTGGATGGATAGCACTACACTTTAACTCTTTGGCGACCTTAATAATATTCTCATAATCCAGATAGACTTGCACAGGGTGTCCCTCTAACAAGACACTCTTATCTGCTTTCTGTACCCATGAGCCTTCACTATCAGCATCCGAATGTATAACTACACTGGTAATATCCAACTCTTTACATGCTCTGATGATACGTAGAGCAATTTCACCACGATTGGCTATTAAAATTTTTGATATTTTTTTACTCACTCGAATTCCTTCAATTTTATTTGCCAGTATTTTAAAGATTTTTAGATTTTATCTCTACACTATTTTTGTTCTATAAATTATCTATTTTTGATATTTAATTGTCTTTTTTTAACAGTATAGTTATCTAATATTGGTATTATCGTGTTATCAAACGAAAAACAATCTTCCAAAGTACTCTTTACTTTTTTTCATGTAATAAAACAAGAGAATCGCTAATAATGCATTTCCCGCCATATCTGTCTATGAACGCTCTAATCTTCTCTATCATTCTTTCAAATTTTTCCTCTCGGCATACGGTAAAGATATAATTATTGCTAAGAAGGTCATTCGCTTCATCGGCTGTTTTTAGGCCATGACTTCCATACCCTTCAATATCTCTGATGATGGTATACCCTGTTACATCAGCTTCTTTAAATATCTCTAATACTCTATTTGTATAAATAGACTCAATGATCACTTCGACTTTTTTCATTTTTTCCATAATTCACCCCCATAAAATAGTAATAAAGTAGTAGTATAGCGGTATCCCTAAAGAGATGTTAAAAGGGAAAGTGACCGCTAGACTTAATGGCAGATAGAGCCCAGGATTGGCTTCAGGTACAGACAACCTCATAGCCGCAGGCACTGCAATATAAGAAGCACTTCCCGCAAGTAATGACAGCAATAAGGTATCTCCTTGTGATAGTTCAAAGAAGTACCCTAATAGAATAGCAACGGATGCATTAAAGATAGGCATAGCGATTGCAAACATAATTAAAAACAGTCCGACTTTTTTTAACTCATAAATTCTTTTTGCTGCAACCAATCCCATATCAAGAAGGAAAAATGCAAGCATTCCTTTAAACAGCGTTCCAAACAACGGCTCCATAGAATTCCAGCCTTTTTCTCCGGTTACAATACCAATGATCAAAGCACCGACCAGTAAATAGACTGATGGATTTAAAAATGCTTCTCTAAAGATCTCTTTCCAATCTGTCTCTTTTTTATCTTCAGGACCTCTAGCGAACAGTGTAGCAAACACAAGTCCTACTACAATAGCAGGAGACTCCATAAGTGCCATTCCCGCTACCATATAGCCCCCATATTCAACACCAATCGTTTGAAGATAGGTGATACCGGTGATGAACGTCACTGCACTGATCGATCCATAGGTCGCAGCAATAGCGATAGCATTATAGTTATCCAATTTCATACGTAAAATAAAATAGCTATAGATCGGTACAATGATCGCCATGAGGATTGCCAAGGAAAGTGCAGTAAAGATGTAGGTATTTAAACCACTATGAGAAAGTTCATATCCTCCATGAAGCCCAATGGCTATCAACAGATACAATGAAAAAAGTTTGGGTAAAGGCTGCGGAATCGACAATTCTGATTTGAAAAAAACAGCTAACATACCGAGCAAAAAGAATAGTATCGGTGGATTTAAAATATTTTGAAGTATTAAATCGATATTCATAATGAATCTCCTAAAATCATTTTGGTGCCGGGTACTGCACCGATATGGTGCAATACTCGATAGCTTTACTTAGATAGCGTCAATAATCGCATTGAGTGTAGCAGATGGTCTCATTGCCTTGGCAGCCAACTCATCGTTCGGGTGAAAGTATCCGCCAACATCCTGAGGTTTTCCTTCAACTGCAAGAAGCTCTTCCATGATCTTCTCTTCATTCTCTTTCAGTGCTTTCGCAACCGGAGCGAACTTTGCAGCCAATGCAGCATTCTCACCATTTGCAAGTGCTTCTGCCCAGTACTGAGCCAAGTAGAAGTGAGACGCTTTGTTATCCGGCTCACCTACTTTTCTTCCTGGTGCTTTGTTGTTATCAAGGTACCCTTGGTTGGCAGCATCAAGACCGGCAGTCAGGGCTGCAAGTTTAGCATCCTCATGTTTTTGGCCGATCATTCTTAAAGATTCAGCCAATGCTAGGAACTCACCTAGTGAATCCCATCTTAAGTGACCTGTTTCGTTGAACTGATCTACGTGCTTAGGCGCTGATCCACCTGCACCCGTTTCAAACAGCCCACCACCAGCGATCAATGGAACGATAGAAAGCATCTTCGCTGAAGTACCAAGCTCCAGGATCGGGTACATATCCGTCAAGTGATCTCTTAGTACGTTACCGGTTACAGCGATCACATTGTTCCCTTTTCTGATCTCTTCATTTGTAAATCTAGTTGCATCCGTTACTTTCATGAATCTGATATCCAGACCGTCAGTATCATACTCTTTAAGGTATTCGTTTACTTTTTTGATAAGCTCAGCATCATGTGCTCTGTTCTCATCTAGCCAGAATACGGCAGGGATACCTTCGATTCTTGTTCTTTCAACAGTCAATCTTACCCAGTCTCTGATCGGTATATCTTTCGTTCTTGCAAGTCTCCAGATGTCACCAGCCTCACACTCAAAGCTCATCATTTCACCATCTACACTACCAGTCACGGTAACCGTACCAGCTTCTGCCAGTTCAAATGTAGTTGGATGAGAACCGTACTCTTCAGCTTTTTGAGCCATAAGACCGATATTTTGCATTGCACCCATTGTAGATACATCGTATTGACCGTTTTTCACGATATCAGCTACCATTTCTTCGTGGAACATCGCGTAAGTAGAATCTGGAACTACAGCAACAGTTTCACCAGCTGCACCAGTTCTATCCCACTGTTTACCACCTTCCCTTACCACAACAGGCATAGAAGCATCGATAATGACATCGTTAGATGCATTGAAGTTCGTTTCACCTTTATCAGAGTCAACCATAGCAATTTTTGGAGCATCAGCATCAACTACTGCCTGGAATGCTGCTTTGATCTCAGCTTCATGAGCGTGACCAGCGATCTTTTTCTCAAGGTCGCTCATACCCATGTTAGGGTTCACACCTAGCTCTTTGAAAGTATCAGCATATTTAGCAAATACATCTTCAAAGAAGATCTCAAATGCGTGACCGAACATGATCGGGTCAGAGATCTTCATCATCGTTGCTTTCAAGTGAAGTGACCAGATAAGACCTTTTGCTTTTGCATCTTCTATCGTTTGTTTATAAAATGCTCTAAGAGCAGCAACAGACATAAATGTACCGTCAAGCACTTCACCTGACAATGCATCGATAGAAGTAAGCTCTTTCCCGTTAAGTGCGATCGTTACTTTTTGGTCTGCAGTCGATGTTACAGATTTTTCATGACCGAAGAAGTCACCCTTACCACCCATGTGAGCAACGTATGCCTGACAGTTCTCATCAACAGCTTTAAGTCTGTGTGGGTTGTTTTGTGCAAATCTCTTAACAGCTTTTGCAGCACGTCTGTCAGAGTTCCCTTCTCTTAGTACCGGGTTAACAGCAGAACCAAGGCAACCATTGTATTTTGCCTGGATCGCTTTTTCTTCAGCGTTTGCCGGATTTTCAGGGTAGTTAGGGATATCGTAACCTTGACCTTGAAGCTCAGCGATACAATCTTTCAACTGACCAACGGATGCAGAGATGTTTGGAAGCTTGATAACGTTTCCGTCCGGTTGAAGCACCACTTCTCCAAGTTTAGACAGTTCATCTTCAGCAAGACCCATAGCTGCAAGCACTCTTCCTGCCAGTGAGATATCACTCTCTACAACTTCTACACCTGCCTCTTTAGTAAAAGCATTCACAATTGGTAGTAATGAATATGTAGCTAAAGCCGGTGCCTCATCGATTTTTGACCATATGATTTTTGGTAAGTTTGACATGTTTCTTTCCTTTAATTAAATTAATGTTCAAAAAGTAACAAATTTTTTACAAAAAAATACAATAAATAAGATACTTTCAGTCCTATTTAATTTATATGTTTCATAACTACACATAATTATTATAATAAGTGCGGTATAAAATGATATATTTGAGTATTTTTGCCATTTAATAGCCTTTATTTGGAAATAAAGCACTAGTACCATAAGAAAAGGTATCAAAGAGATGAAGTAAGTATATATATTTGTAGATCTAAAAAGCGCTTCCTATCTACTTTGATAAAAAAATGAATTAGATATCAGGAGATCATACTGCTTATCTATTGTTCGTTAGACAATAGATATACAGAGTCGATTTCTGATGCCTAAAAAGGCCATTAGAGACCCGTTTTTTATACCTATAGATAGAATATAAGGAAGGATATAAACATTATAAATTAGACTATATTGAAGATGATACAATGAAAGTGTGTAGCTTAGTTGTAAAAGATGGAAAAAAGAATGATTTGAAAGGGGATATTAAAGACTCACACAATATGCTGTGTGAGTTTATAGTTTTATAGTTGAGGACCTGCAGATGCGAAATCGAACTCGTCACCATTTCCGTCATAACGATGGAAATTTTCCTGGAACATACCAGCGAGTTTTGCTAACATTGCGTCATACTCTGCTTTATCTTCCCAAGTATTTCTTGGATTAAGTACCTCTGTATCTACACCCTCTAATGTTTTAGGGATAGCAAGATTGAATGTATCCAATGTCTCAAACTCTGTATTCAGGATAGCACCGCTCAAGATACCATCGATACACGCTCTTGTGTTTTTGATGCTCATACGCTTACCTGTACCGTATGGACCACCTGTCCAACCCGTATTTACCAGGTATACATTCACGCCATGCTCATCTATCTTCTCACCAAGGAGTTTTGCATAGACAGTTGGATGCAGTGGTAAGAATGCTTCACCGAAACATGCAGAGAAGGTTGCTACAGGCTCAGTAATACCTCTTTCTGTCCCAGCCACTTTCGCTGTATATCCACTAAGGAAATAGTACATCGCCTGCTCTTTGGTTAATTTACTTACCGGAGGTAAGACACCAAATGCATCAGCTGAAAGGAAGATAATGTTATTTGGATGACCCGCCTGTAGGTCTGTTTTATGGTTTTCAATGTGTTCTATAGGGTATGAAACACGTGTATTCTCAGTCTTAGAACCATCTGTATAGTCAACATTACCGACTTCATCCGCAACGACATTTTCCAAAAGTGCATCTTTCACGATCGCACCATAGATCTCAGGTTCGGATTTCTCATCAAGATTGATCACTTTAGCGTAACATCCGCCTTCAAAGTTAAAGACACCGTGATTGTCCCAACCATGTTCATCATCACCGATCAGTGCTCTTTGAGGATCTGTTGATAGCGTCGTTTTACCTGTACCTGAAAGTCCGAAGAATAGACAAACATCGCCCTCTTTACCGACATTGGCAGAACAGTGCATAGAAAGTTTACCTTCAAGAGGCAACCAGTAGTTCATCATAGAGAAGATACCTTTCTTCATCTCACCACCATACCATGTACCACCGATGATACCCACATTGTCTTCTATATTAAAGACAACAAAAACATCAGAATTCAACCCGTGTTCTTTATACTTTTCATCTACCGCTTTACATGCATTATAGACAGTGAAGTCCGGTTGAAATCTTTCAAGTTCAGAGTCCGTAGGACGGATGAACATATTTTTAACAAAGTGTGCCTGCCATGCAACTTCTGTCACAAAACGTACAGAACGCTTACTTGCTGCACTTGCTCCGGCATAGACGTCGGTAACATAAATGTTCTTACCGGAAAGTTGCGTTAATGTAAGATCAAGAAGTTCATCGTAAACTTCTTTACTGATCTTTGTATTGATGTCACCCCAAGCGATATGTTCATTAGAAGGTGCCTGATCAACAAAATATTTATCTTTAGGACTACGTCCTGTGAAGATTCCTGTATCACACATTGCTGTACCTGATGATGAGATCTTACACTCTCCGCTGTTTACTTCGTGCGCTTGCAACTCGTCATAACTTAAATTGTAATAGACATCTCCAATATCTTTCAATCCTAGTTTATCAAGTCCGTTGGGCGTTTTAGTACTCATAAGTATCCTATTTCTTTCTTTTTTTATTTTAATATAAAACGAACTAGTCCGTTTTTTCTACGCTCACCATGATCACTCTCTTCGGTAGAGTGCTCAAGCGGTACCGCTTTTTATGTTTATCATGCCAAAGCATAAGTTAGAAAATAGATAGTATTTCCTAACGTATACTTCCTCAAAAGAGGAAGCATAATATGTAATACTACGTTATTTAAAGATAGAAAGTAGTACACCAGCTGCTACGGCTGAACCGATCACACCAGCCACATTTGGCCCCATAGCATGCATAAGCAGAATATTACCCGGTTTTTCTTCAGAACCAACTTTACTTACAACCCTTGCTGCCATCGGAACTGCAGAAACTCCCGCTGCACCGATAAGTGGGTTGATAGGTTCTTTAGAGAACTTGTTCATGATTTTACCCATAAGTACACCTGCTGCTGTACCAGCAGCAAAGGCTAGAAGACCAATGATCATAATACCCATGGTCTCAGCTACCAGGAACGAGTCTGAAGCCAGTTTGGAACCGACACCCAGTCCAAGGAAAATAGTCACAATGTTAATGAGTGAGTTTTGCATCTCATTGGAAAGTCTATCCACAACGCCTGACTCTTTTGCAAAGTTACCAAGTGCAAAAGAACCCATAAGCGGTGCAGCATCCGGCAAGATGAGTGCGATCATCATAATAACGATGAGAGGGAAAATAAGCTTTTCAAGCTTATTTACTTTTCTCGTAGTCTTCATGACGATCTGACGCTCTTCTTTTGTTGTTAATGCTCTCATTATCGGTGGCTGGATCACTGGGACCAGTGCCATATAAGAATAGGCTGCTACTGCGATCGCTCCAAGAAGTTCCGGTGCCAGTGCCGACGCGATAAAGATCGATGTAGGACCATCTGCTCCACCAATAATACTGATCGCTGCAGATTGTTTCAGTGTGAAGTCTACCATGCCTGTATACTGAGAAAGTGCAGCAGCACCGACCAATGAACCAAAGATACCAAACTGTGCAGCTCCACCGAGAAGTGCAGTTTTAGGGTTGGAAAGAAGTGGTCCGAAGTCCGTCATCGCTCCAACACCCATAAAGATCAACAGTGGGAAGAATTCGTTAGCAATACCCATATTGTAGATAATACCCAGCATTCCGTGATCACTTGTCATATTGGCGATAGGTATGTTGGCGAGAAGTCCACCAAAGGCGATAGGTAGAAGGAGAAGTGGTTCAAATCCTTTAGCAATAGCTAAATAGAAAAGTAAGAAGATAATGGTAAACATAATAAGTTTACCCCAACTTTGGGCAAATAAACTCATCTCATCCCCATGGCCATTCTTCACACCCTCTTCCGGGTTTACCATTGCATTGAGACCTGTAGTTTCAAAAAAGCTTACAAGAAGTTTGGTGATAGATTTGGGTTCATAGGCTTGTTCTTCTTGCACAGGGGCAGCAGGTGCTTCATGCACACTGGCCTGCACGGTTGATGTCAGTGCTGTAAAAGCGAACATCATCGAAAGTAAAAGATGTTTGAACTTCATGCTTACTCCATTGTGGCGAGAAGTTGTCCGTCTGCGACTGAATCGTTGACATTGACATTAATTGAGGCAATTTTACCCGCTTTTGGTGCAGTAATATCAATTTCCATCTTCATAGCTTCAAGGATCATGATCACATCGCCTTCAGCAACAGTGTCGCCCGGGTTCTTCACGACCTTCCATACATTACCTGGAGTTTGTGAGTGTATTTCCACACTTCCTTTTGCCCCCGGTACCAATGCCGGTGTTGCAGATTCTGCCACTGCATTGACCTGTGCTGCTGGTGCCGCAGGTGCTATTTGGATATCTCCCTCACCCTCTGCCACTTGTACGCTATATTGTTTACCGTCTACAACTACTGTATAATTTCCTGCCATCTCTTTTTCTCCATTACAATTATTTTCTTGACCTTTTCTTACCATGAGAGGACTTTCACCTTTCAAGAACGCAATACCTTTTTCTGCACATGCACCTGCGATGAAAATATTTTCATCTGAAGTATCCAATCCCTCATCTTCAAGCACTTTTGTCCAATGTGCGATAGATTTCGTTTCATCTTTATCTGCAATATCCAAAGGATTTTCTGTTGTTGGTTCCAGACCTAACTTCTCAGATGCAAGTTTGATGATCTCCTCATCGGCTTGTACCGGTGTTTTACCAAAATACCCAAGTACCATACGTCCGTATCCCGGAGCTATCTGTTTCCATGGTCCGAACATCACGTTCGCATATGCCTGCTGCCAGTAGAATTGGCTTACAGGTGTGACTGATGTACCGTAACCGCCACGTTCTACGACCTCTTTCATAGCAGCGATCACTTGATCAAATTTTTCAAGATCTCCCGCATCTCTCATCATCTGTGTGTTGGCTGTCAATGCACCACCAGGCATAGGTGAGAATGGAATAAGCGGTGATACCTGTGTTGCTTCAGGCGGTATCATGTAGTCAGAAAGACACTCTTTAAGTCTCTCTTCATACTTCAGGATCTTATCTAACTGTAGATCACCAAGATTGTAATCTGTTCCTTTGGTCGCATGAAGCATCGTAAGGATATCCGGTTGGCTGGTACCACCACTTACCGGTGATGCTGCCATATCGATACCATTTGCTCCTGCATCTAGCGCTGCAAGGTATGATGCCACTGAAACACCTGCTGTTTCATGTGTATGAAGTCTCAGGTGTACACTGTCACCAAGAAGCTTTCTCGCCATGGTGATAGTCTCATATACTTTGTGAGGGTTTGCTGTACCTGAAGCATCTTTAAAACAAACGCTGTCAAAAGAGATACCGGAATCTAAAATATTTCTCAATGTTTTTTCGTAGAAAGCAACGTCATGTGCACCCTTACATCCCGGAGGAAGGTCCATCATTGTTACCACTACTTCATGGTCAAGGCCATGTTTTTTGATCATTTCTGCAGAAAATGCAAGGTTGTTCACATCATTCAGTGCATCAAAGTTACGTACGGTCGTTGTACCGTGCTTTTTAAACATTTTTGCAAAAAGTTCTATCATTTCACGGCTACCAGTATCAAGCATAACTGTGTTGATACCACGTGAAAGTACCTGGAGGTTTGCATCCCGTCCTACGATCTCTCTGAAACCGTCCATCATATCAAATGCATTTTCCTGTAAATAGAAGAAGAGTGATTGGAATCTTGCTCCTCCACCAAATTCGAAGTGATTAATACCTGCATTCTTCGCTGCTTCTACGGCAGGGAAGAAATCATCCATAAGTACACGACCGCCAAAGACAGACTGGAATCCGTCTCTAAAAGTTGTGTCCATTACATCAATATATTTTTTAGCCATTTACGATACCTTGTTTTATGATTGTTTACGAAATTCTGTGACAGCTGCAATAATAGCTGCAACATGATGTGCTTCTTGTTCAGCTTCCTGTGCAGCATTGGCAGAAGAAGGGGCTGCCTCAGGTGCTTTCTCTGGGAAGTATTTATTGATAATTTTAGCTTGGAGCTTCATTATCTGAACCAGGATAACTAGAAATATGAATACGATCAGCATACCTAGCACCATAAATTTTAAGCCTTCGCTTACTAAATTTATTTCCATGTGATTAACCTCACTTTATAAGTTTACAGATTTTAAAACAGTTTTGCTTGCTATTAGGTAAAAAAAAAGAATTATCTTCTCTTTTTTCTACGATTGTTATTTCGCGTAACTTTTTGTTCCTCTACATACTCTTGTAGCATCTCATCTACCGTATTTTGATCGAAACCTATTTGTGTGCCTATGTTGTGCTGTTCTGCTTCCAGCACACGTGAGAGCAGTTTGGTTAAAAGGACCTCTTTATCCATTTCACTCATACAGGCTAACAATGCTTCCGCATCCTTATGTACCGGTATATTTCTGATCTGTTCAGCCAAATATTCACAACTTGCATCATCCAGTCCAGAGCCACCCTGGATGGTGGCCAAACGCATCTCTGCACCTACTTCTTTTTGGATACGTTGAAGTTCTTTAAACTCTTCAGTCGTCACCAAAGTGATGGCCTGACCACTTCTTCCTGCACGCCCTGTACGACCTATACGGTGTACATAACTTTGCGGATCAAAAGGTATATGGTAATTAAAAACATGCGTGACATCTTTCACATCCAAGCCACGTGCAGCAACATCTGTAGCCACCATGATCTTCGTTTCGCCTCTTCTGTAGGCTTTAATGACCACTTCCCTGTCCATCTGTTCCAGGTCACCGTGTAAACCGCTGGCATTAAATCCTAATGCCTGTAAATGTTCGGTCAGTCTGTCCACTTCCCTTTTCATACGGCAGAAGATGATACATTTATTGGTCTTTTCTGTTTCAAGCAGTTTTACGATCGCTTCATCTCTCTGGTTTTCATGGATCACGTAATAACGTTGGTCAATGATATTGTTTGTAGTCTCTTCATCACCTACCACAGAGATATACTCCGGTTGATAGAGGATATTGTTTGCCAACTCTTTGATCGGTTCAGGCATCGTTGCAGAGAAAAGCAGTGTTTGCCTGTTCTGGGGAATGTACTCGAATATCTCTTTGATCTCTTCTAGGAAACCCATATCAAGCATTTCATCTGCTTCATCGAGAACAACGATCTCCGGGTTCAAAACATCGATCTTTCCTTTTCTGTAAAGATCTTTAAGTCGTCCTGGCGTCGCTACAACGATCTGTACACCTTTATGTATCAGCGCTATCTGACGTCCATATCCTACACCGCCATAGACGGTCAATGTTCTGATACCTGCAAAACGTCCTAAATGGTAGAGTTCATCAGCGACCTGTGTAGCCAACTCTCTTGTAGGTGTGATGACCAAGGCTCTCTCTATCTCACCTTTGGCAAGTTTATCCATGATAGGCAGACCAAACGCTGCTGTCTTCCCTGTACCCGTATGGGCTTGACCTACCATATCACTACCATTCATAATGATAGGAATAGCCATCTTCTGGATAGGACTAGGCTCTTTAAAGCCCGCTATTTTCACACCCTTTGCCAGATCAGCATGAAAATCAAATTCATTAAATTTCATTATTTACCTTTAAAATATGAGGTACACCCTCATTCATGTCCAAAAGATCTTTTTTGAACTTAAGCGAAACTCCCGCAGGAGGTTCTATAAATTCAATCGTCATATGCAGGTCAATGTCATATCATCATTAGCAAAATCACTCCAAATACTATTCTATAGATACCGAACGCTACAAATGTAAAACGTTGAATAAATGCCAGAAAAAGCTTGATCGTCAGATAGGCCACGATAAATGCTGTAAGGAATCCGGCAAGAAATGCTCCCCAGTTGGCATCTGCAAAATCCTGATAGTGTTTCAGTAAGTCATACCCTGTCACCGCTGCCATGACCGGGATAGCAAGTAAAAAAGAGAACTCTGCAGATGCTTTTCTGTCCATACCTACCAATAAACCACCCACAATGGTGGCCCCTGCTCTGCTTGTACCGGGAATGAGTGAAAATATCTGGGCGATACCTACCCATAGTGCCTGTGTGTAACTGACCGCTTCCACGTCAGAGACATGCCACTCTTTTTCTTTGTAAAAATATTCCAATAGCAGAAAAATAAGCCCACCGATGATGAACATCCATGCTACAACTTCAACAGTAAAAAGTGTTTTGATCTGATCTTTGAAGAGGTAGCCGACGATGGCCAAAGGTAAAAAAGCAACAAAAAGTTTTTGCCAAAGTGCTATTTTTTTGAAGGTGAACTTTTCTTTATAGATAAGCATCACAGCCATGATCGCAGCAAACTGGATAATGACTTCATACGCTTTGGTCAACGCATCCTGGGACACACCCAGGAATTTGCTGGCGACTATCATATGCCCTGTTGATGAAATGGGCAGAAACTCTGTAAAACCTTCGATAATACCTATGATTATCGCTTGAAAAATATCCAATGTATACCTTTTTTAAACCATGCTGGAAAAATAACTCTCGTCTTTTGCCAATAGTGCCTTGGGTGTACCACTATCAACTACTTCACCATCTTCCAACACATAAATGAACTCTGCACTTTTGATGGTACTGAGCCTGTGTGCGATGGTGATCACTGTCTTTTGGGACAAAAAGTCATGCAGTGCATCAAACAGTTTCACTTCTGTATGAATATCTAAAGCCGAGGTTGATTCATCAAAGATCACCACTTTGGGATCAGCCAAGATCATCCTTGCTATTGCTACTCTTTGTCGCTGCCCTCCACTGAGCTTGATACCGTCTTTCCCGACCAGCGTATCAAGTCCCAGATCTAAACGCTCTATGACATTGGTAAGCTGTGCGATATCGAGTGCTTTTTGCACTGCATCCGCACTGTACGATTTGCCCAGAGTTAGATTGAACAGCATTGTATCATTAAAGAGTTTAGGATGTTGCAAGATGAGATGAATATTTTCTCTTATCGTGGAAAGTTTCAGTACTTTGTTGGATACTCCCCCATAGATAACCTCTCCCTCCTCCAAAGGGTAGAAACCTACAAGTATGTTAGCCAGTGTCGTTTTTCCAGAGCCGCTGGCACCGACAATTGCGACCTTTGAACCTCTTGGGATATGCATATTGATATTAGTTAATATTCTTTTATTTTTCTGGTAGGCGAACGAAAGATCCTTCACCTCTATGTCAATAGCCTGTTGAGAAGCAAAAGGATCGTGTGATTCTTCTCTTTGCGGTTCCTGTTCCATTACATAGATACTGTTTATACGTGCACAGGCTGCCTTGGCCGTAGAGAGTGCATACTGAAAATTAATAATGTCCTGTGTAGGTGTTACCATCACCCACAGGTATGAAAAAATAGCGAGCATCAACCCCACAGAGAGATCAGAGTATGCTACAGCCAGGATACTCACTGCCCTGAAGACCTCATAGCCGCTCAGAAATACCAGATAAGAGTACTTCATCGCTACTTCACTTTTATAGCCGTATGCGATAGCGTGTTCTTTCAGTTCCCTGGCCTTTACTTCACTCTTGTCAAAGAAGTACGCTTCTTTGTTTGCCGCACGGATCTGATGAAAAAGCTCCAACGTTTCATTCAGTGCGGACTGAAAGAGTTCCACCGCTTTGTTTTCCTCTTTTTTGAGCTTACCGATATTTCGTGCCAGTTTTGCAGTAAAGAAGACAACAATGGGGTTTGTAATAAGAATGAACAGGGCAAGCTGCCAATGAATCCACAAGAGTACCACTGCGGAAAAAAGAAGTACAAAAGAAGCAATAATGAATTTAGAGATGGTACTGCTTACAAATCCGTCTATCGTCTCTACATCCGTGACCAGTTTGGAGGTCACTGCTCCGACACGCATCGTCTCATACTCTTTGAGTGAAACATCTCTGAGGTGATTGAGTAAAGATGCTCTCATCTTGTATGTAATATTTTTTGATATGATCGTAAATATTCTACTTTGCATAATACTGAGCAGTACACTGGAAACACGAAGAAAGATAATAAGAGCTAATACAAAGAGTACATACCCTTTGGTGTCCGAAGTGAAGAGATGTGCAGATATCCAGGCAATGAATCCATGATCCTGTCCCAATAAAAGTTCATCTACCAGGATAGGGATAAAAAGCGGGATAATAACCACAAGCAGCGTAGAAAGCAGTGCGAGAACATTCCCTAATAGGACAGCTTTTCTATGGTCGAACAGTTGTCGTACAATGCCTTTGATACTACAACTGTTGTCTTGCATTACAGCGCGTCTACTATCTGAAGTATTTGGGTGAGGTCTTTCTCCTCTACACAATGGGTTGCAGCCTTTTTCAGTACAGGTTTTGCACAAAATGCCACACGTGTATCTGCATGGGCGAACATACTGAGATCATTGGCCCCGTCACCTACGACAAGTGTATCTTTTCTGTTTACACCCAAAAGATTTTGTAGTCGTATGATCATTTCACCTTTGGCATCAGAATGCATCATCTCTCCACCAACCTGTCCGGTAAGTATGCCTCTTTCAGAATGTAAGAAGTTTGAGAAGTCTGCGTCAATGCCTAGTTTCTCACAAGCAGGCTTTGTAGCATTTCTAAAGCCACCGGAGAAACAAACTACCGTATAACCACGCTCTTTAAGACCAGCCACCACTTCAAACGCACCAGGCATCATAGGAAGTTCTGAACAGATAGCATTTACTCTCTCTTCTTCCAAACCTTCTATAAGTGAGACTCTGGCTACAAGAGACTTGAAAAAATCCAACTCCCCTGCCATCGCTCTTTCAGTGATCTCTGCTACAGACTTTTCAAGTCCAAGTGGTTCAGCCAAAAAGTCGATGGTCTCGCCATCCATCAGTGTTGAATCAAAGTCAAATACGGCTAGTTTACTCATCATAATCCCTAATTAATATTTGTTAATATATTATGCTTTGGTCATTGTGTAATAACCCTCTATGCATTATTTAGGTAGAATTATAACTAATTAAACTATAACTATAAAGAGTATATTCATGTTTGAAAAATTTTGCGACATTCTATGTAACGATAAGAAATTCATCACGGTTGAGATTAACCCTCCTCACGGAGCGTCCATAGATGGGATCATCGCTGACATTCAAAAACACGATCTGCAAAACAAGGTCACAGGGTTTTCATGTACAGACAATCCTTTGGCAAAACTCAAGATGTCAGGTGTACTCTCTGCCATAAAGGTACAGCAGACATTTGGAAAGCCTGTCATAGCCACAATGAGTATGAGAGACAAAAACAAGCTCTCTCTGCAGTCCACGCTTCTTGGAGCCAATGACTTTGATTTGCGCTGCATACTCGCACTGACCGGAGATCCTGCAAAATTTTCAGACCAACCTGAGGTGAAAGGTGTCTTGGAGCGTGACTCAACCCTGCTTTTGAGTATCATCTACCACCTCAACAAAGGGGTCGACTACAGTAATAAGCCGTTAAACCCCGCACCTAAACCCATCTATCCGTTTGCTGTGAGCAATGCGACCGCGAAAGATATGAACAGCCTGAAAAAACGTATGATCAAGAAACTCAATTACGGTGCACGTGCCATCATCACCCAGCCGGTATATACCCTGGAGAATGCCAAAGAGCTCTTAGCACTTTTTGAAGAAGCCAAGGCGTTGAGCATACGAGATACTGCAAAAGAAGCCCAGCTTGTCTTGGGCCAGTTCCCTATCGTAAGGGCCAAAACAGCCAACTTCATTGATGACAAAGTCCCCGGTATCTCTGTACCGAAAGACATTATAGACGAAATGAACCTTGCAGCGATGGACGGAGAAGAGAGAGAACAGGAAGTAGGATTTGCACTTTCGAAACGCATCTTTGATGAAATGATGGATATCCATGGAAAAGTGCATTTGATGACGCACAATCGTTTTGATCTGTGTAGTCAGCTGATAGGCTGATCACACCCTGCAAAATCCTTATGCCTCAAACAGGGTTCCAGCGCTTAGATCTCTACCCCGTCAAAGATCAGGGGATAAAGTAATCCATACAGTGTCACAAATAACAATGGGACTGCCCAGATAAGGCCGATTCCCAGTGCCAATGCACCCAGTGTCATGATGATACTGAGCAACAAAAAGAGACCAAACACTTTGAACCAGTGTTTCGTGACAGCTTTTCGCGAAGTCTCCATTGCCTCCCAGATATCCATTCCTTTATCGGCAATAAGCGGCAGTGTAAAAATGTACGCAACACTCAGATAGATCCCAGGAATAATAAGCAATACAAAACCTATCACCGTCATAATATAGATGAACAGCGCAGCCAATGACAGCCTACCCGTAAGGTGATAGTAATGAAATATGGATTGAAACGCCAGACGCTCTCCGCGTGAATAACGGATGGCAAGCATGATAACGCCTACGATAAGCGGCATAAGTATCGGGTAACTTAAGATAGTAACGATCATCTGGTTCAGATAATTGGGTTCTGCAGGCGGTGGCGGAGAAGGAAAAAAAGTACCCAATATGACCTGTACGACCACAGCAATAACAACATAGACAACAAAGGCAGCTAAGAATATTCCTTTGACACCTTCTATACGATTAAAACCTGTTTTGATCATTTCTATGATATCAAAATCATACTCCGGTATGTTTTGGACATTTCTCTCTTCATTTTTCATCTTATCCCTTTTTCTGTAGATAAATCATTATAGCTTAAAAACGATTATTGTTAAACTTCTTCTGATATACTCACAAAAATATTAATTAGGAGACGATATGTCTGAATTACAAAAGTTTCGTTGGGTCAACAAAATAGAAGGAATATCATTTATCATCCTGATCTTCATCGCTATGCCAATGAAATATAGTTTTGGCTATCCCATTGCCACGAAAGTCGTAGGTATGCTGCATGGTCTGCTTGTGTTTGCTTTCATCTACCAGATCATTGAAGCAAAAAAAGAAACTGGATTTACTTTTAAAGAGACGGCACTCTATTCCATCTTGTCACTGATCCCGTTCGGTTCTTTCTATACAGACAAACTGCTTGCTAAAAAGATGACGATGGCATAACGTGTTCCTTTAGCTACCGCTACAATAGTCGCAAACCACTTGAATTGATAGCGTAGAACCCCCGCGATAAAAGTCAACGGGTCCCCGATAATGGGCATCCATGACAACAGGAGGGTCCAACCTCCATACCTGTCAAAAAAACCTCTTGCTTTTTTCATTTTATCGGCTGAAAGGTGTCCTTTTTTTTCAAGGTAGGTTTCACCTTTCAAACCTAACCAATAGTTCACCATAGATCCTAGTGTATTGCCCAGTGTTGCAAAGATCCATAAGAGTATCAGTGAGTTGTTTTGAGAGATATCGTAAAGAAGTAATCCTTCACTTCCCAACGGAAGCAGTGTAGCAGAGAGAAAGGCCACAGTAAAAAGTGCAATATAAACCATTAAAGTGTCTTAAAGTGCATGTCTCCCTCTTCTATGACACCTACCATACCCTGGCATGCCAATGAGGGCAACGAGATATATTTACCTACGGTCTTACACTGATGAAAATGGCCTTCGATCACAAGGTCTGCTTCACTGTAGTGTGCCAATATCTCTTCCACCCTTTTTTCAAAGCCCTCAAAGTGAAAACAGATATGTTTTTTTGACAACTTTTTCATACGATGATCGATGATAGCCTTTTCAAAAGGTTTCAGGATCCTCAGTGTCTTTTCATTACGTAAAATTTGACAATAGAGATCATAACCAAATCCTGTAGCATATTTGTCACCATGAGAGACCGCAATCTTTTTTTCGTCCAGATGAAACATTACAGGCTGTTCTTCTCTACTGTACACATGGATATCAGGGAAAACATCTTTGAGGCAAAAATCATGGTTTCCTTCAAAGTAGTGTATGTCAAGTTTTTGTGAAAGCGTCTGTAAAAGAACTATGGCTTCTTTTGAAAAAGTCTGTATGTAGTCATTATGTCCAAAGAGCAGATCAAAGTTGTCACCCATCAAAAAGAGCTGAGGCGTTTGCACTTCTCCGCCCTCCAGCTTCTTCAGTAAAACTAAAAATTCATCTCCATGATGAGGGTAATGTGAGTCGGCAATAAAAATTGCCTGCTCTTTGATCTCAAACATCTATTCTCCAATCATCGCTCTTTCTTGTCACGGTGAACGCCCTTGCAAGCGAAGCGATTCGAGAACCGTGACGACTTTTGCCTACTTTTCTAGAAAAGTAGGAAAGAAATCTAAACTATAATAAAATAATAATTTCTATGGGATATAGGCGATCGTTGGTATCCCCATACCTTCATCATATCCGCACATCAGGTTCGCAGCCACAAGTGCCTGAGAACTTGCACCACGCAAGAGGTTGTCTATGGCAGAAGAGACAAAAAGTGCATTGCCGTTTTTGGCTGCAAAGATGTCACAAAAATGTGTCCCCGCCGTACTTTTAATATCGACCGGTGTCTCTCTGATGCGGATGAACGGGTCATTCGTATAATGTTTTTTCAACACTTCAAGCGGATCAATATCTTCTTTTAACGTTGCATAAACAGAGACCAACTCACCCCGTGTCGCAGGGATAAGATGAGGCACAAAATTGACATTTATTTTAGCACCGTGTACCTTCTCTATCTTCTCTGCGATTTCGGGTGCATGACGGTGTTTAAGTGGATTGTAGGCAAAGATATTATCGTTGATCGTCACAAAATGTGCAGTCTCACTCAATGTTTTACCTGCACCGCTCACACCGGACTTTGCATCGACAAAAAGAGGCGCAGAAGTATCAAGATACGGTATGAACGGTAAAATACCAAGCAGTGTTGCAGTAGGATAACAGCCTGGTCCGGCAGCAAGGTTCGTTCCCTTCAACTCTTCTCTATAGTATTCGATCAGTGCATAGGTAGCATCACCTAAATGCTCTTTATCTTCATGAGCACAGTAGTGTGCTTCATACGTATCAAGCTCTAAACGATAATCAGCAGAGAGATCAACGACTTTTACCCCTTTATCCAAAAGCGCTTTTGCAAAGCCCATAGAGGCTTTGTGAGGAAGGGCAAGAAAAACAAGTTCACAGCGTTCAGCCACAGAGGCTACATCTGCCTTTTCTACAGGCAAACTGATTACATCTACCAGAGAGGGATGCAGTGTTTCTATCATCGTATCTCCCTGGGTTGTGGCAAGATAGGTCAGCTGAAACCCATTATGGGTCACCAACATTTTCACCAGTTCCAGCCCTGTATATCCACTGGCTCCTACAACACCGACTTTTACCATATCTCTACCTTCTTAATCAAGGTTGATCTCTTTATAAGAGATCTCTTCGATATCATATGTTTTTTTACCGCTAGGAAGTACAAGAGAAACTTCATCCCCCTCCTCTTTTCCTATCAGTGCACGAGCCATAGGAGACTGAAAAGAGATCAAGCCTTTAGCAGGGTTTGATTCTGTACCCCCCACTATAGTATAGTGTATCTCTTCACCTGTATCTTGATCTGTCAATTCTACGGTTGATCCAAAACTCACTCTGGTATGAGCTAATGTAGAAGGATCAACAACCTGTGCACGGCCTACGATATCTGTGAGTTCTGCAATACGTGCTTCCATCAAACCTTGTTTGTCTTTGGCAGCATGATACTCCGCATTTTCCTTAAGATCACCGAGTTCTCTTGCTTCATCTATCACTTTGGCTATAGTGCCTCTCTCTACAGATTTCAACTGTTCAAGTTCTTCTGAAAGTTTGTTGTACGTTACTTTTAACATCGGCTCTTTTTGCACGCATGGTCCTTTTTTTATCATGAATTGATTTATAATTGTAGGTATTATACCAAAAAGGTTATAATAGCGGTAAAATAATCCAATAAAGTATGTAGTATGAAACAAATATTAGTCACCAATGATGACGGATTCGAATCTGAAGGACTTTTGGCACTGGTTGAAGCACTCAAACCTTTGGGTCATGTCATCGTTGTAGCACCCACCACAGAGAAATCAGCATGCGGACACTCACTGACATTGACCAGACCTCTCAATTTTGTAGAGATCGAAGAGGATTTTTACAAGCTGGATGACGGGACACCTACGGACTGTGTGTTTCTCGCACTCAATAAGGTTTTTACGAAAGAGAAACGGCCTGATATAGTCATCTCAGGTATCAATATAGGTGCAAATATGGGTGAAGACATTACATACTCCGGTACAGCATCCGGTGCAATGGAAGCCGTACTTCAAGGTATTCCTGCGATTGCCGTCTCACAGGTCTACAGAGATCGTGGTGCAAGCATTAATGAACTTGGGTATGAGCTTGCAAAAGAGAGTATTGTCACCCTTGTTAAAAAAATATTTGCCGATGAGTTTCCCCTGCCTTCTCGCAGATTTTTAAATGTCAACATTCCCTCTATCCCAAGCTCCGAATGTAAAGGTTTCAAAGTGACACGTGCAGGAAACCGTCTCTATACACATCATGCCGAAGTGCATCATAACCCACGGGGTAAAGAGTACTACTGGATAGGTCTGCCTGCTTTAGGCTGGATGGAAACACAAGGTCATGTCACGGATTTTGAAGCGATCAACGATGGGTATGTTTCTATCACGCCTGTACAACTGGACATGACAAGCTATGACGATATCCATTCTTTGGATGCGTGGCTATGAGATTCCAACGTTGCCGTATGCTCTTTGGAGATGAGGACTTTGAAAAGTTACAAGAAGCAAAGATCCTTATTCTGGGTGTTGGCGGTGTAGGTTCTTATGCACTTGACTGTCTCTACCGTTCAGGTGTCAGTGACATTACGATCTTGGACTATGATGTCTATGATGAGACCAACCAGAACAGACAGATAGGCTCAGAAGCTGTAGGAATGATAAAAGTGGACCGCTTGAAAGATCTCTACCCCGGTATCAAGACCATCCATCAACATATGACCGTAGCCTGGGTCAAAGAATTTGATTTTGAACCTTATGACATTGTCATAGATGCTGCAGATACGACCAAGGTCAAGATAGAAGTAGCCAAAAAATGTTACAAAAAGCTCATCATGGCACTGGGTTCAGCCAAACGTTACGATACCAACAAGATCGAAGTCACTTCCATTTGGAAAACCCATGGTGATGCACTTGCAAGAAAAATACGCAACGAACTCAAAAAAGTCAAATTTGACCGAAACTTTACTGTCGTATTTTCTCCCGAAGAAGATAAGTGTAAAGAGAAAGGTTCGTGTGTAGCTGTTACTGGGGCTGTCGGTCTGACCGTTTGCTCTGAAGCGATAAAAAGGATCATTAAGTAATTTTCGAGTCTTAAAGTAGCATATCCTTCACGTATGCTGTGACTTTGGGATAAGACTAGCAAAATTTATATATTTTGGTTAGACTACTTTTAAGAAAAAAACAAAGAGTATAACCTATGACAACTTTCCCACTTGACAATGTAAAACGCCTAAGAAAAGAGCTTGCCACCCACCCGGTGTATGCAGCAGTTACAGATATGGATGATCTCACGATCTTCATGCAACATCATATCTATTCGGTTTGGGATTTTATGTCCTTGGTTAAATACCTGCAAAACGAGATTGCACCGGCACGCACACCATGGCTTCCTCAAGGTGATGCACAGGTACAGCGTTTTATCAATGACATTGTGCTCGAAGAAGAATCAGATGAGGGTATACCTTTAGAAGATGGCACCCCCACTTACACCAGTCATTTTAATCTTTACAGATCGGCCATGGAAGAGGTAAAAAAAGGAAGCAGTGCACGTATTAACGCGTTTATAGACAAAGTCACATCAGACTCTTTGGAAACTGCACTAAACACCATTGAAATACCCTCTCCTGCCAAAACATTCATGGAAACAACATTTGACTTCATCCACAGCGATAAACCTCATGTGATCGCTGCGGCCTTTGCTTTGGGTAGAGAACATATTATCCCCGAAATGTTCCGTGCACTGCTTGATAAAATGCAAATTTCACGAGAAGAAGCAGCAGTATTTCACTATTATCTGGATCGTCATATAGAACTTGACGGAGATCATCACGGACCCATGTCTTTACGTATGCTGGACCTGTTATGTGAAGGAGATGAAGAAAAAATTGCAGAAGCCGAAGAAGCTGCACTCCTTGCCATCAAAGCCAGAATAAAGTTTTGGGATGGTGTTTTACTGGCGATCGAAGAGAGTAAAAAGCAATCAGCCTAAAATATAAACCTTATAAAAGATATATAACTTTATAGGTTTTTCATTAAAACTTGAGCACATTCACTATATATCTTTGTTATAAGTGCTTTGATTCTTTCTATTTGTATAGAAATATCTAAGGTACATTTAGCGGATAGAAACTGATTACCATATATATTTTTGATTATACATTTTTTCCTGATGGATATAAGCATAGCTGAAATAAAAACAATCACAATTATTTCCCGTTGAAAGAAGAATAGATGTTTTACGGCTTATCATAAATAATAGTTTTTTATTCATAACTTTTGGCATCTAACTAAAACAGTTTAATATTTTATATAATAGAGTTTGGTCATTTTTATGTCATATTGAGCCCATCAAATAGTAATATCCTTTGAATTATTTAACTATTTCACTATATCTCACTTGATTACGTCCATGCTCTTTTGCCTCATATACCGCAGTGTCCGCAGCCTTGATTAAATGCTCTGCTGATATCCCTTGTAAACCACTTCCTATGCCTATACTTATCGTTAAATGGATCGTATCGTTTTCAGATACTTTAAACTCTTTTTCTTTGATGATCATTCGTATTCTTTCAGCCAATTCAATGGCTTCCTCTGCTGCGGTCTCAGGCAATATCACAACAAACTCTTCACCACCATAGCGTGCAGTGTAATCACTGTTTCGTACTGAATCCGAGATAATTTCTGCAACACTTTTCAATATTTCATCACCGGCCTGATGACCGTAGGTATCGTTAACTTTTTTGAAAAAATCTATATCAAGCATCATCAGAGATATATTTCTATGATAACGTTGAGAACGTTTGAGTTCATTTTCCAATTTTTCATCAAAGCTTCCACGATTATACAATCCTGTCAACGCATCATGAAGTGCCAAAGAAGTCAACTCTTCTTGCATCTTTTTTTGCACCGTAATATCTCTAAAAACAATGACCGCTCCACTTCTTCCCTCTTCAGTAAGAATAGGAGTAGCTGTCAAGGAAACAGGAAATATCTCACCGTTCTTACGTTTAAAAAAGTCCTCATCCGAATGACAGGATTCCCCATATAGATACGCTTTTTTAACAAGACAATCATTAGATGTGTCTGCTACATGATGGTGAATTTCATGATGCATATCTACCTTTTTCAATTCATCAAAACTCCACCCCAACAGTCGTTCCCCTGCCGGATTCAGCATACGCAATTTTCCATTACCATCCACAACAAACAACCCTTCCCCCATACTGGATGCTATGTCTTTCAAACGTTGTTCAGAACTATACAATTGATCCAGAGCCTGTTTAGCTAATGAGATCAAGATATCCTTATCAAACTGAAGTTGTCTGAAATTCACTGAAAAAATACTCATAATTATCATGAAGGAAATAGTCATTATAGCCAGGAGAAAGTGGGAGATATCGTTTTGTAAAAAGAAATAAATGGTCACTATAGAAAGCATCGGTACAATAAATGCCGGGTAGTTCCAGCGTATTGGCGTGTTTGAAGGAATAGCAGCAACTGCCATTCCACCGAGAATGAACACTTCAAGCCCGTGATGCATCTCCTCCATATATATTTCAATTAAAAGCCCCCCAATACCCCAAATGACACCGGAGAAAAAAGATGAAGTAATGAAATAGCCTTTCCAACGGCCTAATGTCCCCATCTCTATTTTTTGATAATTCAACAACAGCAGAATTCTCATCAAAATAGAAATACAAAGTAGCACTATCCATCCTGTGAGTATGATACCTGGTACATCACTCCATAGTAAAACCAGTGCGAGCAAACCAATAATGATATTTCCAAGAATAATAAGATAGAGTTTGCTCCCCGCATCAAGAAACTGTTGATATTCAATATTGACAGTATCAACTTTGGAGTCATCCAAATACTGTTTCAACTGTTCATATTGAGCTTGATTTGGATAAGTAGACATGTCATGATCCTTTGGCATATGTGATATCGGCAATGATGTAAGTGATTTCATAATAAAAAATTATGCATAAATAGAGTATACATTAAAATTATCAAAATATGTCAACGTAGACCTAAAACCTCATGCAAATAACAATATATTAGAAGTATCAAACGGCATACTTACTTGAAGTAGTGGAGATTATGTTAGAGATCAGCATTTTATGCTTAAGTTCAGAATCATAAAGACAAGGCATTGTCTTGCCCTTATGAAATATACATTAAACGTCCGTATTCCCGCAGTGTCCGCATTTTTTAGCCGCAACCGGGATAGTCTCAGCACATTCACTACATACTTTTGTTGTAGGGGACTTAGACACTTCAGGCTCTTTGAGTCTGTTATACGCTTTGATGAACATAAATACAACCAATCCCAGGATCACAAATGAGATCACATCGTTGATGAACATACCGTATTTGATAGCCGGTGCACCTGCTTTATCCAATGCAGCCATGCTTTCATAAGTGTTCCCGTCAAGTGCAATAAAGAGTTGGGAAAAATCCACCCGTCCCATAAGCAGTCCGACCGGAGGCATCACTACATTAGCTACCATTGACTTCACCACTGTCGCAAAAGCCCCACCAAAGATAAAGCCCACTGCCATATCTACCATATTTCCATTGATCAGAAACTTTTTAAACTCTTCTAACATGTTTGTCCTTTTTATGTAATAAGATCATAAATTATAATACAAAGAAGAAGAAAATTCTCTGAAAAGTATCAGTCAATGCCTTCATCGCATGGGATAAGTATAAAAAAAGAGTGAAATAGTGTATACTTCACTATGGCTGTATATCAAGAGACGATCACACTATCACCAAAGTCCAGAGGTTTTCACCTCATTACCTATGAGATAGAAAAAGCACTGCTTTCCATGCCCTCTGTTGAGACCGGACTTTTACACCTTTTTATCCAACACACCAGTGCATCTCTGAGCATCAATGAGAATGCCGATCCGACTGTACGTGAGGATATGGAAAACTTTTATACTGACATTGCTGATGACAAGCCCTACTATATCCACACGTACGAAGGTGCAGATGATATGCCTGCACACATCAAAGCTTCCATGCTTGGAAGTGCATTGACCATCCCTATCACAAATGGCAGAATGAATCTTGGTACGTGGCAGGGGATCTATCTTGGAGAACACAGAGATCACGGCGGGAGCCGCCGTATCGTAGTGACATTATATGGCTAGAAGTTAGCTTAACTTTCTATTTCTGGCAGCCAGAACTGTCAATACAAACAATCCTGCAACGGCATAATAGACCCACATAGGAATAGGCACCGGATCGCCGGCTGCATAAGAGTGTAGACCTGAGAGATAATAGTTTACACCAAAGTAGGTCATCAATACTGTAGAGTATGCCCATGTGGCAGTGACATTATAGATGAAGTTTGACTTCAATGCCGGGATGAATCTTAAGTGCAAGACGGTTGCATAGATGAGTATCGTCACAGCTGCCCAAGTCTCTTTAGGATCCCAGCCCCAGTAACGCCCCCAGCTTTCATTGGCCCAGACACCACCAAGAAAGTTACCTATGGTCAGTAAGAAGAGACCTATGATCAGTCCCATTTCCGAAAGGTTTGTCAACTCTTTGATCGAGCGGTCTATATTTTCATTGCCATTCTTACCCCGCATGATATAGAGTATCAGAACTAAAAGAGATAAGATAGAACCCAATCCAAAGAAACCGTCACCCGAGATAATGGTTGCCACATGTATCATGAGCCAGTAAGACTTAAGCACCGGTACAAGGTTGGTGATCTCCGGATTGATGAAGTTCATATGGGCTACTCCCATCGTCACACCTGCCAAGATTGCCGTACCTGCCAAAGCAAAAGGAGAACGTCTGGCCAGGATAATACCTGCCAATACAGTAGATGCAGCTATGAATACGATGGATTCATAGGCATTGGACCAAGGTGCATGTCCTGAAATATACCATCTGATACCCAATCCCACAATGTGCAGAAAAAATCCGACGATAAGAATGGCCAATGCTATACGCATGATCCATTTCATAGAGAATGCAGGTTTAAGTACATTGATAAATGCAAAGATCAGAAGTACGATACCCAATAAAAGATAGAGTGGCACAAGCTTGCCAAACAGACCGAATTTATTGTATTTGATCTCCATATCTATATGTGTTTTACTCGGTATCACTGCAGATCCGTATTTTTCCTGATACTGACGTATCCCTGTAAGTGCAAGATCTGCTCTTGACCAATCACCTGTTTTAAGCCCCTGTGCTACCATTTGGAAATAGGCGGCAATACTCATTCTGACAGCATCAGCCTGCTCTTTAGGAAATGCTTTGATCGCATCCAGAGGTGCCATCCATTTGTTATTGGCATCATCTGGTTTTGGGAAAATACGTAAGAGTGACCCCTGGTATGCCATAAATGCAACATTGACCCTTTCATCTATCTTAATGAGTTCTTTATCATACTGTGATTTTTCCAGTGGCTTCTTTTGACTGGCCTCTGTCACTGCTGAAAAGATCTTATAGCTGTTATCTTCCTCTGAAAAGAAATCTGTAAATCTTGCATATTTTGTATCCTCAGGCAGCCCCAGTGTTACCGCGATCTTTTTGTGCCCGACTTTGATCATCGGCACATTCTGGTACAGGTCCGGCTGCATGATCATTCCCAGCAGCATTTGTGTAGGTTCCAGATCAAAAAGAAGTGATCTTCCTGTGATCTTAGCGATCACATCATGGGCAACCGTATCCATAGGTTTCATACGTCCCTGATGGTCCTGTACTGCTAATTTCCCAAAATTCTTTGCATGATCAGCATCATAGGACTTCATCGTTTTTAGCATTTCATCATCAACGGTCGGTGCTGCGGCATTCAAGTTCTGCGGATTCAGTGCCAACAGTGCCACATAAGCCACTGCTGCTGCAGATGTCTGTAGTTTTCTTGCTCCCTTAAGTAGCTTTTGAAATCTTCCGCTAGGTGCGAAGAGTGACCATATCATTCCGATCGTCAGCAGGATATACCCGATGTAGGTAGGCAAAGTTCCCGGATCGTGGTTCACAGAGAGTACTGTACCTTTTTCATCCTGGTCATAGGAAGACTGGAAGAAACGGTAGTTTCTATGGTCAAGCACATGGTTCATATAGATTTTATACGGCATATTGATATTCTGTTCTTTGTCTATCAGTACGACGTCACTGGAGTATGATGCAGGTGTCATAGAACCCGGATAACGTTCCAGCTCAAAGTTTTCAAGTTTGATGGAAAACGGCAGGTCGATCAGTTTTGCCCCGACACGCATATCGATGTGTACGCCATTGAGATCCATCTGCTTTATTTTTCCCATTTGCCCCTGATATGGGCGTGTGGTAATGATCTTGCTTTTATCCCCTACACTGACTTTCCATTGTATGTACTCTGCTTGACCTTTCTTCGTTTTAAGATCGTGAGACTCCAACTCCACGATCGCTTTTTCATGTACATCTTTCAAAACGATCGCATTGGATCCGAATCTATACAACATTCTGTTCTTAAACTCATTTTCTCCTGCTTTTAATTCCCCAGAGCTTCTATCGTTCATGTTGAGTGTTTGCAGTAGAAAAGGAAAATCTACTTTATACCCTGCACCATCTTCCTTGATAAGGAATGTAGGTTTATCGGTCGTAGGTTCGATATCATATCCCAGATAAAAACCGCCAAAATCCTTTCTTTCACCTTTGGCGATATAGTAGATCTCACCTTTTTGACCTGTTGAGATCTTAAGTTCTAAAAGTTTTTTTCCTTTTTCAGACGGTACCGCTTTTTCTTGGGCTGTTGGCATATACTTGAGAAGTTCGACTGTTACTTTTTTATCTCCGACATTTAAACTCTCGGTTAACGTATTCTCCGTCATCGTCGAGAAGTAAAGCTCTTTTTCAAGCGTAGCGCTCTTCTCACCCTCTGTAGCATGGAGTTGTAGTACCTTAGCATCTGAAACCATGGTATGGCTTGCTTCACCTTCACGTATGTGCATGATACCTTCATAGCCTATGTAACGTGTAACAACTGCACCCATCGCGATAACGAGGAAAGAGAAGTGGAAAAGAAAAACAGCAGGTTTTGTTTTGTAGCTTTTATATTTGATGATATTGTAGATGAGTATAGCGATAAAATAGCCCAAAAACACTTCAAACCATTGTGTTTTGTAGATCAGTGCTTTTGCCGTTTGCGTACCATAATCATTTTCAATAAATGTTGCAGTACCGATCAGCGCACCGAAAGCAAACAACATAAACACAGCCATTTTCATGGAAAAAATATACTTCATCTCTTATATCCCCTTGTCAATTAAGTAAAAAGATTATAACGGATGTTTGTTAACCATTTGTTAATTAATATAATTTTACTCTTATTATTAGAGCCATATATGGTTATTGTTGCATTAAGAGACCGAAACTATAGTTCTATCACTACACGAAATCCTATAAAATAGTTGCGTCCGCCAGAACCCAAATTGATACGTGAAGAACAACGACTGTTCTCAGCACTCCCGTTCCAGGAACCGCCACGCAGAACCCTGCCCTTCTCATTGGGTACTTTATAGGCTGATCCGTCTGTAGGTGTATTGTCATAGGTTTCACTGTACCAGTCTGCACACCATTCCCACACATTTCCGTGCATATCATACAGTCCCCATGCATTGGGTTTTTTGGTACCGACATCATGGGTCACACCTTCAGCGTTGTCCGCATACCAGGCATACGCACCAAAATCTCTCTCATCATCACCGTAACAGTACTTTCCGGTACTTCCCGCCCGGCAGGCATATTCCCATTCAGCTTCGGTAGGAAGACGGTAGGTCACACCCTCTCTTTGTGTTTTCCATGCACAATACGCCTTGGCATCATGATAACGCACACGTCTTACAGGTACATCCAAACCAAGATGTTCATGCCTCTCTTCAGGTACTTCTGCACCTGTGGCCTGTGCAAAGAGCATATACTCTTCCACGGTCACCTGTCGCTTGGCCATAGCGATCTCATAGTTGATATGTACTTCATGTACAGGTTTTTCTCTCTCTTTGGCAAGTACGTCATCAGAACCCATAAGAAAAGAGCCTCGAGGCAACCGTACAAAATTCTCATCAAAGTATGATTGCATCATGTTATTTTAACTCTCCCCAGCTGTCGCCTACACTGACTGAACACTCCAATGGCACATCCAACTCCAAGATATTCTCCATCGTATGGACAAAACGTTGAGAGATCTCTTCTACTTTTTCTTCCTTCACTTCAAAGATGAGTTCATCGTGTATCTGTAAAAGCATAAAGGCATCCAGCTTCTCTTCCCGTATCATCGTATCTATCTGATTCATAGAGAGTTTGATCAGGTCAGCGGCACTTCCTTGGAAAACGGTATTGACCGATTCACGCATGTAGGCTGCTTTTTGCATGCCGTTGGCATTTTCATAGTCAAAGATACGTCTTCTTTTCAGTATGGTTTCCACATAACCGTCTATCTTGACACGTTCCTGGATCCCTTCAAGAAAGCTTTTCACTGTGGGGAATGATGCAAAATAGTTCTTGATGATCTCCTTGGCTTCTGCTTGCGGGATACCGACATCCTCAGAGAGTTTTTTGGGTCCCATACCGTAAAGAAGCCCAAAGTTCACCGATTTTGCCAAGTTACGTTTTTCTTTGGCTTCCCCTTCTCCGAACAGTTTGATGGCGGTCGCCAGGTGAATATCCGTTCCCTGATTGAAGGCATCCATTAGAGCGGCATCTTTGGAAAAGTGTGCAAGCAGTCGGAGTTCTATCTGGGAGTAGTCGATACTGACCAGTTTATACCCCTCTTTAGCCACAAAAGCTTCTCTTACCGAACGCCCGAGTGCTGAACGCACAGGGATGTTCTGCAGGTTAGGATCACGTGAACTCAAACGCCCTGTCGCTGTACCTGTTTGACCAAAAGAGGTGTAGATACGGGAGGCTTCATCCGCCTTTGCCAATTTCAGTAAAGGCTCTACATAGGTAGAGAGTATCTTCTGGTATTCACGGTACTCCAGGATCTTCTCAATAATAGGATGCTCCCCTACCAGTGCACTCAGGACTGCTTCATTGGTACTGTATCCTGTTTTGGTTCTCTTCCCGCCTTTGAGTCCGAGCTGCTGAAAGAGTACGACACCTAACTGTTGTGTGGATTTGATGTTGAACTCAGAACCGCTGAGTGCGTAGATCTCAGAAGTGAGCGTGGCCAGATCTTCACTGAGCTTTTTCTGGAGCGCTTCCAGTTTGGAAGGATCGATCTTGATACCCAGATTTTCCATACGTATCAGTACATTCATAAACGGATACTCTACATTTTTAGCTTCTTTCAGAAGATGCGTCAGTGAAGAGAGTTCCATTTTCTTTTTGATGGCACCATAGAGCAGATAGGTCATCCAGGCATCTTCAGCCGCATAAAACGTAGCGTCCTCGATGTCTACAGCGGAAAAGTCCTCACCTTTCTTTACCATCTCTTTAAAGGGCTTCATCTCATACTTAAAATAGGTCTTGGCAAGTGTGTCAAGCCCCACTTTGGTTCCGGGATTGGAAAGCCATGCCATGATCATAGTATCGGCATGGGGTATGACCGGCTCGATCTCAAACCGGTTATAGAGTAGCGAAAAGTCAAATTTTAGATTTTGTCCCACGACCTGAAATGTCATGAGCTTTTTCAGTGCACTGATCGCATCTTGGAGATCTACTTGCGCTTCTACACCCAGGTAATTATGACCCACAGGAACATAATAGGCTTTTTGCGCATCAAAACAGAAGCTGAACCCTACCATGTTTGCTGTTTTGGTATCCAGCCCAGTGGTTTCCGTATCAAAAGCGACGATCGCATCTTTCTCTATACTATCGATCACACTGTTCAACTTCTCTTTACTGTCTAACGTGACCGCTTCAAAACTAAGTGCTGCACTCTTTGGTTTTTCCACTACAGGACAATCCGTCTCTTCAAGCCCAACTTTTGCCTTTTTGATGGCTTGCTTCATCTCATACTTTTCAAACTCTTCGAGCAGGCATGAAAGATAGTTCTTGTCTTCAAAGACAAAACTCTCTACATCCAGCTCTTTAAAGACATCAGTCCGCATGGTCACCAGTTCACGAGACATGAAAGCATTCTCTTTATTTTCCAAAAGCAGTTTCTGTATACGCGGCGTACCGCAGTTTTCAATGTCGTCATAGATCGCTTCGAGTGTATAATACTCATTGATCAGTTTTGCTGCACCTACTTTCCCTATACCTTTGACACCGGGGATATTGTCAGAACTGTCCCCCAGTATGGCTTGAAAGTTGATAAAGTCCTTAGGGCGTACGCCAAATTTATCCACACACGCCTGTTCATCCACTTCCTGTTTTTTAACAGAATCATACATGACCACCACGCCGTCATCGATCATCTGATAGAGATCTTTATCATGCGACACGATACGTACTTTCAACCCTTTTTCTCTGGCAAATTTTGTGACCGTCGTGATGACATCATCTGCTTCAAATCCATCACGAGAAAGGTTGGCAAACCCCATTTGTTCTATCCACTCGATAGCAACAGGGAGCTGCTTGAGAAGATCATCCGGTGCAGCCTCACGGTGGGCTTTGTAGTCCGGATAGAGATCATTCCTGAATGTTCTGCCTTTTGCATCCAGAGCAAACACCAGGTAATCGGTACTGTGGTCACGATGTAAAGAGTCCACAAGGTTGGCAAAACCGGTCAATAGACCTGTGGGGAATCCCTCCGAGTTACGCAGAGGAGGAAGTGCAAAATAGGAACGAAAGAAAAATCCGAATGTGTCTATGATCGTGATCGTTTTCATACTGTTTTCCCTTCCAATTCTTTAGCCAAATACTCACCGGTATAAGACCCTGTTTTTTTATACTCTTTTGCCACCTCTTCAGGTGATCCTGTAGCGATGATCATCCCGCCTTTATTTCCCCCTTCAGGTCCCATGTCTATAATGTAATCTGCATTTTTGATCATATCCAGATTGTGTTCGATGACGACCACTGAATTACCCAAATCCACCAGGTGGTGCACTACACCTGTAAGTCTGTCCACATCCGCAAAGTGAAGCCCCGTCGTAGGCTCATCCAATACATAGAGGGTTTGACCCGTATCTTTACGGCTCAGCTCTTTACTCAGCTTGATACGCTGCGCCTCTCCTCCTGAAAGTGTGGTGGCATTTTGTCCCAGTGTAATATAGCCAAGACCAACATCCCCCAATGTCTTAAGCTTGGTAGCAATAGCCGGAATCGCTTTAAAGAATTCCAGGGCTTCACTGACACTCATACCAAGTACATCTGAGATAGACTTCCCCTTATACAGCACTTCACGTGTCTGAGCATTGTATCGTGTCCCGTCACAGGCATCACAAGTGACCAGAACATCAGGTAAAAAGTGCATCTCTATCTTGATCTGTCCGTCTCCCTGGCACTTCTCACAGCGTCCGCCTTTGACGTTGAAGGAAAAACGCCCTATCTTGTACCCCCGAAGTTCTGCCTCTTTGGTTTGAGCGAAAAGTTTACGGATCTCGTCCATGATGCCTGTATAGGTTGCAGGATTTGAACGAGGTGTTCTTCCTATCGGGCTTTGATCCAGATAGATCACTTTATCCAGTTTGTCCAGTCCTGTGATCTCTACACCATCGACTTTATTGACCTTTTTGGCATGGTTGAGTATCTCTCTTGCCACAGGCAATAACGTTTGAAGGATCAATGAACTCTTACCGCTCCCGCTGACACCCGTGATACATACAAAATTTTGTAATGGGATCTTCGCATCAAGTTTTTCAATATTATTGATCGTCACATTTTTGATCTCCAACCACTCATTTTGAGGCTTGTCATGCGAATAGGAGATATCTTTCTTTCCATACATATAGTCTGCAGTCAGGGTCTTGGCTTTGGCCAACTTCTTTGCATCACCGGCAAATACCACTTCACCGCCATAAGCTCCTGCTCCAGGACCGATATCTATAATATAGTCTGCTGCATGGATGGTCTCTTTATCATGTTCGACAACGATCACTGAATTTCCTTTGTCACGCAGAGAGTTCAGTGTACGTATGAGCTTCATCGTATCACGCTCATGCAGTCCAATGCTTGGTTCATCCAGTACATACATAACGCCCGTCAGTCCGGAACCTATCTGGGATGCGATACGTATACGTTGTGCTTCACCACCCGAGATACTTCTTGCATCACGGCTCAGGGTAATATAGCCAAGCCCCACATCATACAGGAAATAGAGTCTTTCATACAACTCTTTAAGTATAGATTCTGCTATCATCTTCTGCTGCTCATTCAAGTGGGAAAAACTCTTTTCATCTGCGAAATAGGCATAGGATCTTTCGATAGGCATATCGATGATATCTGCGATATTTTTTCCCTCTATCTTTACCGCTAAAGAGCGGGGTCTGAGTCTATGTCCATGACATTTGTCGCACACCTTTTCGGTCATATATTCAGAAAGGTCTTTCTCCTCTTTGAACATATCATGTGCGAATTTGACCACACCAGGCCACTCACGTTTGAGATTATGGCGTTTCCATACAAAATCGACCGTACTTCCATTTCCGTAGAGTATGGCTTTTTGCTGGTGTGGTTCCAGTTCACCATAAGGGAGGTGGATGTCTATGTCATTTTGTTCACAGAATGCATTGAGGAATTTGGTATAATAACTCTTGTTAAAACCATACATGATCTTCACGGCACCCTTGTCAATACTCAGCCCAGAGTCTATGACTTTCTTAAGATCTATCGCATAACGGATCCCAAGGCCGTCACAGGCTGGACACGCACCCTTAGGTGAGTTAAAAGAAAAACTGACGGGTTCCAAAGGCTCGAAACTTAGTTTACAGTCAAAACAGGCCAGGTGCTCAGAGTAGTGAATATGCTGTCTATCGAGTTCCAACTCTTCATAGTTGAGTACTTCTATCTCCATCTCACCGTAGCTCTCTTTGAGCGCTTTTTCCACATCCTGCCCTATACGGTCACGGCTCTCCTCTTTGACAACCACTCTGTCAATGACCACTTTAATGGTGTGTTTTTTTGTTTTGGAAAGCTCTATCTCGTCATCGAGACGAACCATGACACCATCGATCATCGCACGAACGTATCCTTTATGGCGGAGGGACTCCAGCATATCTGCGAAGGTACCCTTTTTCTCTTTGACCAGTGGAGCCATGATCACAAGTTTTGCCCCATCAGGCAGTTTCAAAACCTCTTCTATAATGTCAGAAGCGGACATCGAAGAGATAGGCTTTCCGCACTCATGACAATGCTGCTCACCTACACGGGAAAAAAGCAGTCTCAGGTAGTCGTAGATCTCCGTGATCGTTCCAACCGTAGAACGCGGGTTTTTAGATGTCGTTTTCTGGTCTATGGCAATCGCAGGTGTCAACCCCTCGATCTTATCTACATCGGGTTTTCCTACGCGTCCCAAAAACTGTCGTGCATACGAGGAGAGTGACTCGATATAACGTCTTTGACCTTCCGCATATAAGGTGGAAAAGGCCAAAGTGGACTTACCACTTCCAGAGATACCGGTCACTACGACCAATTTATTTTTAGGGATGTCTATATTTATATTTTTTAAGTTATTTTCTTTTGCGCCATAGACTTTTATCATATCATTCTTCATTCTTTTATCCTAGGTATTAAAACCACATTTTTTTTATTAAGATAACCAAAGCAAACATATAAAGTGCTAAAAGTGCCATCTTATGATTTTTGGAGGTGACATGATCTTTAAGCCAGATACCCAATGCCACACCTGCCAGTGAAGATACCGCGACTATGAAACCATTGTTAAAGTCTATGGTTCCAGTGCTGAGTCGGCTGATCATTCCCGCGACGGAAGAGAAAACCACAAAAAACAACCCTGCACTCACTGCTTTTTTTATAGGGTAATGTAATAATCCCACTAATAGCGGAGTAAGAATAATGGATCCTCCGATACCTAATGTAATAGAGAAGATACCAATACCCAGCCCAATCCCGAATAGTAATGCTTTATTCAGTGTTTTAGTCTTTTCCTCATCCTCATGATGTTGAGAGAAAAAAAGTCTGAAAAGTGCAAATATCAATAAGCCTAGAAAGAGAAACTGTAGCACCGTATCTGAGATATACTGTGTGACATATCCACCAATGTATCCACCTATAAAGCCGCCGAATCCGACAAAGATCCCTTCACCGATGATGAGAGACCCTTTCTTGTGATTTAAATAGGAGCCATAAATAGAGCTGAATACCATTTGAATGATGGAAATACCAATAGCATCTTTCGTGTCAAAGCCAAGTACCAAAAGTATAGGTACAAGAATCATACCGCCACCTATACCAAAAAAACCTGACATACTTCCAATAAAGATACCAACAAGTATGAGTTCTATTATCATTTCCACTGCTCCAAAAATTAAGTTGGAAGTATAACATCTTTCTCTATGTTTACACTAATTTAGCTATAGTTAAAATATACTAACGACACATACAGATACTTGACTATCTATCAAATTCATGCAAAAGAGTCTGAGAAAAAAAATGCTTCTGTCACTGCTCTCATATTTTGGATCTTCTATGCGGTTCACATCATTTCTACGCAGTGGTGGTTTTCAATAATTTTTATTCTGATTATAAAATTCATATCTATCTTTTTCTTTTTGTTTGGCACTATACATTGCCTTATCTGCAAGTTTCAGAAGAGTATCACCATCTTCACCATGATCAGGATATATACTGATTCCAATACTCATTGATGGCATGATGGTTTTTTTTCCTATAGAAAATTGTTCACTGGTTTTGTCTAATATTTTTCTAACAATATTGAGTGCATCTTCACTGTTTTTAATTTCAGGCAATAGGATTGCAAATTCATCTCCCCCAAGTCTGGCTACAGTATCCTCTTCTCTAATACACTCTTTTAAACGCTTTGCTGTTTCTTTTAAGAGCTGATCACCTGCTTCATGTCCCAATGTATCATTAATCTCTTTAAACTTGTTCAGATCCAAAAAAAGTACAGCAATTTTATACTTATGACGTTTAGCAATATGAATAGCTTGATTAAGATTATTCTGAAAATGCATTCTATTTGGTAAAGATGTTAATCCATCATGCATTGCCATATGGGCTAATTTCTTTTCATAGTTTTTACGTTCACTTATATCTGAAAATACAGAGACATATCCGCTGACTGATCCATCTTTATTTTTAACAGCTGTGATACTTTGCAGTGAAGTAAAATATTCACCGTTTTTACGTCTGTTATTAATTTCTCCATACCATGAACCAGTATTGATTATTTGTTCCCATATATTTTTGTAAAACTGTTTATCGTGGCTTCCAGATTGTAAAACTCTTGGGTTTTTACCTTTTATCTCCTCAAAAGTAAAGCCGGTGATCTCTGTAAACATACTATTGACTCTAGTAATGTGAGCATCAGCATCTGTTATCATAATTCCTTCATGGGTATGCCCAAAAACAAGAGAAGCTTCTTTTATAGACTTATCACTCTTTTTTTGTTCCGTGATATTTTCAATACTTGACCAAATAAAACTTTTTCCATCTTTTTTTAATATACATCCAGATAAACGCACATCCAATAGATGCCCATCTTTATGTACATACTTCTTTTCGTAAGGACCATAAGCACTTTTTTTCAAAAGTTTTTTTAACTGTTGATCTACTTGAGGTTTGTATTTCTCAGGCGTAATATCCCAATAGCTTAAATTTACAAGTTCTTCTTTCGTGTAACCAAGCAATTCCAAGAAAGCCGGATTGGCATCAATTATTTTTCCGTTTATATCTGTAAGCGAAAATCCTACTAGAGATTTATTGAATAACATACGATTGTATTGTCTACTACTCTCTATCTCATCTGTAAGCGGCTGAATAAACCGTATCACAGAGAGACTTCCAAGCATAATCAATATAATACTTCCAATGAACCCATATATTGCCTCTTGAATATATGGAGCCTGAATTTCCGAGAGGTCAATTTTGGCAACTACGCCCCAGTCGAGCATCTTAATAGGTGTATATGCTGCCAATACCGTAGCACCACGATAATCTGATCCCACTATATATCCTGATTTACCACTTAATGCATGTCGCATAGGCTCTGCTAAATTGGAGTTTTTTTTAGATACAGACTTCATATCATCAACTGCACCATGTCTATGACTAAGTAAAAAATGTATATTATCTTTATCAAGCTTGGCCAGTGTAAATTCTCCTGTTTTACCAAAGCCTTTAAATTTTTTATGTGCAGACATTAGCGTTGATAAAACTTCTTTTTCTATATCTTTTTTTTCCTTTTCCTGATGACCATGTATCGTATATTCTGCCAGTATATTTATCATGACAGCCTTGCTTTGGACAAGTTCTGTTAAACGGTTTTTTTGCTCTTCAAATCCAACTGAATATAATCGATAAAGAGCCATGCTTATAATGAAAATAACTATTAAAGTCATAATAGCAATAAGATGGTAAGGAGCTTTTAGCAGTTTCTGATAAGATTTACTTTCCCCCATCTTTGCCTCCAGTACCGATACGCTGTAAAATGGCTCTTACTTCCATATTCTCCATCATAGAGAAACTATATACAAAATTAAAATTATAGTATATTATAAGTATATTAAATAGAAACAATGTGTAAAGCCCGTTTAGATAAAAAACAACACATATTGACGGTGTTTTTTAGTCAAGTTGATGAAAAAATATGAGAAATTTAATACAAAAATGATTGAATGATTATCAAGGTGCAGAAATCAGAGGCTGAGAAAAAAATGCTTCTATTACTGCTCTCATCTCTTCGGGATCTTCTATGCCGTTGACATCATTTCTAAATGCAGAAGCGCCTTGGTAACCCGCTTTAGAGTAGGAGTGAAGATTTTTTCTAAAAATGATCGCTCCATACTTGTCATAATGTTTGATCATCTGGTCAAAATGTTCCAGAACAACTTCTTTAATGAGTTCGGAAGTGGGTTCTTCCATACCCTCTTTGATCTGTTTAAATATCCATGGTTTACCTACTGCTGCACGTCCTATCATGATGCCATCTGCACCTGTATGTTCCAGTACCCATTTCGCTTTGGCAGGAGAGTCTATATCGCCGTTGGCAATGACCGGTATGGATACGGTCTGCTTGACCTGTGCTATTGCATCATAATCCACAGCAGCCTTGTATCTTCCTGCTCTTGTTCTTCCGTGTACAGCGATGTAGTCTGCTCCGGACCCTTCGCATATACGTGCTATCTCTTCATGGTTCTTTTCGTTAAACCCCAAACGGAATTTGACTGAAGTATATTCTTTGTTGGAGTATTTTTTGATCGTTTCGATCACTTTACCCATTTGAGGCAGATCTGTAAGTAACGAGGACCCCTGAAGGTTGTTCACTACCTTTGGTGCGGGACAGCCGCAATTGAGATCTATCGCCGTAATACCGTCTATCTCATTGATGATTTCAACTGCACGCTTAATGACATCCAGGTCAGAACCCGCTATCTGGATAGCATAGGGGTCCTCTATAGGGCTTTTCTCCAGCATACGAAATGTTTTCTTGGAATTGTGGACCAATGCATTGGAACTTATCATTTCTGAAATGGTCAGGTCAACACCAAATTTCTTCACTACGGAACGAAAAGGGAGATCGGTAAAGCCCGCAAGAGGGGCTAAGACGTAAAGGGGTTTAGTAAAATCTAGTTTCATTACAAATGGTTTGTATATCGATAATATCTTCTAATGTATATTTGGTATGTTCTTGTTTTAATTCCCAAAGTGCTCTGAACTTTATAAATTCATTCTCTTCCTGTTCGCTCAAGTAGATTGCGACTTGCTCCAACAACTCATATTCAAACAAAAGATAAAGATAGGCATTTTGTGCCTTAGGGTTTTCAATCTGATAACTTCTGAAGAGTGCCAGGTTCTCATCTGGATTAAAATATTTCTTCGTCACCGAAGCGATTTTGATAAAATCTTGACATCCCATATCAAGTACCTGTACAAATTCTGAAACTATCTCTGGTGTCAGTTCAAGTTTATTTTCTTCAGTCACTCTCTCAAGCATGGTGAAAAAGCTTTTCGTATCAAAGACCTTAACATATTTTCGGGCTTTTACAAAGTTCTCTTTACGGGCAAAACGGTCAAGTGCTTCTGCCTTTACGACCTCAGAGTATTCTGATGTAGACTTTAGTACCTCTTCAATGAATTTCTCATCAGATTGAAGACGGTTCAGATTGTTCTGTGTCAAGATCGGGTTATTTGCATGAAAGACCTTACTCATTTTTTCTTCTTTAAAGTCAACATACTCACCATTTTTTATTTTCTGTAAGATATTGACTACACGTGTGAGTCTTGGTGTTAAACCTTCCATCGTATCAGTAATGATTAGGGATGCTTTGCCTAAAAGTGATGCAGAGCTTCTCACTGCATCCAATCCATACTTTTGTTCTTTTGGCTCATTGATCAGTGACCAGTACAATGCGTCTTCTAAAGTACTGGCATCTTTTTGCCATTTTTTGAGTATAAAATAATTTTTTAAACCATAAATAAGCATATGCAGCAAGGTAAAGATCAATAAAAGCAGCATAGGCAGAACCATCCATACCGCTACAGGGAAATTAAAAGTAATCCCCATCAACTCTATCGCGTAATGGTCCGGATTCACCGTATAGGTAAACGCAGCGATCACTGCCATAAGTGCAAAAGTAACAAAAATATACAGAGCAAGTCTCATTTTATCCCCTTATTGTGTAAGCGACGCAAATAGAATGAAGCTATATATCTACGTAAACACTCTATTCCCTTTATCAGAGAGTTCACCTAAGCTGTTGCATTAAATATAGAAAATCTATTTGGTCGCTTTTTCGTTGATCTCACGACATGTGATACAAAAACGTGCAAAGTTCTTCACTTCTAGACGTCGTCTGCCTATAGCTTCCTCACACATTTCACATATACCGAAAACTCCTCCCTTTATTTTATCTAAAGCAAGTTCAATTTCGTTTAATTCTTTACGCTGTTGTACTAAAATTGCACTATCTATCACAGCTTCTGCTGAGGCAGCGGCAAAATCACCTTCATCATTCAACTCAAGTTCTCTCATTCCCTCTAATTCAAGGCTTGTACCTCTAAGGTTCTTTTCTATCTGAACTCTTCTGTCCAGTAATTTGTTTTGAAATTCATTTAACTCTGTTTCTGTTAACATTTCATGTTTTCCTATTTATGATATGGGTGATTATGATTAATGGTCAAACCTCTAAAGATCTGTTCCATCAATACAACTTTCACAAGTTTATGTGACAGCGTAATTTTACCAAATGATATTGCATTATTACATTTAGTTAAAAAATCCCTCTCAAAGCCGTATGCACCGCCAATAAAGAGATTTATCTGAACGCTATCCTTAAGCAAATTTGCAAATTCATGACTGTCTACTTCTTTAGATGAAGGATCCAGCGCTATATTTATACCTGAATCCAAATACTTTTCTAATGCCTTGGTGTATGATTTTTGAGCAGCTTCCGCTGAGATATCCTGAGCTTTGGCTATCTCTTTGTCAAAAACTTCGATGATCTCCACTTTTGCAAAAGGTTTCGCTATCTTCTTATAATGCTCTATCAACCCGGCATATAAGTTATCTTTCCCTTTTTTATCAATAATGATTACATTGATCTTCATACGAATACTCTTTCATTTTAGCTGTATCTTTCATAATATTTTTGGTATTGTACACTATAGAAATAAAAGGGGAACTATGGATCGTATATTATTTGTATGCTTAGGAAACATCTGTCGCAGTCCTCTGGCCCATGGTGTTGCAGAGCGTATCGTCAACACTAACAAACTCGAACTTTTCATCGATTCGGCCGGGACAAGTGATTGGCACAAGGGTGAAACACCCTGTCAACACTCTATCGAGATCGCGAACAGATATCATATCGACATCTCTCAACAACGCTCTCGCCCTGTTTCCAAAGAAGATATTTCGCTATTTAAATATGTGATAGCCATGGACCGGCAAAATAAAGCAGATCTGGAAGCTTTCGGATTTGAACACGTCTATCTTATAGGTGATTTTGGAGACTATATGGGGGAAGATGTCCCTGACCCTTACTTCTTTGATGGCTTTGAAGGATTTGACAAAGTCTATACGATGATCTCACACTGTGTAGAAGATTTTATGGAAAAGGTAAAACATGGAAGCCTCTGATTACGGTATCATCGCTACCACCACTGATACAAAAGAAAATGCCGATCTCATCACTCAGGTTCTCTTGGAAAAGAAACTGGTTGCCTGCGTACAGTCTACCACCATACAAAGTGCGTATCACTGGCAAGAAAAGATCATACACTCTGAAGAGATACGCCTTCAGATGAAAACCAAAAGATCGCTCTTTGAAACGATTCAAACAGAGATCGGGCACCTGCATACCTATGATCTGCCTGAGATCATCATGGTACCCCTCTCAGGTGCAAATCCGGAGTACCTTCAATGGATAGATGAAGAGACCACAAAAACTTAATCTCTTTGATAATAAGAGATCATTGACGCTTTTTGGATCGTATGTTTGTTGATCATAAAGCCTACCACCGCACTTTTGCTCTCCGCATTGACAGGTAAACTCTCAACATCCAGTGCATGTACGGTAAAGATATAACGGTGTGCTTTGTCTCCCTGTGGAGGACAGGCTCCGCCAAAACCTGCATGCCCATAATCAGTCGTGGTTTCCAGCGCACCTTTTGGCAGTGTTTTTTTCGCTGAAGCATCTGCTGCTATCTTATGGGTATCAACCGGAATGTTCACGATCAACCAGTGCCACCATCCGCTGCCTGTCGGTGCGTCAGGATCATACACGGTGACAGCAAAACTTTTTGTACCCTTTGGTGCGTGATCCCAGTGCAGTTCCGGGGAGATATTTTTTCCGTTACATCCAAAACCATCAAACTCCTGAGCTTTCACCATCTGTCCTTGGAGTGTCTCGCTTTCCAACGTAAAACTCTCAGCCTGTAAAAGTGAACCTATGATCATGACTATCCAAATATATCGCATCTTTTCTCCTTGTTTTTTATGTATCATAGGGTAATTTACATTAGAATATTATTTATCTTTTTCAAGATACATCTTGACACCCTATGACATATATGATAGCCTATCACCCTAGATAAAAAAAGGATAAACAATGCAAAATGATTTTACCAAAGCAATGGATTTCAGGCACGCCTGCAAAATATTTGATGAAACCAAAAAGATCAGTGATGAAGAGATGCATTACATCCTGGAAGCAGGAAGAAAGTCACCCTCTTCCTTTGGTATGGAGGCATGGAAGTTCCTTGTCATCACCAATGAAGATCTAAAAGCGAAACTAAGACCTTTCTGCTGGGGTCAGGTGCAGGTCACTTCCTGTTCACACCTGGTCATTGTACTTGCCGGTATAGAAAATGTTAAAGTAGAGAGCGGTATGCCCAAAAAGAGATTTATGCGACGTGAAATGCCTCAAGAACAATTGGATTTTTATATGGATATCTATGCCAAACACTTGGAAAAAACACTGAGTTCTGATGAGAACATCTATGCATGGACATCCAAACAAAGCTACATCGCTTTAGGGAACATGATGACTGCGGCTGCTTTTATAGGGATAGATTCCTGTCCTATAGAGGGTTTTGAAAAAGAAAATGTCGAAGAGGTCTTAGGGCTTGATACAAGCAAGTACCAGGTCGCTGTGATCGTACCGTTTGGCTATAGGCTCAATGCACAATCCACACAGCTGAGACTTCCTTTTGATGAAGTCGTTGAGTTTATAAAGTAAATAAGTACCCTGCTTTAGCCACTCTCTTTAGAGTGGTCCCCTATCCAAAATAAAACGCGGTTCATTATGGCCCTACATCGTCTCCACATCTTTGATGTCGATACCCGATAGTTGTTCCATCTTTTTTTCAACCAGGGTTAAAAAGGTTTCTCTGTTCTGTTCATCCATATTGCTGTGAAGCATTTCCAATATATATTTGATACCGTTTGCATTGATTTTTTTAACACTGGCCAAATAGTGCGTAAAAGCAATCAGTTTGACATCATCTATAGAATAGAGCTTTTTATTCTCCTCTTTAGGAGGAAGCAAACCTTTCTCTTCGTACATCTTCAGGGTTCTTATTTTTGTGGTCAGGAGTTCTGCAATACTGCTCAATGGCAATATATCTTTTTTATTATCTACCAATGCCAATGTTTCCCCTTATTTTCTTTGTCATATTTTACACTACTTAGAATTAAACAGCATACTTATATTATATGTTATGACATTTTATTTAAGTCATGAGTAATTTAAATATGTTAAAATGATACCAACTTGGTGTAAATATTTAACATACTATATGTTCAAAATATACACAATTATATGGAAATTAAAAATAAAATTTATTTATCTAAAAAACTGTTTAGCTCTGTCTAGAGAAGAGAAATTCGATTTTTTAAGCTCCTTGGCAATGCAGATAACCTGAGTATATCGCATCAAAAGGTAGTCTTTGGAGAAAATACCAGACTGTAAAAGTTCGCATAAATGCTATAGATACGTTACAATGTAGGTCTATTAATGCTATCGTAATGATATCAAAAGAGAGGGAAACGACTTGACTATACCAGAAAACATAGCACAGGATGTAAAAGAAGTTGCCTATCAATGGCAAAAGAAGATACAGGTTTCACGCAAGGGTCAGGAGCAGGATTTTCACGATATGATGTTAAAAATGCTGAAAAACCCGGTCAACAAAATTTTTCTTATCGAATTATTGGACCAAAGCTTTCGCTCCAGCAACCCCGACAGGGTTGCTGATCAATTGGAGTACATCTTTGAAAAATACAAAAGCACAGACTTCTTTTCTCAGTTTGAGCAGATCCTGATCTGGCTCTTTCGCGATGTCGGTATCTATCTTACCTCCATCTCCATTCCTCTTTTTGTCAAATATCTCAGAAACGATATCAGTGCCATTGTTATCCAGGGAGAAGACCCTGTGCTCTCAAAGCATATACACAAAAGAAAAAAAGAGGGTACCAGGGTCAACATCAATGTGATCGGAGAGATCGTTCTAAGCAGAGAAGAAGCGGACAAAAGAGTGGGAAAATATATCAAACTCTTGCAAAATCCTGATGTGGATTATCTCTCTATTAAAATATCGAACCTTTTTTCACAGATCATCCCGCATGCCTATGAGAACAATATTCGTCACATATCCGAACAGTTAAAAAAGGTCTACAGTGCAGCCATGGAAAACACCTATCTGGATAAAGACGGCAATGTACACCATAAGTTTGTCAATCTTGATATGGAAGAGTACAGAGATATACAGATGACCATTGATTCATTCAAAACCGTTTTAGAAATGGATGCGTACAAGAACCTTCATGCCGGCATCGTGATCCAGACCTATCTGCCCGATGCTATGATACATATCAAAGAGCTATACGCTTGGGCTAAAAAAAGAGTGCAAAGCGGGGGTGCGCCTATCAAGATCCGTATCGTCAAAGGTGCGAACCAAGAGATGGAACTGACAGAAGCATCTCTCAGGGGCTGGCCGAATGTCACCTACTCCTCCAAAGCAGAAACGGATGCAAACTATAAAATAGCGATGAACTTTTTACTTGACCCGGAAGTGGCACCTTATGTACATACCGGTGTCGCTTCGCACAATCTGTTTGACCATGCACTGGCAATGCTTTTGGCAAAAGAGAGAAAAGTAGAAAAATATGTCACTGCAGAAATGCTTGAAGGGATGAGTGAAGCAGCCTACCAGGTACTCAAAGACCAAGGCTTGAATGTGATCCTGTATGCGCCGACTGCGACAAAAGAGACCTTTACCAATGCCATAGCCTATCTGGTCAGAAGATTTGATGAAAACACTGCCGAACAGAACTTTTTACGACACAGTTTTGGCCTTGAGGTCGATACCCCGGCATGGGATATATTGGTTAAAAGCTATGATGATGCGCTTGCACTTATGCCCACTGTGGATCAGGAGCCTTACAGAACACAAGACAGAAACAGGGAGATCGTCAAAGAAACAATTGATGTGAAACGCTACCATTTTGAGAATGAGCCAGATACCGACTTTGTCTTGGAGCCAAACAGAGAGTGGGCAGAAAAGATCCGTGATAAGTGGCAGAACATCGGGGAAATGGGCGGATTCAACGCCTATCCGGTCGTAGGCGGAGAGATCGTTCAAAGAGATCTGCATGTGGATGTGATAGACAAAAGCCAGTACCATGAGAAGAAACTGGCAGGACGCTATGCTGAAGCGACACCCGAAGATATGAAAAGAGCCATTGCAACAGCAAAAGAAGACCCGGATGGCTGGAGAAAGCTGACAGTGGAACAAAGACAAGAGATCCTGATGGATGTAGCCCATGAGATAAGAGTCGCAAGAGCGGACCTTATAGGTGTGGCTGCTGCAGAAGTGGGTAAAGTCTTTACCGAAACGGACGTAGAGGTCAGTGAAGCGATAGACTTTGCAAACTTTTACCCTTACAGCGTGGCAAAGATATCGGCCCTTACAGGTGTGGAAGCAACAGGCAAAGGGGTGGGTCTGGTTATCAGCCCGTGGAACTTTCCTATCGCTATTCCGGTGGGTGGGGTCGCCGCATCTCTAGCCGCAGGAAATACAGTCATATTAAAACCGGCGGAAGACTCTATCCTTTGCGGGTATCGGTTGTGTCAGTGTTTTTGGGATGCAGGCATCAGTAAAAACACACTGCAGTTCATCCCGGGTCGCGGTTCTGTAGTAGGAGAGCATATGATCCCTAGCAGAGATATCGATTTTACCATCTTTACAGGGGGTGAGAAGACGGCTTACAGCATCATTAAATCCCGTCCGGATATAGCACTGAGTGCTGAGACCGGTGGTAAAGATGCGACGATCGTCACTGCTTTGGCCGATCGTGATCAGGCGATTAAAAATGTGATCGTATCTGCCTTTCACAACTCAGGACAAAAGTGTTCAGCCACCTCACTGCTGGTACTTGAAAAGGAGCTATTTGAAGATGAAGCGTTCAAGCAGACGATCAAAGAAGCGGTCGAATCGCTTCAAACGGGCTCTGTTTGGGATTTTTCCAACCGGATCGGAACTTTGTCAAATCTTCCCTCAGGAGAACTTAAAAAAGCACTCACCTATCTTGATGAGGGTGAAGCGTGGCTGGTCAAACCAGGTTTCGCTGACAAAGGTAATCCGTACATGCTTACGCCGTCAGTCAGATGGGGAACCAAAAGAGATGATTTCTGTCATATGAATGAGCTTTTCGGTCCGGTTCTCAGTGTCATGTGTGCAGAAGATCTGGATGATGCCATCGATATAGTCAATGCCACCGGTTACGGTTTGACCTCCGGTATAGAATCTTTGGATAAAAGAGAACAGGATTACTGGAAAGAACATATCATTGCAGGAAACCTCTATATCAATCGTGTCACGACAGGTGCGATAGTCACACGTCAGCCTTTTGGCGGCATGAGAAAATCTGCCATAGGAAGCGGTAAAAAAGCAGGCGGATTTAACTATGTCAGTCAGTTTATGAATCTTACCTATCAAGAGACCAATCTTTATGAATCATGTTCAAGCCGGTTTTTAGATCAAATGAGAGTGCTCCTCACAAGAGATACGGTATTTAATGATGAGTGTGAAGCGGCACTGAGACATATGTGTCACTTTACACACTGGTACGAAGTTGAGTTTTTAAAAGAGCATGACTATGCGCATATCAGGGGTGAGAGCAATATTATCCGTTATCTTCCTGTGAAAAGTGTACTTCTCAGGATCGAAGAGAATGATGCGCTTGATGAGATTCTGACAACGATCATGGCCGTCAAGATGATAGGTGCGCAGCTTCATATCTCTATACCGGAAAGATCCCGTAAAGCCGAACTGATCTGGCTTGAGTCCAAACAGAACTCTTTTATCGGGCAGGAGGACAGTTTTGCCCGAGATGATGAAGATGCACTGATCGGAAAAATACCCGAAGTACAAAGAGTAAGATTCCTGCATCCGGACAATGTAAGCCAGAATATCTACAATGCGATCGCCGATAAAGCGATCTATATAGCCAGTGAGAACTTTGTATCGCACGGCAGACTGGAACTCATGCACTACTTCATAGAGCAGAGTATCTCAAACTCTTACCACAGATACGGAAATCTTGGTATACAAAGTATCAAATTCGAGGAGATTTAAATATGCAAATAGAGATTATCATCTCATTTATAGGTTATATGCTGGTGATGCTGGCAATAGGGTTCTATTTTTATTTTAAAACCAATGATCTGAGTGACTATGTTTTAGGAGGACGCGGTCTCAACCCTAGTGTGACTGCGCTGAGTGCCGGTGCATCAGATATGAGCGGATGGCTGCTTCTTGGGCTTCCGGGTATGATGTACAGTGACGGGATAGTCGGCAGTTGGATCGCAGTGGGGCTTATCACAGGTGCCTATCTCAATTGGCACTATGTGGCAAAGCCGCTTAGAGTCTATACGCATCATCTCAATGATTCCATTACGATCCCGGATTATCTGGCAAACCGTTTTGAAGACAAGGGGCATATGCTCAGGGTGGTCACTGCAGTCGTGATCTTGATCTTTTATACGCTGTATACTTCATCCGGGCTTGTGGGGGGAGCGAAACTTTTTGAGGCAACCTTCAACATCGCCTATTCAGATGCACTGCTTATAGGAAGTTTTGTAATAGTCTCCTATACTTTCCTGGGAGGGTACAATGCCGTAAGCTGGACAGATTTTATTCAGGGTATTTTGATGATGCTGGCTCTTGTGATCACACCCATTGTGGTAGTTTCTGAACTTGGCGGGATCACAAGTGCCGTCACAGCGATAGAATCTATAGAGCCATCACATCTCAACCTGGTCAGTGGTGCCTCGCTTATCTCTGTGATATCATTGCTTGCATGGGGACTGGGCTATTTTGGACAACCTCATATTCTTGTGAGATTTATGTCGATCAGAGATGAAAATGAAACACATAAAGCCAAAACCATCGGAATGAGCTGGATGATCTTATCCATTCTGGGTTCTTTGAGCGTCGGTTTTTTCGGGTTTGCCTATGTTGCAGCGAACGGCATCGATCTGGCTGACAGTGAAAAGATCTTTATCATACTCTCACAGCTTGTTTTTAATCCTTGGATCGCAGGTTTTTTACTTGCGGCGATACTTGCGGCCATTATGAGTACGATCGACTCACAACTGCTTGTATCTTCTTCTGTATTGACAAGAGATGTATACCATGCGATCATACATAAAGAGGCCAGTGACAAAGAACTTGTCTGGATCGGGCGTGCCACAGTGATCCTGATCGCTCTTATCGCATGGTATCTATCTGCAGATGAGAACTCCAGTGTACTTAAACTTGTATCGTATGCCTGGGCAGGATTCGGTGCGGCTTTCGGGCCGCTTATCATATTGAGTCTCTATAGTCGTAACATCACGAAGTTCGGTGCCATAGCAGGTATGGTAGTGGGTGCTCTGACTGTCATAGTCTGGAAAGAGCTTCAGGGCGGGATATTTGAAATATTCGAATTGCTCCCCGGGTTTGTTTTTTCATGGATAGCCATCCTGTTCTTTAGTCGATATGGAGCACCGAACCCGGATTCTATCGCTAAGAAGTTTGATGAAGTGCAAAGTCGATTAAAAGATGAATAATAACCCATAAAGATGCTTACAATAGATCTTTAAAAACATAAAAATTTTACAAAATGGTCAATCTTTCAGTACAATAAGAGTAAAAACCATAATAATAAATAAAAAAAGGAATAAAAAAGTGAAAAGGATAGTGATCAAAGTAGGAAGCAGTGTCTTGACAGAGACAACAACAATTGCAAAAGAGAGGATGCTGAACCTGGCCTCTTTAATTGCTGAAGCCAGAAAAAAATATGAGGTCATTCTTGTGACGTCAGGAGCAGTCGCTGCAGGCTATACAGCAGTTAAATTAAACCGAAGTGTTCCCACAAGCAAAAAAGTTTTAGCCTCTGTCGGACAGCCTATCCTTATGAGCTCTTATAAAAACAAGTTTGATATATATGATGTGCCTATTTCCCAGATACTTTTAACAGAAGAGGATTTTGATTCAAGAGTACATACAAAGATCTTTCAGGACATTATAGACAGAACACTGAAAAATGATATTTTACCTATAGTCAATGAGAATGATATCTCCACAACACCGGATCAACTTTTTGGGGATAATGACCAACTCTCTGCTCATATCACCTATTATACCGGTGCTGATCTGCTTGTGATCCTCAGTGACATTGATGGTTATTATGATGATAACCCCAAAGAAAATCCAAATGCAAAGATCAGAAAAGTGGTCACGGAGATCAAAAAAGAAGAACTCGCACAGGAGCATACGCCGAACTCACAGTTTGCGACTGGCGGCATCGTGACCAAACTCAAAGCAGCTGATTATATTATCGGTAAAAAAAGAGAGATGTTTTTATGCAATGGGTATGATCTGACAGCGGCTAGAGAGTTTTTAATAGAGGGTGTCCATAATAAAGGGACGCTGTTCACAACGAAAAAAGAGAAGAAAGAGAAATAATGAAGCTAACATTTATTGGCAATGGCAATATGGCTAAAGCGCTGATCGAGGGGTTAGTAGAAAAATATGAGATAGAGGTGCTTGGAAGGAATAAACACTCTTTGCAAGCGCTTCAAGAACAGATCCCCCAAGTTTCGACCAAAGTGATGGAAGAAAAAGAAGATATGTCTGGTAAACATATAGTACTGTGTGTCAAACCCTACTCTCTTCCCGATCTGGCTCCCAAATTGACGGGTGAAGCAGAAGCTGTTTATTCCGTTTTGGCAGGTACGTCCATAGAGAGTCTCAGCGCACAGATCAAAGCAAAAAAATATATCAGAACGATGCCGAACTTGGGTGCGAGTCATCTTAAATCTATGACAACGATCACAGGAGATGAAGAACTAAAAGAGAGTGCATTAGGTATCTTTAATTCTATTGGCAGGAGTTTATGGCTCAACAGCGAAAACGAGCTGGATATCGCAACAGGTGTCGCAGGCAGCGGACCTGCATACCTGGCTCTGATCGCTGAGAGTCTGGCCGATGGTGCGGTCAATCAGGGACTGAAGCGTGCGGATGCCCAGGTACTGGTACAAGGTCTATTTGAAGGATTTGCATCCCTCCTTGCACATGAGAACCCGGCGATCATCAAAGACGGTGTGATGAGCCCGGGAGGAACCACTGCTGCCGGATATGCAGCATTGGAGCGTTGTAACGTACGTAACGGGATGATGGAAGCGGTCAGTGATGCCTATGCAAAAGCCAAAGAACTTAAAGAAAAAAACTAACAAACAAGGAAATTAAAATGACAAAACTAGAAAACATATCGATGATCAAAGAAGCCAATGTATATTTCGATGGGAAAGTGGTCAGCAGAACTATTTTTTTACCCAATGGAGAGAGACAGACCTTGGGTGTGATGCAGCCGGGTGAATATACATTTGACACGAATGAAGCAGAGATCATGGAGATGATGAGTGGAGAATTGGAGATCAGACTTCCAGGTGAAACAGAATTCAGAACACTGCATACACCTGAAAGCTTTAATGTTCCGGCCAACTCATCTTTTGATCTGAAGATCAAAACGGTGACAGATTACTGCTGCAGCTACATAAAGGCATAAGCATGGAAGATTTTTTAAAAGAAGCCAAAAGTTCAAGCAGGGTTCTGGCCACCATCAGTGGACGTGAAAAAAACCGAATACTGAATGAAATGGCCCAGGCACTGAGAGATAACAGCAGTAACCTAGTCGCTCAAAACAAAAAAGATATGGAAGAGGGAGAAAAGAGCAATCTCTCTTCTGCACTGATGGACAGGCTTTTGTTAGATGAGAGCCGCATCGATGCTATGGCAACAGCCATAGAAGAAATAGCAGCATTGAAAGACCCTGTAGGCCGTATCTTGGATGGATGGATCACTGAAGATGGATTAAATATGCAAAAGGTTTCTATCCCTATCGGTGTGATAGGGATCATTTACGAGTCTCGTCCCAATGTCACTTCAGACACTGCAGCACTCTGTTTTAAAAGCTCCAATGTCTGTGTACTCAAAGGGGGAAAAGAAGCGCAGAACTCCAATGAAGAGATCGCAAAGATACTTCAAGATGTCTTAGAAGCGAACAATCTTCCGCGCGCCTTGATCTCACTCATCCCGGATGCATCAAGAGCGGGGGTCGACAAACTTATCAAGATGGACAAATATGTGGATCTTATCATCCCAAGAGGTGGGGCAGGACTCATCAAGCATGTCTCTGAAAATGCGACTGTCGCTGTGGTTAAACACGATAAAGGACAGTGCCATACCTACATCGACAAAGATGCAAAACTGGACAATGCCATAGCCATCGCACTCAATGCAAAAGTACAACGTCCCGGTGTATGTAATTCTATGGAGACACTCTTGGTTGATGCTGCGATAGCAGAGAATGCCTTACCTCAACTCAAAGCTGCATTTGATAAAGCACACACTGAGCTCAAAGGTGACAGTAGAACACAAAATATCATAGAAGTAGCACATGCAACCGATGAGGATTATGATACGGAGTATTTGGCGAATATTTTAAATATCAAGGTCGTAGATGGCGTCGAAGGTGCCATTGAACACATTGTGAGATTTTCTTCGGGGCATTCTGAAGCCATTATCACAGAAAATATCACGACGGCTGAACTGTTTTTGAATGCCATCGATGCTGCAGCGGTCTATGTCAATGCTTCGACACGCTTTACAGATGGAGGCGCATTTGGATTTGGTGCAGAAGTGGGGATCAGTACCAACAAACTCCATGCCAGAGGACCGATGGGGATAGAGGGGCTTACCACCTATAAATTTAAAATTTACGGCAGCGGACAGATACGTAAATAGTCTGTTTCTTGTGTCTACTACAATACAGCCCTCAAGGCTGTAGTGTACCCTGCAACAGGATACTCCTGTCACTTATTCTGAATACTCGATTTTACGTCTCCACACAAACACGCCTAATGAAGTAGTGAGCACCAGGAAAACCAACCCCACTATCACGCTGAATGTACCACTCGAACCCTCTGTGAATGGCAGACCGCTCGTATTCATACCAAAAAAGCCAACGATCAGATTAAGCGGAAGAAAAACCGCTGAAATAATAGTAAGAAGAAAAATGAGACGATTCATTTTTTCATTGGTACGTGTATTGTAAAAATTATAGAGATAATCCAGTTTTGAAAGCTGCAGTGTTGCAGAGCGTAAAATACGTTCACAGTGCTCGTGAATATCTATATAATGGTTCAAGGGAAAACTCCCATCCGTCTCATAATACTGGATCATATCCTGCATGACAGCTGAAGTACGGTGCATGATACGTTCTACCCGTAAAATATCTCTTTTTAAAGTGAGCCACTGTGTCATAAAGTTCGTTTTTACCGTACCTTCATAGAGTGTCTCTTCCATGTCAGAGATCTGATCCTGATAGGTGTGAAAGGATTTAAGTAAATGGTCCAGCATGGTATCTATTTTTTGATGCGGCCCTTCAAATCGACTCTCCAACGCTTCTAGTCTACCCTTTTTGGCATTGAAGAGATAACTGGTATCCTTCGTAATAATAAACCCCAACGAGACCGCTTCAAGCTTCTCAGTAATGACAGGAAGACGTACAATAAGCATATCATATTCATCATTTTCATCAAAAATAGAAGGATGATGACTGTTATCCAAATCTTCCAGATGCAGTGTATCGACCAGATGTTCTACATGTGCCATGATTTTACCTTTCAGATATCATTTCAGATCATACTGTCAACCTAATATTTCAGCCTCGACAGAGACCAGAATATTCTCATCTGCTTTCAGATCAACTGTGGAATCCTGTTCTTTAAAATCAAGTTCTCTCAATATCAGCTTCATCGCTTCAATACGTGCTTTATGTTTATCATTTGAACGAATGATATGCCATGGAGACTCGGGTGTATGTGTGCGTTCGAGCATAATTCTCTTTTTATGCGTGAACTCATTCCACATGGCCTGTGCCTGCATATCTATTTCACTCAGTTTCCATTGTCTCAAAGGATCGGTCCGGCGTTTTTCAAAACGTTCATTTTGTATCTCTTTTGAAACACTCAGATAGATCTTGATCAAACGTGTATCATGCCTCGTAAAGGAATCTTCAAAGTTGGTCACCGTGTCTAAAAAAAGTTCATACTCATTCTGGGTACAAAATCCAAAGACCGGTTCAACCATGGCACGATTATACCAGCTGCGATCAAAAAGTACCAACTCTCCCCCACGTGGGAAATGCTTGATATATTTTTGGAAATACCATTGCGATCTCTCCTCATCCGTAGGTTTACCAAGGGCCACGGAACGGCAGTGCTTTGGATTCAGGTACTGGGCTATACTGCCTATAAGACTTCCTTTCCCTGCCGCATCTCTTCCTTCAAAGAGTACGATCACCTTCTGGGACTTTTCTTCTATATGCGTAAGCAGTTTGACCAATTGCGCCTGATATATCTCCAACTCTTTCATCCTGGTATAATATATATCGGCTTCCGTATGAGTTTGGCGTAAAAGCGCATTCTCTTTACGCAGTTTTTCTATGATTTCTTCATGCATCTCACATTCCTAAGTCTCAATATAGTCATTTTTATACGATCCTCTCATCTACTATTGGAATTTCCATCAGTGTCTCATCCTGATGGAAAGGCTCCATGCGCTCTTCAGCGATTTGAATATCTTTCAGTGCTGCGATATGAAAAGCTGCATCTCCCTCATGAATAAGAGGAATTTGAGTTTTCCCTATGATAATACCATCAAAAGGTGCTGTCACTTCATAGCTTTGATCATCAAACAGTGAATGAATACGTGCAATGATATCACCCTCTTCCACTACAGTACCTAATTGTTTCATGGTTTGTATCATACCACTTTCGTGCGCACGTATCCATTTGCTGTTTTTTGTCAGGACAGGCTTGATACGACTGCTTTTTTTGACTCGCACCGGTAACATCTCGTTGGCTCTGAGTACATTAATAATGCCTTTGACACCGATCTTTATCGACTTTTCATCCAGTCTCAATGCTTCTCCTGCCTCATACAGCAGTATAGGTATCCCTCTGTCTTGTGCCACAGCACGCAAAGATCCGTCCCTTAACTCCGAATGCAGTATCACCGGTGCTTCGAATGCATAGGCAAGGCTCAACGTATGTTCATTGTTGATATTGGTACGCACCTGGGGAAGATTGTCCTTATGGATACTCGCCGTATGCAGGTCGATCCCCAGATCGCATTTGGATACGATCTCATCAAAAAAGGTCTTTGCCAGACGTGAGGCAAGTGCTCCCGTGGAATGACCCGGGAAACTTCTGTTCAGGTCACGTCTGTCAGGCAAATACCTCGAAAGGTTGATAGCGCCGTAAATGTTCACGATAGGCACGAGTATCAATGTACCTTTGAGTTTCGTGAGCAGATGCAGCTGACGAAGACGACGAATGATCTCTATACCATTGAGTTCGTCTCCATGGATCGCTGCACTGATGAAAACCGTAGGACCCGCTTTTTTGCCACGTATCACATAGGCCGTAAGAGACGTAGGTGTACCGTAAAAACTTGGCAACTCTATCTCTACACGTCTTTGTGTGCCTCTGGGTATCTCCTCACCGCCCAAGATAAAAGGATTGTGTCTCATTTATGCCCCAATATTGTCTTTCCTGCGACGAGGTGGTTTTTTATTATCCGTAGGTTTGAGGCTGGCTTCAATATAATCCATGATCTTCCCTGCGATATTTGCATTGGTCGCTTTCTCAATACCTTCAAGTCCAGGAGATGAGTTCACCTCCATCACCAGTGGACCACGATCTGAAGGGATCATATCTACACCGCACACACCCAGTCCCATTGCCTTGGCAGCAGCGATGGCCGTAGATTTTTCCTTACGGCTCAGTTTATGTGCGGAAGCACTGCCCCCCTGATGAAGGTTAGAGCGGAAATCACCTTCTGCCCCTTGGCGTTTCATTGCACCGACCACTTGGCCGTTGATGACGAATGCACGGATATCGGCACCACCAGCCTCTTTGATAAACTCCTGAACCAAAAGACTGACGTCCATGCCATAAAAAGCATCCAAGACCGATTGTGCTGCTTTTTGTGTCTCCGCAAGTACTACACCGACTCCTTGTGTTCCTTCAAGGATCTTAAGCACCAACGGTGTCCCTCCGATGAGTTTGATCACATCTTTGGCGTTGGCTTTATTGGATGCGAACACCGTTTTTGGCATATCCACATCATGAATAGATAAAACCTGAAGACTTCTCAGTTTGTCTCTGGATCTTGCGATCGCAAGGTTTCCTGCGACACTGAAGGCTCCCATCATTTCAAAGTGACGTACCATTGCTGTTCCGTAAAAGGTACGGCTTGCACCAATACGAGGGATGATCGCATCAGGTACCGGCAGTAGTTCACCATCGTAAACCACTAACAATTCTCCCTTCACGATCTCGATCGTACACATCAGATAATCTATGACACGTACATTCCATCCTTTTGCCTCAGCTGCCTCTATCAATCTTTGTGTTGAATAGAGTGTTGTATTTCTAGAAAGTATGTAAACGGTCATTATTTTTCCTTTGTAATATATTTATGAGAAACATCTATCAAATAGTGATGTGATAGGAAACGTCTTCCTATAAGCATAGGATACTTCATATTTTCTCGATTGGTGAGTGAGATCTCTGCTTCATATGTTTTACAACCTAATTTCAACATTGATTTGACGAATACTCTCTCTTCAATGCTGCCATTGGAACTTTTCACATTTTTGATCTTAGATATGGGCAGCGTAAGCCTTTTACCATGATAGGCAGGATGCACTTCATCATGCAGGGTAAAAATAACTTTCTCACCCTCTACTTCAATGTCGTCACAGTGCATAGAACAAGAGTCCGCGCCTGTATCGATCTTGGCATCCAAAGCAAAAAGTTCCAGTCCGGGAAGATCCACTCTTTCTATATATCCTATTACTTCCATCTTCTTTCCTTTTCTTTATACTTTCAAATAAAGTGTTTGCAATATTTTCAGTGCCTTCTCAATGGATTCCAGAGAAACTGTTTCTGCCGTCGTATGATACCCCGTCGTAGGAAGCTGAAATGTGGTTCCCTGTATGGAGCCGTCACTCGCTTTTGCCAAGCGTCCCATCTCCGTACTTCCCAGAGAATAAAGGGGCTTCCCTTGAGAGAGGAACTCTCTGTTAAGCTCCTCTATAAAGGCATCTTTGTATCCGTATTTTATCGAGAATTCATCACAAATGGATTCAATCTGCTTGGTCAATGGTGAGACAAAGGTGGCATTCGCATCTTTGTTCCTCAACACGATGTGCTGTGCTTCAGCAGCGACCCTCCCCGGATAGGGACTGGTATCAAGTACCAGTAAAGAATCGGTTGAGAGATCATGTCCTCTGAACCACTCAAGTAAATAGCGCCAGCTTTTTCCTACCTCTTCTTGGGCCGTAAAAAAAGCGCGTCCCTGGTATCCCCTCTCATATAAAAAAACAATGATCGCAGCACTCAGTACGTTATCCAGTTGTGCAGAGAGATACCCATCCTCATAGGTCAGTGTATCCACATAGGCTACAGGTGTACCGGCATTCAAATGTTCCAGCCCTTTGACCTTGAAAAGAAGGTTCAATCTGCGTTCGCACATATAGGCACTGTCTATCTCTCCCAGACCGAGGTAGGCCCCGGACCATGGATCATAGGCTTGTACACGCTGGTTCATAAAACGTCCCATGATGTCTTTATAGGTTTTTTCAGCCACAGAGTCCCCTGTCAGATCCCCTCTGTTCTGTGCTGTGAACGCAGCATACTGGAATTCATTGGGACCGGTACAGATAAGACCATGACGGTCAATATGTGCAGAGATCATACCCGCATCAGGTTCAGAGCCTTCTGCCACAAGTAAGCCTTCATAAAGCGTAGCAGTGATCCCTCTCTCTTCCAGTTCTCTTTTCAGGTAAAGAAAAAAAGAGTGTTCCGCACCTACCACAGAAGGGGTACGTATCAGCTGTTTCAGTATGTCAAAGAAACGGCCTATCTCTTCGGTTTCACCGCCAATCTCTTGCATATGTTTTAAAAAGATCCTCTTAAACACAATACCCTGCTTTCTTTCATAAAATTCATACTAATTATTGCATAGATAAGCTTCTAAACGCACCCCTAACACGCTAAAAAAAGATTTTATTTCAAGTTTAACCTGCTATTTACATAGGGAGAATAATCTATAGTCCACACCTAATACACACATTCGTTTTATACTATTCCAAATAGAATCTTTCATAATGAGAAAAGAGAAAATAAAAAATCTTTGATGAAAGTGGCAAGGATCATACGTAATGAAAGCATCAGACCTATTTATAAAAGCATTGGAAAATGAAGGTGTTGAATATATATTCGGAATTCCCGGTGAGGAAAACTTGGACCTTTTAAACTCCTTGCAGAACTCCAGTATTCAATTTATTTTGACCCGTCATGAACAGGGCGCAGGCTTTATGGCTGCAACCTATGGAAGATTAACGGGGAAAGTCGGTGTATGTTTGGCTACTTTGGGACCCGGTGCGACCAATCTTGTGACACCGGCAGCATATGCCAACCTGGGAGGTATCCCCATGCTGATGATCACGGGTCAGAAACCGATCAAAAAAAGCAAACAGGGGCGTTTTCAGATCATCGATGTGGTGCACATGATGGAACCCATTACAAAATATACAAAACAAGTGGTCAATGGTAACAACATAGCTGCCGTGGTACGTCAAAGTTTTAAACTGGCTTCACAGGAGAGACCCGGTGCCGTACATATTGAACTGCCTGAAGATATTGCAAGAGAAGAAGTGGATGAGCAACTGTTCCCTGTCCGTAAAACCTATTATCCGGTTGCCAGAAAAGAAAGTCTACAAAATGCCTTAAAGATGTTATACGAGGCAAAAATGCCGCTGGTCCTCATTGGAGCCGGAGCAAATCGAAGGTGCATCGGTTCTGCGATGAAAGATTTTATAGACAAACTCGGTATACCGTTTTTTATGACCCAAATGGGAAAAGGCGTGGTGAGTGAGTTCCATCCTTTATACCTTGGAACCGCAGCACTCTCTGATACCGATTATCTCCATTGTGCGATAGACAGGGCGGACCTGATCATCAATGTAGGACATGATATCGTCGAAAAACCGCCATTTTTTATGAAAGAGGGAGGTACAAAGGTCATCCATATCAATTTTTCTCCTTCCAATGTGGATGATACCTACTTCCCTCAGCTTGATGTGACCGGAGATGTGGCTTGTAATTTAAATGCTTTGACAGAACTTGCGCAAAAGCAGGCACATTGGGATTTTACATACTTTATGCGCATCAAAGAAGAATCACAGACACATATTGTCAAATATTTCAAAGATGAAAGATTTCCGATCTTACCGCAAAGAGCGCTCAAAGACATTAGGGATGTCCTCCCCAAAGATGGCATTTTGACGTTGGACAACGGTATCTACAAGATATGGTTCGCACGTAATTATAAATGTTTTTTACCGCATACACTTTTACTCGATAATGCATTGGCCACTATGGGTGCAGGTCTGGCTTCTGCGATGGCTGCCAAGATCGTTCATCCCGATAAAAAAGTGATCTCTGTGTGTGGAGACGGTGGTTTTATGATGAATTCCCAGGAGTTGGAAACTGCAGTACGGCTGAAGTTAGATCTTGTCATCATCATTTTAAATGACAGTGCCTACGGTATGATCAAATGGAAACAGGAAGGGATGGGATTTGATCATTTTGGATTGGATTTCAAAAACCCGGACTTTGTCCAATATGCCAAAGCCTATGGTGCCATGGGCTATAGACCGGCCTCCTGCGATGAATTCGGTTCCATTTTAAATGAGGTGATCGACCGTAAAGGTGTACATCTGATCGATCTGGCAGTAGACTATAGTTTAAACCATGCCATTTTAAATGAGTTACTCAAAAATAAAACGTGTTTGGCATAAGCCGTAAACCATAGAATAGATCAATAATTTTAGGAGTGGGTAGTATGAACAGCATTAAAGTAAAGTCACCATTTAACGGAAAGGTATTGGATGAGATACCCCTTTCAAATGAGCAAGATATTGACCTGGCTTTGGATCGTGCCAGAAAAGTGTATGAAAGCCAGGAGATGTGGTTGCCTAAATATGAACGTATCGCTATTTTAGAGAAAACGGTTGAGATCATGCGCAGCCGTATAGAGGAACTCACTCTTATCGCAGCCAGTGAAGGCGGTAAACCCTATATGGATTCAAAAGTTGAAGTAGAACGTGCCATCAATGGTGTAAAGCTTGCTATTGAACATATGGGTGTTTTTGAGGGGAAAGAGATAGCCATGGGTCATACAGAAAGTTCTGTGAATCGTATGGCCTATACTATGAAAGAGCCTATTGGCGTGGTTGCCGCAATTTCAGCATTTAACCATCCTTTAAATCTTGCTGTACATCAAACCGTTCCGGCTATAGCAGTGGGATCGCCTGTAATAATTAAGCCTTCAGAGTCTACACCTATGTCCGCCATTAATTTTGTCAAAATTTTATATGAAGCAGGATTGCCTGAAGCGTGGTGTCAAGTAGTGATCTGTCCCAGAGAAGCAGCGCAGTATCTCGCTACAAGCCCCAAAATAGACTATTTGACCTTTATTGGTTCAGGTGCTGTTGGATGGTACCTGAACTCAAAAGTCTCTCCAGGTACCCGTGTGGGCCTTGAACATGGAGGTGTCGCACCTGTTATCGTTGAAGCCGATGCCGATATGGAAGCATTGATCCCCGCTTTGGCCAAAGGTGGATTTTATCATGCAGGCCAAGTCTGTGTCTCCGTGCAACGTATCTATGTGCATGAAGATATTTGTGATGAAGTGGGTTTCAAATTAGCACAGGCAGCGCAAAAGCTGATTGTGGGTGATCCTCTGGATCCCAAAACAGAGGTGGGGCCACTTATTTCACACCAAGAAGTCAACCGAATAGAGTCTTGGGTCAATGAGGCGATTTCGGGAGGAGCAAAAGTACTTTGCGGAGGTCAACGTATTTCTGAAAGCTGTTTTGAACCCACAGTACTTTTAGATCCGCCGCAGGATGCCAAGGTAAGTACCTCAGAGATTTTTGGTCCGGTTGTCTGTATTTACCCCTATAGTGATATTGAAGATGCTTTTAAAGACGCCAATAGCCTTGAGTACTCTTTTCAAGCGGCAGTATTTACTAAAAATATTGACACAGCCTTGCTGGCGGTTAAGCGTCTCAACGGCACTACGGTGATGGTAAATGACCATACGGCATTCAGGGTTGACTGGATGCCGTTTGGCGGGGCTAAAGCATCAGGTTTGGGACGGGGTGGCATCTCTTATTCCATGGAAGAGATGAGTAAGGAGAAATTGATGGTAATAAAATCTTCAGTTTTATAAGTTCAATTTTACTTTTACCTACAAATTATGTGTAGATTGTGTACTGTGAATCATAGAAATAAATGGAGAGTTATCATGTTGGGAAAAATACTGTTAGGTTTGTCTGTTTTGTCATCACTGTGTATCAGTGAAGTAGTAGAAAGTGATAAAGCACTTGCCTTTTCATATAATGATAAATCCCTTGAGTGGGGCCCCTGTCCTGCATTTCTCGGTGAAGCATGCCAGATTGCAGTACTTCATGGCGATCCTGCCAAAGAGAACCTGGATATTTTCTTTAAAGTCCCCGCGGATTATGCTATCCCGCATCATTGGCATACTTCAGCAGAACGGATGATACTGGTAGCGGGGAAGATGACGGTGACCTATGACAATCAGGAGAGTGAACTGCTTACAAAAGGGATGTATGCCTATGGTCCGTCCAAACGTCCACATACTGCCTATTGTGAAAAAGGTGAGGAGCCATGTGTCCTCTTCATCGCATTTGAAGAGCCTATCGATGCATTTGAAGTGATCAAAGAGACTAAAGAATAGATCTCTTGTGATGATTCATCTTCATACCTAAAGAGAATATCTCACATTATCGCAGGAGAATAAGTTGACAGATTTTGGTAGTTGGCCGTTGCCATGGATCGTTTCCGCCTTTATAATCGTTACACTCATTATCGGATGGTTCGGTATCAAGATGACCAAAACAGCCCGTGATCTTGCTCAAAGCACCGGCCTGGGTGAAGTACTGATGGGTGCAGTCTTTATTGGTGCATCCACATCCTTGTCAGGTATTACAACCTCTGTCTCCGCTGCGGCTTCAGGCTATGCAGAGCTGGCAGTGAGTAATGGATTGGGAGGCATTGCTGCGCAAACTGCATTTCTTGCTCTGGCAGACATAACATATAGACGTGCAAACCTTGAACATGCAGCTGCATCAGCCGAAAATCTCTTTATGTCCGCCTTCCTTCTTACACTGTTGGCCATACATGCATTAGCGCTATCAGTCCCCACGATCAGTATCTTCGGTGTGCATCCGGCTACCATTGTTCTGATCATCATATACATATTTGGGGTACATCTTCTGGCTCGTACACACGAAACCCCGATGTGGCTTCCAAGAAAGACAAAAGATACTTCATCAGAATCAGAAGACCAAGGTCGTCGTCATGGCCGATACCTTCAAGAACTCTGGATACGCTTTACGATCTACGGAACAATCGTTGCTTTGGCAGGTTGGTCACTTGCGCAGCTGGCTATACCTCTTGGAGAAAAGGCAGGTCTGCCTCATGGAATCGTCGGTGGTATATTTACAGCTGTCTCGACATCTATTCCTGAACTCGTAGTCGCCATTACAGCAGTACGTATGGGTGCCCTAAACCTGGCAGTGGGAGACATTATCGGCGGCAATGCATTTGACACACTTTTTATTGCCGCATCCGATATCGCTTACCGGGAAGGACCGATCTATGCTGATATCTCAAGTGCTGAGCAGTTCTGGCTTGCCAACTCAATGCTAATGACCGGTGTATTGCTTATGGGACTGATATATCGAGAACGCCACGGCCCAGGGAACATCGGTTTGGAAAGTGTGGTTTTACTTGTCCTGTATTTCGGAGGGCTTATCACCCTTTCTCTAGTAGGATAAAGGTAATGCTAAAAGGAATTCTTGAAAAAGCATTGTAGGTTATGATATACTTTAAATACAGAAGAAGGGTATTTTCTTCCTTTCATAACTAGGAGATGCATATGAAATATAAAATCTTGGGCATTGTTATACTAGTAGCAATAGCCATACAATTTATACCCTACGGTAAAGACCATTCTAATCCACCGGTAGTTGCGGAGCCTGTATGGGACAGTCCCAAAACAAAAGAGTTGTTTGTTCGTGCTTGCGCTGATTGTCATAGTCATGAAACAAAATGGCCTTGGTACAGCAATATCGCTCCGATATCTTGGTTAAACCAATATGATGTAGAAGAAGGACGGGAACACTTTAATGTCTCCATGTGGGGTGTCCAAAAAAAGAATGAGGGGAATGAAGCTAAAGAAACGTTTGAAAAAGGTGAAATGCCACCTTGGTTCTATGTGATTGCTCATCCTGATGCCAAATTATCAGAGAGTGAAACAAAAGAATTCATGAAAGGCCTTGTAGCAACATTTGGTGAAGAAGAAGATGATGAGGACTAGCTGTTAAAACGCTCTAGATCGCTCAAAATCTTTTATTTCAAAGAAGTGGAAAGTGAAGATTGATTCAAAGGAATGTAATCTTCACGATTGTACATCTAAATCGGTTATTACAGCTCTTTTCTATCAAATCTGCAGCACTTTTGACAAATGCTTCAGGTACAACTGCTTCTTTCGCGTACATGACACTTCCAACCATACCTATCAACACTATGAACTTCAAAAAACGTACTACAAAATGATGCATATCAATCCTTTTCCATAGATGATCTTATAACTTAACCAATAACGATATTCTCTTACTGGTATAGTATAAGAAAATTATAAAATGGGTCTTACTGTTGTTTTGTGAGGTAAAAAAAAGACACTACGGTCAGCACGATGAACGGATTCACAACGATACATAACCCGGTAAGAATAAATAATTTTTTTAGCATCCGGGATTGTACTGAGCTATCTTGAAAGTAATTTGAAATGCGAAAGGCGCTAACATCATTTGAAGTTAAAATACAGAAGTCTGCGTATTTAAACAGACCTCTATGATAGATAATATGATCTGATCGAAGAGTGACTGCAAAATATTGACATTTTTTTAGAGAATGACCCTTTATTTTCTCAATCTTGGCAGACAGCAGCGTTTATACTTCAATCCGCTTCCACAGATACATTTTTGGTTGTTGGTAAATTTTACTTTGTCTTCATAGATCTCACCATCGACATATTTGTACATATCGTTTATTTTGATAAACGTGGACCTTTCATGATGGACATGCTGTACATGATCGAAGATATAATAGGCTTTAAACTCCACGATATCATCACTAAAGTCGATGATCTCCAAATGCTGCCACACACTGTTATCTGCCCAATCCTGTATAAATTTAAGTTCTTCATCACTCCATGTGTGATCATGTGTTGTTGCCTGAAGATAGTTCACATCACCCAGACAGTAGGCACTGTAACGTGAGCGCATAAGACTAAGGGCAGTAGTTGCCGGCTTTTGTACCCTTAAAATAGGTTCACAACATTCTGAAAAATCCAATCCGCTTTTACAATAACACTTCATCCTCTTAACCTTAAATCCTCTCTTTGTCTCTCGATCACCGTTGAGCGTGATCCATAGGAGGCAGCATCATACCATAAAACGCATATTATAATATAAACTCAGTATACTACACCATGACAGGAATCAACAATTCAATGGAGGAAACCCCAAAATGCCAAGAAATAAACATTTGCCTCTGAACAATATCTTTATCCCTTCCAATGTGCCTTCTAAAAAGCTTATGGTCATTCTGCATGGCCGTGGGGATTCAGCTCGTGGCTTTACCTTCTTGCCGCCTTACCTCAACATGGACGATATGAACTATCTTCTTCTGAATGCTCCCTATAGCTATTACGGAGGCTTCTCATGGTATGATCTGCCGCCCAACCAATTGGAAGGTATTACACATTCAAGGGCCATACTCACAGAGATCTTTGATACACTGTTTGAAGAAGAGTTCAACGCACATGAAAGCTTTTTGTTCGGCTTTTCCCAAGGGGCATTACTGACCTTTGAATTTGGAGCCAGATATGCCAAAGTGCTTGCAGGGTACATCGCAGTAAGCGGGTATATCTACGATGCCGACACGCTTTTACAAGAGATGAACCCGAATGTCAACAGTTCAAACTGGTTATGTACGCATGGGACTTATGATGGTATACTCCCATTTAATACCTCAAAAGCACAAATTGAAACATTACAAAATGGCGGGTTTGACATCACATTTAAGAGTTATGATAAAGACCATACTATTGCCGAAGATGAATTGATGATGATAAAAAAGTGGATAAAAAACAAACTTTAAGAACGAGGTTTTTGTAAGGATGCATGCTTAAGTATATGTTCTTTTTTTCTTCTCTGTGCTACTTTGAGCATCTGCGTTTTTTCTTCTATATTTGCTTTGTTCCATTGACACATATCCTCAAAAGTACGAAAACACCCTAGACAGACCTCATCTTCATTGAGACAACATTTTTTTATGCATGGTTTGTTTATATCTATCATCATTATTTCCTTCTAAGTGCTGCGATAAATGTTTGAATTTCTTTTCTCCATACCACCATCAAAAAAGTACGGTTGTATCGATTTTCATACTACTTTGGCATCGCTTTAGTTTGGCTAAAAGGTATCGACATCACTTCCTTCTGTTTTACTATCACTCCTCTTAAAAAATATGCTATTATCTCTCCAGTAAATAAAACAGGATCACATAATGCACAAGCAAGCTTTAGAAAAAATAGCTTTATGTAAGAAAAAGAAACTCAAATACCTGGATCTCAGTGGTCTTGGACTCACGGAAATTCCTTCAGAGATAGCTGCACTCACTTGGCTTGAACGCCTTTCACTCTCCCATAACCATATTACGGATATCAGACTGCTTTCATCACTGACAAAATTGCATAAACTGTCGCTTTCCCATAATAAGATCTCTGACCTCAGCCCTTTGATATCCAATGAAAAAATGAAATTCATTTTTATCCAGGACAACCTCATAGCTGATATCACACCTCTGGGTCACCTCACGACACTCAAAAAAGTGGTTGCCCATACCAATCATATACAAAACATCGAACCCCTGGCATTATTGCCTGAGCTCGTCTATTTGGATGTGAAAGAGAATCCTGCTCAAGAGTTAAAAAACCTTGATGCCTTTGGCAGACTGCTTGTGATGAAAGTATAATTACCGATACGTACTATACTAAAAGTGTTTCACTAGATCAAGCGCTGCAGTGACAGCCCCGTCCAGATATCCGCCTTCTCTATAGGCACTCTCTGTACCCGAAAAGATCAGCCGACCGCCAAAGGTTGTTGCACTGAATCCATACTTGGGATGCTCACGCAGAGGCATAGCATCAAGAGATGTTGAAGTATAAGGCTCTTTCTTCCAATCTACAAGATAAAAGTTGGACGGATGGGCAGCTTTGCTTCCATACAGTCGTGTGAGTTGATGTATGATCTCGGCTTCCAGGTTTTCATACTTTGCATGGCTGTGCACAAAACCGAAAAGTGCTGCTTTGTCTTGTGTGCAGGCATCATGTATCTCACTCAAAGGTCCCAGGTGCGAAATGGCAAAACCGCTTAAGCCCTCTTCTCTCCAAAATGCATCAGGGTACACTATCACACACTTGGCAGCATACCCCATCCATGTAGGTATCTTCTGCAGCTTCTCATGCAATGCTTCGGGTAATACAGGCGAATATTCTATGCTTTCTAGAGCTAAACGCGGAGGTAGCGTCGAGATCACCTTCTCTGCTTCATATGTTTTATCTGCAGTTTGAACCATGATCACTTCATTTGTCTGTGTTAAAGAGCATACCTTTTCATGAAGATGTACAGGGTTTTCAAGTCTCTTTTCCAGCGCTTTGACCATTTGACTGATACCGCCTTGAATACGGAATGAAGGGTGTGTTTGGGAAGGTCTGAAGTGTTGTACCCCCTCAGGTGCATCATAGGTGGCAAGTCCCTCTGTATGTTGTGAAAAAAGTACCAGACCCAAAGTCTCTATCAGATTTAAAATGTTTTTTTGATGGGACCAAACCCACGATGGTCCCATATCATGCCCCTCTATCCCCATGATACGTCCACCTGTACGATCACGTGCTTCCAGGATCGTCACATCATACCTCTCTTGAAGCAATACGGCACTAAAGAGTCCGCTAAGCCCTGCACCGATGATCACTAATTTCTTTTTCTTCATACCGCCATTGTAACCAACCATCATGAGAGAGAGTTAAAACAGGGAATAAAATGATTTTCTGTACAAAGAGATCTGTTCCGTTTCTTTCTGAAAATGGTATCCCTGGTCTAAGATTATTTTTCTTAAAAAATGTGACAGAATAAGTTATAATGATAAAAAGGAGACAGGATGAAGCAGATGAAACTATGGGGTCTATTATTTGTGCTTGTAGTGGCTACCAGCACCCTTGATGCAGAGACAAAACGTTATCAGATCCAGTCAGCTATCATTGAATATGCTACCAAAAGCAGTGGCAATGTCATGGGGATACAAACCCAAACAGAGGGCAAAAGCAAAACACTCTTTAAAGAGTGGGGCAAGGTAGAACTGCATGACGAGAGAACAAGATCCGTTATCATGGGAAAAGAGGCACATAGCCGCCAAACCACAAAGATCGACCATGATAACGTCTATATCGTAGATTATGAACAAAAGAGCATTCATCTGTATGATTCCAAGAGTTTAATGCAGTCTGAATATAAAGACCTTGCCAAAAATACAAAAGAGACGATACTTTCCATGGGCGGTACAAAAACCGGTGAGGAGACTTTGTTTGGCTATGATTGTGAAATATGGGAAACACAACAGATAAAGCTCTGGCTCCACAAAGGGATCATCCTGAGATCGATAACCCATATGATGGGCCTGACACATAGCATAGAAGCTACGGATATTCAGATGAATGTTTCTGTCTCTGATGAAGATCTTAAATTACCTGATTTTCCTATCAAGACGATGCAGCAGGGCGAGCCCTCACCAATGCCACAAATGACCCCTGAACAAATACTGCAGATGCAAGAGATGATGAAGAATTTCACACAAAAATAGAAGGACCGCACGATGAAGAATGTACTGATTATCAACGGACATCAAAGATATGACAAGATTGCAGAAGGGAGGCTAACCAAACTCTTTGTAGACACTGCCGGCGATTTTTTTACCCAACATGGGTTCCATGTGAAAGAGAGTATGGTTGAAGGGGCCTATGATGTCCAGGATGAGCTTGATAAACTTGCCTGGGCGGATTATATTCTGTTCCAGTACCCTGTTTTTTGGATGGGTGTGCCCTGGATCACTAAAAAATACATCGATGAAGTTTTCTCTGCAGGTATGAATACAGTCACCTATGTCAGTGACGGTAGAAGCAAAGATGACCCTTCTAAAAAGTATGGCAGCGGAGGACTGATGCAAGGAAAAAAATATATGCTAAGTCTCACCTATAACTGTCCGGAAAGTGAATTTGACAACAAGGAGGGTTTCTTTGACGGTCTCTCTTTGGATGAAGCAAATATTGCCACACATAAACTCTTTCAGTTTTGCGGTGCAGCACCGCTGGAAACGTATGCGATACATGATGTATTTAAAGAGAATCTGGATGTAGATACTGAGCTCAAACGCTTCAAAGATACACTGGAAAGAAATTTTATCACCGGCTGACAGGTCTCTTATTTGTGGTTATATCTCTTTGGGATGTAAGCCTGCTATGCTTTTTTCATCTCCACTAAAAGTATATGTACATCGCTCAGAGCTTCAACATGCAGATCTTCATCTGAAACCTCGGCCGCATCTCCCCCTTTAAAGTCCAACCCGTTGATCTTGGCGTCACCTTCCATCAGTTTCACATAGAGCTGTCTATTTTTGCCCAGTTCAAAGGTAATCGTTCTGTTTTGATCCAACTCCGAAACATACATGTTTGCATCCTGATAGATATTGATAATGTCAGGTGTACCTTCCGGCGCTATAAGATGCAGCCACTGATTATGACGTGTTTCCGGGTCAAAGACTTTTGAACCATACTGGGGTTGAAGTCCTTTAGTGTGTGGGAGTATCCACGTTTGTATGAGATGCACTTCTGCATCACCTTCATTTTTTTCAGAGTGTGTGATACCCGTACCTGCACTGAGATACTGCACAGATCCGCGTCCCAAACTCTCTTTATTTCCCATGCTGTCCTGATGTGTCAGTTCTCCGCGTATCACATACGTGATGATCTCCATATCTTCGTGTGGATGTGTACCAAAACCTGTATGGGGTTGGATAATGTCATCATTCATCACACGCAGTACACCATAATGCATATGATCACGATCATAATATTCGGCAAATGAAAAATGGAACCTGCTTTTCAGCCAGCCATGCTCCGCTGTATAAAGTCTTTCAGTAGCTATATGAGTCGTCAAAAAAGCTCTCCTCTAAATGATCCCAGAATGATTTTCCTTTTATATCATTTTTTTCTTCATAAACCAAAGTGGTTTCAATGTCATTGAGGTATTTATCATAGACCATTTCTTTTTCATGCTTCAGCGGTGTCTCACAGTGACATCTCTGATACCATTCCAGTGTTTCAGGACCTGTCATCAATGCCCTTTGCATTGCATTGACGATATACAACCCCTCAGGCTCTACATCTGCGATGCTACCATCTGTGAGTGCCGTAAAAAAGGCCTTCATTTGCAGTTTATCTATCTTCGCTTTGACCTTGTATAGCATGTCAGCTCCTTTCACCTGAATTCTGTATCATATCAGGCGCACTGTGTACTATATATGTAATCATTGTATAATGCCATCACATCATCCTAAGGCAAACCATGAATATCACCTACCAGCTCACACAAGAGGAATACCTGCAGGCAGTCAATTTACATCATAAAAAAGGGAAAAGAACCTTCATACTGGCTATCTATGTCATGTTGGCTACCCTCATTGTGATCGTCGGAACTGACTTTTCCAATACCCGTGAGATCATGACCAACACTATCGCTGCATTTTTTTCTATCTCTTTTTATATGCTTTTTGTACGTGTGCTTTCTGCGTATCAGGCCAAAAATGTGTATCAAAAAAGCACGACTCTGCCAAATGAGGTCACACTGCATATTTCGGGAAAAGGTATCAAATTAGATAAGAAGCGTCACCATGCTGCCATTCCGTGGCGTGCATTTTCCCAGTGGAAAAATGACGAGAGGTTTTACCTTCTTTATACCAATCCCCGTCAATTCAATGTGATTCCGGTCCGTGCTATGAGTGAAATAGAGAAAAAAGAGCTTAACACGTATCTACAGAAATATATTTCCTAAAATAAACTTAGATCATCGGGATGGCCCATTTTTTGTAGTATGCGACCAGCCTGAGCACTATCCCCGCTATAAACACCATGATCATCGTATAATAAGAGATCAATTCGTAAAGATCCAACACATAGAGCGTCAGGCCTATCAGAAGTGCGATCGTTCCATAAAATCCTGTTTTCAGTACAAAAGGGATCTCATTGATGATGACATCCCTGATGATCCCTCCTCCAACTGCCGTTACAAAGGCTAAAGCCAAAACACCTGTAAGATTAAGCCCTGCTTCTATGGCTATGAGTGCACCCGTAATGCTAAAAGAGATAAGCCCTATCGAGTCGCTCAGGATAAAAAATGATTTGTTCTCTATACTGTCTCTTGTGTTGAATCTAAAGACGATCAGTAAGATCATGACGATAAGAATGGTGAGTGCAGGTATATTGTGGGTAAAGGTATAAGGCATTTTATCCACAACGACATCTCTGATGATCCCTCCACCCAGGGCAGTAAGAAACACAGAGATCAAAGTACCCAGAAAATCAAGCTGATTCCGTGTAGCCACAAAAAAACCGGAACTTGCAAAAGCGATAATACCGATATACTCTGCGATCTCAAACATACAGTGCTGCCTGCTCTATCAATTTCAAGATCGTTCTACTAGTTGGAGACACAGGCATTGCCCCTTGAACCCCACTGGACAATGATGCCGTGTTTGTTGGTCTCAAGATAGAGTTTGCAGGTTCGTTGAACAACATCTGTACCATAACCAAACATACCGTAACCACCATGATAATATGGCCAATGTCCATACCCCATGGACATTGAAGGATAACTGTAGATCCTGGATCTTTCATACACATAGACTTTATTCTTATTTGGCAGTATATAGGTAGTGTCCGGATATCCTATTTTCTTAATAAGATCATTGATATCCTGTCCGACCCAGGCATTATACTTGTTGACAAAATTCTGATGTGTTGCACACCCCTGCATGAACAAGAGTGCCGTCATAAAAAGAGAGAGTTTTAAAACATATTTCATGACCTATTCCTTTCTAAATTAATTCATCTATGGATGATTTATTCTTTGTAAGTATGCGGTACCAGTCTTCCGTCTTGCCCCACATCTCTTCTAAACTCCAATTCTCTCGGATCAGATCTCATCACATGAAGAAACATAAAGACATATCCACCTACTACGACAAACAAAATAATAAGAGAGAATGCTATAACAGGCAAAAGGTCCATAGTGACTCCAAATATGTAATGTATCGCTCATTCTAGCGTATTATGACACAAATTACAAACCGGTGTTCCGTATGAATATCCAAAAACAGTTAGATTGAAAACGTGGGAACGAGACTGTATTGAGGGGAATTTACGTATACTTTTGGCAGAATCTGCCAAATGTATACGAAGAATGATCTACCGTAAGCTATTTGGCCATTCTAAATCTAGGCAGGTTTAAAAAATCAAATTTTTCACATAACAGATTAACATCATTATCTATGGCTTCACCGATAAATATCATAATAGATCGTTCAGTATAGTTCTCTAACTCTTCAAAGGAGACATTACCGAATGAGTAATTTATCACGATAGGGTTGGGAACATCTTTGGTTCTTACGACACCTTTGACCCTGTAAATACTTTTTGGAAGCGTTTTTAACACTTCATCGACATCGGAAAATGTAACATCATCTTTAAGATAAACCACTTTTTGGGTGATAGAATCTTGTGTCGTATGATCAAGGTGTTCATACTCTTTCGCCATTCCGATGATCTCATCGACCTTATAGACACCTTCAAAGACTTCTTTATGGACAATACCCTGCTGGGCATAATTGATCACATAGTGATTGAATATCTTTTTGCCTGTAAGCGTGTTTTTGATATTGTACTTTTCTTTGATCTCAATGACATCTTGCTTGACAGCTTCCAATTCATCTTCATTCACAAGATCGGTCTTATTCAGGAGGATGATATTAGAACCGCCAATTTGATATTTAGCCGTTGAATTCTCTTTATAGGAATCAAAGTTTTTTGCATCGACCACACAAATAACCCCCTCAACAGAGATACCCAGGTTTTGAAGCGATAAAAAGATTGGAAAAGGCTCAGATGCCCCTGAAGTCTCAACAAATATGATCTCAGGATTATATTTGTTCATGATCTCGATCACACCGCTTTCAAACTCTTGGGCCAATTGACAACAGATACACCCTTCTGAAATTTCAAGTACTTCACTGTGTACATTCTTCAATATATTTCCATCTACGCCAATATCACCAAATTCATTTACAATAATAGCTACTTTTTTATCAGTAAAATGTTCTTTGACTGTATTTGTGAGCATGGTGGTTTTACCAACACCTAAAAATCCCGTAAGTATAAATGATTGTATCATGTCTGTGTACCTTAAAAATTAAATTGAAATTGAGTGGAGTTTCTTAATACGTAATGTATCGTATGTAGTGTTAAAGTAACAACTGTACAAAAGTACAGTTGTTGTATTTGGTATTATTTGCTTGGAGCTTCCAACATTTGTTCGAAACCTACTTCTTTACACCATTCAGCAGTCAAGTCGAATGCTGCAGATGCAGTGTCAAGGTTTTTCTGGATCAGGTCCATTTTCTTTTTGAACTTTTTCTCAATAACAGAGTCAAGTGTAGCTGTACCACCAGAAGCTGTATATTTCTTAAGGAATCTGTCTTTAATACCTTCTTCAATAGCAGGTTTGCTAACAGTACCTAGAGCACCAAAAAGTGCACCCAACATTGCCATGTTTGTAGCAAGTTCAGTACCTGCCTGGTCGATAGCAAATTGCGTAAAGTCTCTAGTAAGAACTTTTACATTCAAGTCATCTAATGTTTTTTTATCTTCATCAGTTAAAAGATCTATATCAGAGTTGATGATAACAAGACCATTCTCTTTGATACCAGCGTAAAAAGGCATAGTATATGATTTACCCATAGTAATAACTTGTGGGTGATAGATCATAACGATATCAGGATAGATAACTTCCCCTCTATCATAGATAGGCACAGTACCTATTCTTACATAACTCTCAGATGGAGCCATACGTTTTTCAGCACCAAAGAATGGGTTAGATACCGCGTAGTAACCTTCTGTATCCGCTGCAGTTGCTGCAATATGGGCAGCAGTAACCGCCCCTTGCCCACCTAGAGCGGGCATTCTGATTTTAATTGAATCTTTTGCCATTATAAAAGTCCTTCTGCTTTACATTTTTTCAAGTATTCTTCTGCTTCTGGTGAAACATGTTTATAAGATGCAAATCTGTCTTTATCTTGATCTTTCATCTCACCAAGACCTTCGTTTGCACTTAGACCGATCTCAAGGATACATGGTGTATAAAGGTTGATATAAGTTGGTCCGATCTCTCTTGCAACCAAAATCGCTTCTCTTACTGCTTTAGCTACTGCTTTTGGCGCAGAAGCAGTCATGTTTACAGAGTAGTGACAACCAGAAGTTTTAGCAAGCTCCCACATTGGTACCTTGTCAAACTTTTTACCAGTTGGTGCCATTTTAAATACTTGACCTTTAGCCGTCATACCTGACTCTTGACCACCTGTGTTTGCATATACTTCGTTATCAAAACAGATCGTTGTGATCTTTTCTTGTCTAAAGAACGATTGAAGTGTATAGTCAAGACCGATATCAACAGTCGCACCGTCACCTGCTAGAACAACCACATCTTTTTGTGTGTCCGGGAATCTCCAGTCCAATACTCTTTTGATACCAGATGCAACAGCATTTTGGTTACCAAAGAGTGAGTGTACTGTATGAAGTGCAATATGTGGGAACATTAAAGATGTACAACCTGTTGAGTTTACAATGATTGTATCCTCAGGCTTAGGCAATGCAGAGAGTACATATCTTAATGCAGCTGCCTCTGGACATCCGGCACATAGTGAGTGTTCTTCAAGTAACTCTTTTGTATCCGGAAGCTCTTTAATACCACGTGGCTTATCCATATTTTTAGCCCATGTAGCATTTTCTTCAAGCTCAATGATCTCTTTAGGCATGATCTCTCTAAATTCAGGATTGATTTTATATATATCATGTGACATGTTATGCTCCTTTTCCAGGGTTAATATTTTCCATCACTTCTTTAATGATCGCTTCTGCAGGCATACTCATACCACCAGCAACTCTTGGTGCACCAACAATGTTAGCATCAGATTTTCCATAAAGTTTAGCTTTTACTTCATTTGATAACCAACCAACAACGTTGAATTCAGGTACGAATACATGTTTTACACCCTCTAGCGCTTCAAGAAGCTCATCTTCAGGGAAAGGTCTAATAGTTCTTAATTTAATTACTTTACTCTTAACACCCAATTTGTTTAATTCTCTCTCTGCCTCTTTCGCTTGGTTAGAAGCCGTACCACAAGTAACAAATGCGATCTCTGCATCTTCTGTACCTGTAACATGTACTAGACCGTTTAAGTAATGTCTTGCATATGGTTTAGATCTTTCAACTGCTGATCTGATCTCCCACTGCCAAGATGCATGTGTAGCATAAGAGATATAGTTAGACTTCATTACAAATGGATCTCTCAGGAAACGTCCTGGAGGCATCTCAGAGTCGATCGGAGGTAGTGGCGCTGCATATGGATTATATGGCTGAAGAGCGATATCATCCTCTGGCAACATAACTGCCTCACGAGTGTGAGATACAAAGAATCCGTCTACTGCTGTAATGATCGGTACATGGACATCAGGTTTTTCAGCAACTGTAAATGCTGCTAGTGACATATCAAATAGTTCTTGAACATTTTCTGCATACCAGATCATACATCCAGTTTCTAGAAGATATTGTACTTCCAAGTTGTCTGGTTGAATAGTAAGTGGGGAGTTAATACCACGTGCCATTAGGATAAGCTGCATTGGAGCTCTTGTACCTGACCACTGTGCAAAGTTTTCCATTGCTCTAAGTGTACCAGGACCTGAAGTAGTTGTAATTGTTCTGGCACCGGCCATTGAACAACCTGCAACTTCAGACATTACACCAAATTCATTTTCACCACGGAAATAAACACCAACATAACCTTCAGCCCAAAGTTCACCGATAAGGTGAGCTGCTTCAGATTGTGGTGTAATTGGATATGAAACCGATGCATCTACTGTTGCACGTTTAACCGCTTCTTTTACAACCTCAGAACCTGTCATAAAGTGTTTAGTTCTAGGAGCTTCAAAAAGCATATAGTCTGTTGAAACTAGTTTCTGTCCAGACCAGTTGTGTGTTGCTGTCATATCAGTTATTTTACTCATTATAATCTCCTACCTATTTTCCAAGCTCAGCTTTAACTTCTTTAGCGATCTTGATGAATTTTTCAAGTTCGTGAGAGTGCTGGTCTCTTAATGTAGCCATTGCATCTTCATGCCCTGACAAACCACAGATCGCGATCGTATAACAATCTGTCTCTGCTCTTACAATTTTTAATGCGACATTCGCATAGTGACAGTGTACACCAATGAAAATTGCTGCTTTGATGTTATTATGCCAAATTGTTAAGTTCGGGTGATTTGGGTTGATCTCAACTTCAGCATCAATTTTTGGATACTTTGGTCTGTAATCATACATTGGAATCATTTTAGCGTTAAGAACCTCTGCCATCTCTTTGATAAGAGTAGCTTTCTTCTTAGCTTCTTCATTCCAACCATATAATACTTGTGGACCAGGGAAAATAGTTGCATTTTCACTTGTCAACATCACTCTTGCAATTTCTCTCATTGCAATTTCTTCATCAACCACATCTTCCAACAAAAGTGCTTTTCCTTCTGGTGGTGTGATTACACCTTCATACGTAGCCGCAGGATACGGTGAATAATACGCAGGACCTTGGTTTGCCATAACTTCTCCTAATTAAAAATTTAAATTAAATCTAGAATCTAGACCTATTCTTCGTGACCAGCCATTTCCATCGTAATACAATTACGATCTAGCATATCAGAACAAACGTACACACAAAGTGCACACCCTTTACATCTATTTTCATCTACCCAAGATGTGTTTCTGTCTTTATCGAACATAAGCGTATTCGCTTCTGGACAATATAGTGTACACGTGTTACATTTATATTCAGCACATTTGTCTGCATCGACTTTTGCTACATAATACATTTTAACTCCTTTACTCCATGATGTTTAAACATATATCTATGCATTAGAATGATTACATTCAATCATCATAACCAATAGATTGCAAATGGAACTTCAAATAAACTTTACACAAAAAAACCTTAATATTATATATTAGTAATATTTATATACAGGTCATATTTATGATAAATTCTTTATCAACTTCATTCATATGTTTTCAAATGGGAGTTTACTGTAAAAACCTTTGACTTATCTTATAATTTATAGAAAATATAAGCAATATAATATGTAATTATTTATTATTATCACATTATTGGATTATATTTATGGATCTATTTCTCTATAAGGAGATTTTCCCTATTACATTATATAGGGTGAAAATATACTCTATATCTCTATCTATTCTTTCTTTATTTTATGACCTATGGTCTTTGATATCTTTAGTAGGGAAAAGCGGTTCTATGATAAACGTTATACAATTGGTTCATAAGTGATATCAATGTCAAATTGTGAAATAGTAACAATATACTGTTAAATTTATATTTTAATACAAGTTTGTTTTTAATAAAGAGTATATTTTAAAAAAATCATCTATAATGGCTAAGGTTTTAGAAGGTGGTTTTGAAAACCTTCTTTGTTCAAATATATTTGGATTTAGTCTTCTCACCATAAAGCATGGGTGGGGTGTAAACCCAGTAAACAGAATTTTTTACGAAATAATTTAGTGAATCATAGGAGTTTTTAGTGGAAAAAATTATATTGCTTATTCCAGGTATACCGCTTGTTATAGCATTTATACTCATTTTTGTTAGCAAAAAGGAACACATTCCAAAAGTGAGTATTATGTTGTCAAGCATGATCGCATTGTTAGGGCTTTATGGGACCTATCATGTGATCACTACCGATGAACCCATACATGGACTTGGCGGTTTATTTGTTTTCAATGAACTCTCTGCCATACTCGTGCCTTATGTAGCGATCTTAGGTCTTGTGATCCGTAAATATGCTACAAAATATATGTGGGATGAACCGGGATACAAAAGGTTTTTTATCCTTTTGAATTTTATCTTCTCTGCCATCTATATGCTGGTCATGAGTAATAACCTTGTGATCCTTGCGCTTGCCTGGCAGCTTATGAGTATCAGTCTGTACCTCTTGGTATCCTTTAATGTTGCATCAAAAAGTGCGGTAAAAAACGGTAGTTGGACCATGCTGATCCATAAAGCGGCCGATCTGCTCTTTATACTTGCCGTGATATTGACCTATCAGACGTTCGGCAGTGTAGATTTGGGACAACTGAGTCAAACATGGCTGGAGATGTCTAAAAACCCTGTGGAGAATCCCACGATTTTTGTGATCGGGTTACTTTTCTTAGTGGCTGCCATGATGAAATCTGCGATCGTGCCCTTTCATATCTGGCTGCCTTATACCTCTGAAGCTCCTACCCCTGTGTCGGCTTTAATGCATGCGGGTGTGGTCAATGTTGGAGGTATTTTGCTCAATAAATTGGCTTTCTTGCTTCTACTGACACCGGCCGTATTGAATATTGCATTTGTGATAGGACTCTTTACTGCTATTTTTGCATCAGTGTTAATGCTGGTAGTACCGGACATCAAACGTTCACTTGGTTACTCCACAGCGGGACAAATGGGATATATGATCATGGAGGTCGGTCTTGGTGCATTCAGTCTGGCTATCTATCACCTTATGGTACACGGTATCTTTAAGGCAACACTCTTTTTGGAGTCAGGCGGACTGATACGTTATGCAAGACATGATCCTAACATTCCACAACGTCTTTCTTACAAGTTGTTCTGGGAAGAAAAAACAGAGCATAAAAGTAACAAAACGTTCAATCTTATTGCACTCTTTACCATCCTGCCGCTTCTAATATTCATCGGAGTGAAAATGGTGCTTAGTGAAGAGTTCTTTGAGTTTAACGCAGCGATCGTGATCTTGGCATTTGGTTGGCTGACAGGTACCCAGCTCTTCTTGTCCTTCTTTAAGGTTTCAAGGTCCGACTCGATCAAAGTGATCTTGGCACTTGTGAGTTCTTTTATCATTATCCTGTTTACTTACGAGTTTATCGGATTGGCATTGGAACATTTTATCTATGGTGAGCATGCTCTGCTTTTCTATGGTGCGGCAACACTCAATGTCACCATCATCATGTCAATGGTTGCATTGGCTGCTATTATGATCATAGGGTGGCTGTTTATGTATAAGCAACACTTCGTACATATACAAAAAAGTGAGAGGCCAAAAAGATCAAGATGGTTATTTTATAAACTCTTGGCAAAAGAGGCCTACGTCTCTGACTTCTTTATCAAATACATTAAAATTTTCAAGAAGGGTTGAGTATGTTAATGAACATTATTTTATTCTTATTAGCTGCAGGCGTACCTTATTATCTCGTTTTAGAGAGGTCTCAAAAACTGAACAGCGAAAAGATCTTTTTGATCAGCGGTTTTTTACTGCTTTGTGCCATTGTGATCGCTTCATTCGTAGAGGCTCAATACTCTGGTCTGTTGGTGATCCTTGCATTGCTGAGTGCGATATTTTCTATCTATAAGGCAACAAAAACAACCAATTTTTATAAGTTTGGTTACTATTTACTCTTTATCAATGCACCGTTTTTCATGTTGTTTATACGGGAGCAAGGTGTACTTTACAGTCTCTCCCTATTGATCACGCTTGCAGGTGTATACTCCATAGCAAAACACTATGACAAGTACTATGGAAGTGCCAATTATCATGGTATCAGCGGTACAACCTTGGCCACGCCGTATGTAGGTGCTTTTTTAACCGTCTATTTGATCACCCTGGCACTCTATCCACCATTTCCCAATGCACTCTTTTTACTGAGCAATATGATCAAAGAGGAAACGACACTGCTATGGTATATCGTGGTTGTGGTAGTATTTTTTGGTAACTTCTTGGTGGCTATGAGAGTGATGCCAAAGACTGTATTTGGCACACCGAATACCAATCTGCATTATGTGGATCTGACATCAAAAGAGAAGATCATGCATTTTATGATTATAATCGCACTACTTGGTTTAAGTATCATTGGATTTAAAGGGGCTATCGCATGAGTATATTAGAAAAACTGAATGCCGTTAAAAATACTGTTCCGCACTATTGGCCTATCGGTTCATTCATTCATCATAATCCATTGAAAGGATTTGAACATCTTAACTTCAAAGAGGGACTCGATAAAGCCCAAAGTATTTTTGGCGGTAGAGTCTATATGGAGTCATCATACTATCTGAAACTCTATGAGGAAGGGAAGATCGATCCTGACATTCTGAGATCCAATCTGGAAAAAATTCTCGAGATCGACGGCCTGGCAGAATATTACGATCTGGCTGAAAAATGTCTCCTGGAAGTCAACCCGAAATGGAACAGTTTCAGAAGCCCTGCATCGATCACAGAACACAAGATCGATGAAGAACTTTTGGCATATCTGGATGAAAAATTCTTCTATCATAACAAAGAGAAATGGCGCAGAAAACTTACAAAGCACATGACGCTATATGAGATCAATGACATCCTTTTTGACAGGGATGATAAAGAGTTGATAGAAAAAGAAGTGATCGAATACGTCTCACGTTTCTTAGATGAAGAGCAGACGACACTCACGATGTCCAATAGAGATCTCGGTATGTTTGAAACGTTTAAACTCTATGAGAACCTTGACTATGCCAATGATTCTGAGACCTTTGTGAAAGAGGCGCTTGAAAAGCTGCAGGTTGCAGAGGAAGATATAGAAAGAAACCTTCTTAAGCACATTCTTAAACTTCATGGTTGGGCAGGATTTATCAAATATCGTTCCGAAGATCCTAACTATTATTCGCAACAGCAGTACCCTTCATCCTTAATGGATTATTTGGCGATCAGGTTCTACTATGAACTGAAGTATCTGAAGAACAGAAAGATCAGTAACTATCAAGAACTAGCGAATTATATTCAGGACAACAGTGCTTATGTTCTACTCAAAATACTTAAGTATAAAGGGAGCTTACCCGGAAAATTCATCGATGCGATGGAAGATCAGCAGAACTATGATGAGATCCTGGAAAGCTATACACAATACGTACTTCAACTGGATGCAAAACAAGTACATCTTGCGAGTGATCATCTTGGCAACACAGATATACCGCTTACGGAACTTGCGAAGATCATGGAGACACTGAGAGAAGAAGAAGGATATGTCTGGCTGAAATCACTTGAAGACAGTTATATCCGCTGTTATGTCGATGAGTTCACCACTGTACCACAGGAAGAAAATGAAAAAGCGGTAGCGTCTGCTACATTCTGTTTGGATGTAAGATCTGAAGTGATTCGAAGACAGATCGAAAGTTCTGGTCCATACGAAACCTATGGTGCCGGCGGCTTTTTGGGTCTTCCGATCGCATTTGTAGAGTTTGATAAATCGCATGAACTCTTTTTATCTCCGGCGATCGTAAAAGCGGGAAATATAGTATTTGAAATTCCAAAAGAGCTTTATGAAGATTACAGTTCCAAAAAAGGGATGAACAAAACGACCAAAAAAGTACTCAGTGATCTCAAGAACAACCCATATACACCCTATATTATGGTTGAGGCGATCGGATGGATCTTCGGTATCAACCTTTTTGGAAAAACGTTTTCACCGAGAAGAACACAGAAGCTTTTTTCAAAGCTCAAACCTCAAAAACCAAAAACGACCTATACACTGGATAAGCTTTCACCCGAAGAGATAGAGATGTATGTCAATAAACTTCATACACACATCATCAGTGAAGTCTTGTCGGGCAACGGCCCAAAAGAGTATTCAACAGAAGAGATCCAGGCGATCAGAGATCACCTTGTTTTAGGTAAGGAATTAAAGACAGCGTTGTCCGATGAACTCGTAGAAAAACTCAAAAATGAGTACAAGATCACAGAAGAGGACTATACCTTCCAAAAACACAAGCTCTCCATGGTCGGGTTCACACTTGAAGAGAAAGTGCACTATCTTCATAACTACCTGACAATGATAGGTCAAGTGGATGATTTTCCTCAATTTGTCACGATCATCGGGCACGGAAGTATCTCTGACAACAATCCATTTGAATCAGCACTGGATTGTGGTGCATGCGGAGGGAACATCTCTCTTCCAAACACAAGAGCACTTTGTATGATAGCCAATACCAAAGAGGTACGTGAAGCACTGAAAGAAAAAGGCATTGTCATTCCTGACAGTACAAAATTCATACCAGGGATGCACATCACTACCACGGATGAGATCAAATACTATGATACAGATATCCTCACAGCGGAAGAGATGCCCAAATTTTTCCAGATCATGCATGACTTTAACAAAGCATCACAAATGTCCAGAGAAGAAAGAATAAAGGCGCTTCCGTATACACATACACAAGAAGATGTGATGATCAAATCGATGGACTGGTCCGAGCCTAGACCTGAATGGGGACTGGCAGGTAATATGGGGGCCTTTGCAGGACCTCGAAGTACAACCAAACATGTCAATTTACACAATAGGTTCTTTATGCACTCTTATGACTGGCGTGTAGATAATGACAATGCCGATATCCTCACGCGTATCTTTGACGGGCCGCTCATCGTAGGTGAATGGATCAATATGGAGCACTATTTTTCTACGGTAGATAATGCCATTTATGGTGCTGGTTCTAAGGTCTATCACAATGTGGTGGCAAAAGTCGGTGTTTATAATGGTAATTACAGTGATCTAAAGATCGGTCTTCCTACACAATCAGTCCAGTTGGAAGGTGAAGCCTATCATGAACCGGTAAGACTGCTGACATTTATGGAAGCACCTTTGGAAAAAGTAGGAAAAGCTGTCGAAAACTCTATAGCCAAAGAGTTTATTTTAAATGAGTGGATACGTCCGGTGATCATTGATAAAGAGGCTAAGAAAGTCTACTCCTATGAGTCAGGTGATTTTAAAGTCATCAAAGAGCTTTCATAGCTCTCTTTTTATGGCATCTTAAGTTTTAAATGATATAAACCTCTTATAAATAGTATAAAAAAAGGAAATAGTATGTATACCCTAGAGATTGAAAAAGAGTGTAGCTGCTTTAAAAAGAGCGGGTTTGAAAAAACTATGACATTCGAATCAAGAGAAGATATGTATAACAAAGCACGTGTTTTGGAGTGCCTTATGAATCAGCAGTTTTGTATGACACACTTTTTTGAAGCCGTAGATTATGGTGACAAAATAGTCATTCATAGCAGTGTGAGACCTGATGATGAGGACGATGATGATATTGAAGATGCGAATACGCTGGTAAATAAAAGTGGTGTTACCATTGGGTTTGACGCTAGTAAATCCGCTCCAAAAGGCGATGGAGGTAATTAAGCCCCATCCCTCAATAAACCCTTATGCTTTCAATCAAGGCTAGATCATGAATCTGCCTTGAACGTACCTTAAAACCGATTTTACATCATTGAGATCACCATATATAACGATCTCCAAATTCCATCTTGCCCATACAAAATCATCCCATACTTGAACACATCATCTAAAGTATCTTGAAAATCAAGCAACATTTCTAATGAATATTACTTTTAGGAGTAATTTTATCTTATTTAAAGTTTTACTAACTATACTCCCGTAAATAAATGACCAAAAGGAAAAAAGTTTATGTATACAGTACAAATGGAACACGAATGTGGATGTTTTAAAAGAAGTGAATATGCAAGTGAAAAAACATTTGATAATCAGCAAGATGCATACAATTATTCAAATATCGTAGCAGAATTCATGAATGAGGATTTTTGTACAAAACACCTGTTCTTTGCACAAAAGACTGCTGATAACATGTTTGTAATCAGAGTATCTGAGAACCCTAATGCAGGCGGATCATGCGGAACAAGCAGTGCAGGAAGCTGCAGCACTGAGAGTGGCGGTTCATGCGGCTGTTCATAGCCGCTTCGCTTATTTGAAGGTATATCTATGCAGAAGCAGCACTCTTCATCACCGGGTAGAGGTCTCTCCTCTTCACCCTCTTTTATTTTTCTTCAATACTGATATCTGAAGCTATAATGTACATCGGTGCATTATGCACATGTAACATAGCAGTACCGCTTCCTAATGCAAAACCATAGAGATCATGTTCTTTGACTATGCTAATGCCACTCCCCATATCCATAAAAGCAAGTACGCTGTTTTGCAGTATTTTTGATTCTTTAATATCTTTAAACTCTATACTGATCGTATGAAGATCTTCACCATCATCATCCTGTACTACAAGAGTAACGACTTTTGAGGTATCTGATAGTGTTTGAATTGAGCGGATCTGAGCATCTTTAAAGTGATTATATTTCTCTAACAAGCTATTTATCTGTTCCATTTTTTGCCTTTATCTAAATGTGACATCTTAGCGAAAGAAGACTTACTTATACCCTTTGATAGAAGTTTGTAGGGTATCAAGTTGTTTGGGTTGATGACATGTACCAGTAGAATGGCAGCAGATATTCAGCTATAAACAAACGATATAATTTTTAATAAAGAATAATATGCTATGCTATATTTTAGAACTATTAAGAAAGGATTAAAGATGAGTAAATTAGATTTAACACTGACCGGAGAAGTATGGCCTGAGCTCAATAAGATGAACAAAGAGTTGATAGATGTTAATGATACATTGATGAATCCATCACATAGAGATAGCTCAAAACTAATGGAGTCCGATTTAGAGATCTGGCGCGAAATTTTTAAAGAAGACCAAGTAAAAATACACGGTTGCAGGTGTGGTTGCAGATAATACATGATAGGCTCAAGTTAAAAACTTGAGCCTTATCTTCACAATGGAATGAATGTTATTGCTGTACAGAGGGATCGAATATTGCAATTTGCTCCAGGGCCTGATCAAAGTACTCTGGTGTCAATTCAAAGGCATTGATCCCCAGATCGGCGATCCCAAAAAGCTTATCTGTATCTTTGGGTGAAACGAGGGCAAATATGGTCTGTTCGGATTTCATGTCCTTGATCTGTTTTAAAAGGCCTACACCCTCAGGTTCAACACTAAGATCACTAAGTACAATATCATAGTGGTTTGCATCGATAAGTCTTAATGCCTCTTCCTTTCCTAAAACTTTATCGACCCGGTTAAACAATGATTCGAACATTTTAGTCTCTGTATCGAACATCGATCTCTCATCCTGGATGAAAAGCAAATCCCATTTTTTATCTCTACTCATTCTTTTCCTTTAATTCAAAATATATCATGTATGAAGAGAGTGATCTAAATCTTTTTCCTCGTGTTGAGAAACTGTTTAGCGAACTGCTCTCCTTTTTTCTTGAACGCATCAGCGATATCAGCTACATATACTTCATCAGCCGTCACTGAGAAAAGTTCCAGCCATCTCGTAAATGTTTCTCTTTTTAAATGAGGCATCTTGACATGTGCACCCACAAAATTGCCATAATACGTGTTTTCTCCCAGTATTTTAGCCAGCCAGAAATCTGCTAAAAGATCTATGTGTTCAAACCAATCCTCACTGCTTAGATCCTCACCGATCTCATCTATAAAAAAAGGGGCCAACACTTCATCTTCTAACGCTTTCTCATAAAATATCGTCATTAAGATCCTAAGGTTAGCTCTGTTAATACTGCTTTGAAGTTCTATGCTTGATCCTTGTATACAAACCGTCTGTAAACACTCACGCTAATAAGATGTTTTTTTGAAATGGAATTATAGCAGGATTTATCAAAAACCGGAACACTTCTCTCCTCTCTATCTGCTGTATCCAATAGATAGCATCACACCCCCTTCGAAGTAACCTATAGGTTTTTTGGGTATAATAGTAAACGATAAATTATCTAGAGCAGTTAGGAACAGTATGCCAGTAACGATTAAAAAGCCCAAAACACTCAAAGCTTACTTGAAAACAGAGTTCGATACACCTAAGTTCTGCCTTGTTTCAATCATCAATGATAAGTATGTTTCATGGGAATTTTGTATGACAATGCTCAAAGAAGTGTTTCATAAAGATCAGGAAGAAGCAGAAGCTATTGCCCATGAGATCGTAACCAATGGTGAAGGGTTTTGTGGCGGGTATATGTTTGAAATAGCGCAAACCAAAGCAGAAATGATCGAAGAAAAAGCGAAAAAAGAAGGTTTTGATCTAGTATGCTTGATTGAAGAAGTGTAATCTTAATCTATCGTATCTCACATTTTTATATCCTCATTTAGACTTTAAATATTGAAACATATTGCTATCTTTCAGTAACTATAAACTTTTGTAGCTATAATCTTTTTTATAAACCAAGTGTATGGAGATAAAATGCTAATTCAACAACAAGATGTACAACAAGTGGCAAATGCCATGATGAATATGCTGCATGAAGATGAGATGGAAGTGATCAATGCCTTTTATGATGCGGTGAAAGCCAAAGATGTAGAAAAAGTGGATGAACTTTTCCCTGGATTTTTAACGGAAATTGAAACCCACTTTAAAACAGAAGAAGATATGATGGAGCAAAGTGCCTACTCTGATATGCAGATGCACAAAAGCGATCATGATCTCATAAGAAAAAAATTGGAAAAGTTTCATAAACGATGGGAAGTACTGAAAGGGCCAAAAGAGCTACAAGGTTTTTTGGAAAAAGATTTTAAGAAGTGGTACACGCAGCATATCTCAAAATGGGATGCACAAACTGCTCCGAACGTTGGTTAATTAGAACTATTAGTATCAAAATATAAAATTTTCTGTTGTAAATGGTACAATGAACAAGTTCTTAGAAAGCAAAAGGTAGAAAATGTATACACACAATCTTACGCTTATCTACGGTACCGCCTGGAAAAAAGAGCGTACTAAAGAACTTGTGATCCAAGCAATAAAAGCAGGATTCAAGGGTATTGATACGGCCTGTCAGCCCAAGCATTATAATGAAGCAGGTGTGGGAGAAGCTCTTGCTGCGATGGCACAAGAGGGTTTTAGGCGTGAAGATATTTTTTTACAGACCAAATTTACCCCACTTGCAGGACAGGACCCTCTCAACGTCCCTTATGCTAAAAAGGCCGATCTAAGTACTCAAGTTGCAGAATCCTTTGAGGTCTCAAAGGAAAACCTTCAGACGGATTATATCGACTCACTGCTTCTGCACTCTCCGCTCTCTTCTTTTAAAGACCTTGAAACAGTATGGAGAGCGATGGAAGAGATAGCTCAAAGAGGCGAAGTAAAACAGCTTGGTATTTCAAACATCTATGACCTTCATACTCTGCAAGATCTTTATAAAATGGCTAAGATAAAACCCTCAGTGGTTCAAAACAGGTTTTATGCAGGCAGCGGTTATGATAAAGAGATACGTCACTTTTGCAAAACACACAATATCATCTACCAAAGTTTCTGGACGCTCACGGCAAATCCTCATATACTTCAAAGTACAGAGCTTGTTGAGCTAAGTAAAAAATATAACAAAAATGTCATTCAACTATTTTTTGCCTATCTTCATCAAACCGGTATCACACCTTTGACAGGGACAACAAACATAGAACATATGCAAAGTGATTTAGAGAGTTTTGATATAGTTTTGGACGATAGTGAAATATTAAATCTTCACTCGCTTTTTGAATAAATTTTATGGTGTAAAGGCTTGATAATATATAAAAAAGAAATTGTATGATTAAGAACCATTTGCACAAGTTTTACAAAGCCTTGCTCTAGACATAATAAGAAGACGTTCTAAATCAATCTCTTTCCCACATAGATGACACAAAAATGAAATATTATTTTTCATCTCTTCTTTGAAGAAAAGGATTTTTCTTTTTTTCATATAAACACGTTTTAGTTTTCTTTGATTGAGTTCATCTTCACTAGCGTTCTCGAAAGATATTATGTCACTTAGAGTATTTTCTGGTGCAACAACATAAGTCGTCAATTCCAATTCTTCTATTTGGGCATTGGCTATATTAAGCTCTTTTTCGAGTTGATCTTTTAACATACCACGTTCTTTTTCATATATTAACTAACCTTATTATTATAATAATAATATTTTATACTTTTTTAGCTCAAAAAAAGCTTTCTTTGCTTCTCAATATATTTAATATGTATATTACAATAGGTTAAATGGAATGTTCTAAAAAGAGTATATTAAAGATGTGTGAGGGTTGTAAAATGTCAATATATATAAAACATAACATAGAGAAACATAGCCAAGCCTAGATAGTAATCAAGACTTACCTACGATCATAAAATGTTATCTAGTTAGAATCTCATCCAGTTCATCTGCATAAATGATCTCTTTTTTAAGAAGTATTTTAGAGAGTTTTTCTATCGTACTCCAATGCTTATTGACTAGATCAACCACTCTCTGTTCACCTTCAGCCATCCAGCGTTCAAGTGCTGAGTCTATTTTCTCATGATAGTGTTCTGTATCTTTATTGGAAACAGATTTTTGTTGTGCATCCATCACACCATTGATATTGATATACCCGACCTCTTTATCCATTCCATAATGTGCAATAGCCACGTAGGCATCACGCGTGGCCTGCTGTAGGTCATTTGAAGCACCAGAATCCATACCTTCTACATCCCCGAACTGTTTGATCTGAGCTGCTCTTCCCGCCAGTGATACACAGATTTTGTCTTTAAAATCTTTGACAGTCATGTTCTCTTGCACATCACTGTAATTATGTGAAATGAAATGCTCATTATTGTCTTTAGGCGTAATGCTTACATGCTCTATATGAATATGAGGCATTAAGACCTTAGAGATGACCGCACGTCCCGCTTCATAGATCGCTGTCTCTTCAAACATCTGTTCAAGAGAGAGGTAAGATTGTCTCTCACCGTATTTGATCGTATTGATCTGATCAATGAGAATATCCTGAGTGATCGCAGGCAAACCATGACGTAGACAGTAGTATGAAGCTTCTTTCCCCAGCATTTCAAGTTGAGAACCTGTAAATCCTGTGGTATACATCAGCAGTTTTTTCATGTCAAATGTGCCGATTGTAGGCTTTTCATTGATCACTTTCTCCAGAAAGTACTGTCTTGCATCTTTATCAAGATTATTGATCTCTATATGGATCTCTACCCTTCCCGGTCTGATAATGGCCGGATCGATATTTTCTTTGTAGTTGGTTGCAGCGATCACAAAGATATCTTCACCTTTTCTCCCTGCAAAACCATCCATCTCTGATAAGAGTTTATTAATAGGTACTTCTCGACCATTTTCTCCATCACGTCTTCCGAGGGTATCGATTTCGTCAATGAAGATGATCGCAGGTGCATACGCTTTTGCCCTGGTAAAGATCGATTTGGTCTTTTCAGGTTGGAGCAGTTCAAGTCCAGTAGTTGAGATAAAAGGAAGTTCCGCCTCTTTGGCAAAGGCTTTTGCCAGCATCGTTTTTCCTGTACCCGGAGGTCCATACAATAGCATACCCTTTGGTGGTACGATCTTAAAACTTTCCAGGAGTTTTGGCTCTTTAAAAAAGTTAATGACCTCTCTCAATCTCTGCTTTGCCTTATGATGGCCCGCAATATCATTAAAAGAAACATTAGGGATATCAAAGACCAGACCATCTTCGCTAAAGTCTTTGATCCTTACTACTTGTGAAAATTTACAAGCGTTGACCTTATAGGTAATGATGCCATGCTTCTCCATGATGCTATCATTGACATCAAGGGTCGTATTTTTTCTGAACATTTCCCTTACGAGTGTTTCATTTTCAATCAGTGGGAGTACCCGTTCCTTTAAAAATGCTACAGACTCTTTGGAGAGAGATACTTTGATCTGCTTGAAATACATGATCGGCTTATCTGAGTCTTGCATGAATTGTGTGATCCTGTTAAAAAAGAAGGTACTCACTTTCTCTTTAAGTCGTCTTGCATCCAGTTCCGGAGCAAAATTAAGCATCTGAATTTTCAAAAAGTTGTCAAAGTTGTTACCTACAACAAACTCGATCTTATACTGGTCATAGAACTCATCTTTATAGCCTAAAAACACCCTTTTGGATATTTTTTCAAAGGCATCATACTCCAGCTTATTGAAGAGGACAATATGTGCTTTGGAGAATCTGGAAACAAGCTCTGGTACGATAGCCTCCTGGATACCGCCGCTTCTACTTTCTCTTTTCTTCTCTCTCTTGATCGCTTCAAGGATCATAGATTCAGCTTGTACATAATCTTTCTCAACCAGATCTTGAAACCTGTAGTCTTGGTAAAGCTCTTTACCTACACTCGTTGTAATAATAAAAATCGCCTCTGTAAAATCCACTAGGTAGTTTGCATTTTCATCGTTATAGATGATATCAGGATCTTCATTACACGGCTCATCGGTGATCTTGTCCCAACCACATGCATCACGCATCTTACCACCTTCAAAGATGGAGAAAAGGTTGTTCTGGATGACATTGTCACACTTTTCAAATGAATCAAGTACGATAACCGCCTTGGGGTTTCTATGTACAAAACCAGTCAGTTGACCGACACCATACCCTTTCCATCCGGCAGGATATCCATACAGCTCTCCACCGTTTTGCTGATGGTACTGTGTCATGTCGAACTTCATGATCTTATACTTAGGTATATGTTCTGCCATCAGTTCTGCAAGGTAGGTCTTACCGGTAGCCGGAGGTCCTAAAAAAAGATAGGTGGCCTTAGGTCCTTTTTGATCCTTGACTGTGGTTTTCATACTGTTGGCCACCACATTGATCGCTTGATCTTGTCCAAAAAGTTCTTTAGAGAGTTCTTCTTTGAATTGTTTTACAAATTCTATATTGTTCTGCGCCTCTATAAGTGCTTCATCATCCCACTCACCTTTATCTAGTTTCTTGTATTTTTCAATATTTGCTTTGACTAATGCTTCTGTTTCTGTCATCTTTTTACTCTTATTTGTTTAGATCTATTTGATCTCTATGATAAATTAAGTGAATTGTAGCTTTTCTATCTTAATTATGGATATCAGGTCACTGGCGTGAAAACTAGCCGTTTCCCTTTGCTTTGGAGATACGTGCTAACATTGCATCCAGGCTTCCTGTTGAGCGTACTTCTACGACTGCTGTGACCACTGCATGCAATGCAACATATCTGAGATAGCTTGCAAGGTCTTCACAACCGCTCTCTTTCATATTCTCTTCTATTTTTGTTTTTTGTATCTCTGTGACCTTAAATCCAAGTTCTACAGATGCTTTCCCGGTTGATGAACCTGCAGGTGTCAGCGTAAATGCCTGTGTTTTGAGTGCGACCACTTTTAGATACGCAGTAATATCATCAAAACCATTTTCTGATGCTCTGAACGCTATCGTCTCTTGTTGTTCTTCTGTTACATGAAAGTGTATATCGATCGTTGTATCCATTACTCTGTGTATTCCTTTGGGACTTTTCTAGGCCATCATATTGTAAATTCACTTAAAACCCTATTTCAAACATCAAAGGCATGCTACGAGCTTTAATATTTAAGATATAAAAGCTACAATGCATCCAAATAATTCATGCAAAAAAAGATGAAAAACGATAAAGGTAACAACCATAATGAATACAGATGCATTAACACAATTACAAGATGAAAACACATCTTCAGAGATGTTAGATCAATTAAGCCAAGATGAGAATCCATTTGTCCGCGTGCGTGTCGCTGCACATATCAATACATCAGCAGAAACATTAGTGAAACTAAGTCAAGATGAGATCCCTCTGGTCAGACAGTTTGTTGCAGAACATTTGAATACACCTGCAGAGACTTTAATTGAACTAAGCCAGGATAGTGATCTTTCCTATTGGATCGCAGGAAATCCAAATACCCCCGTAGAGTTATTAAACAGACTCAGTAAACATGAAGATGAAAATGTGCGATCCTCTCTTGCAGTGAATCCAAATACCCCGTCTGAGATATTGGATCTATTAATGATAGATGAAAATGAAGATGTACGCGCAGCTGTAATGAAAAATCCAGTGATACAGGCCAAGAACGCAAAATAGCTTTTTCTCTCTTCATTAATGAGAGAGAAAACGTAAAAAATAAAATCTCTTTAACTTTACACTATTGCTACTAGGAGTGGCACTTTGATTCATAGATCTTTTCTACCTCTGCGATAAATGCATCGGTAAAGAGATCCACATACTCTTCATCTTCATCATGATAGGCTATAAACCCAAAAAAATCCTCAGGTGTGATTTCACACTCACACATTTTCTCTATGGCTTCCATAGTGTGGCCTGTGGCAAAGAGAGCAGCTATCTCTTCTCCTTGATACTCATATACTTCATGATCGATCGCTTTATAACACTTTTGCTCATGCAGCAAGGCTTCAAGTTCGTCGATCCTCTGACCTTCTGCCTCTGAGGCAGATCCATTTTTTAAAATGGTCATAATGATCTCCTGCAACTCTGCCAATATTTTTGACTGTTCACTCATCTCATCTCCTTGTTAAACTTTTCTAAACACTTTACCCATACTTTTTTTAGTAATCGTCATCCTCGTCTTCATCATTAATACCGAGGTTATCCATGAACTGTTCTGCCAAGATATCCGCTTTTCTATAAAACTTGTCAGCAATCTCAGGCACAAAGAGCCGATAGACCGTCTCATGAAAAAGTTCTAACCAACGTTCAAAGGTTTCACGGTAGAGCGGTCCTAGAAATGCATGCGGAGGAAAAGGGTGTCCCTGATACGGAGACTCGCCTGTCATCATCTGCATCCAAAAATTGTATAGGGTATTAAGGTGTTCATGCCATTTACCGTTTTTCAGATCATTCCCCAGAGATTTGATGAAGATAGGACCTAGGATATCATCTTGAAGTACGTCAGTATAAAACTCACGTACCATTCTCTCTACGGAAGGTCTGTCAACTGAATCATAAGGCATTGTCTCTCCTAATATTAATGCTGAGAGTATAGCTAAACTATACTACAAGTGTATTTACATGTATAACGATTCAGCGTTACACATTCACTGAACACTCTTTGATGAGTAAGGCCTCTAGCCACTCAACATGTGCTTTTGTCAACGCTAATTTATTGTAAATACAATCCAACTCTGTCAGGTTTACAAGATGCACGATCTCGTCTGGCAGTTTTGTAAGCTTGTTTTTCCAAAGCGTTAATTTGCTTAACTTGGTAAGTTTTCCTATCTCTTCGGGTAAAAATGTCAACTGGTTCCCTCCGAGTTCCAAGGTTCTCAAGTTTAGAAGATCTCCAATCTCTTTTGGCAGGGTTCTTAGTTGATTCTCTTGAAGAAGAAGAAGCTTTAGGTGTCTTAAAGCCCTTATCTCTCTTGGCAGGCAGCTTAATCGGTTGCCTGGAACATAAAGTTCTTCCAAGTTCACAAGTTTACCTATCTCAGACGGCAATTGAGTAAGCTGATTCCCTAAAAGGTAGAGCCTCTTTAAGTGTATCAAATTTCCTATTTCTGCAGGCAGGTCACTAAGTTGCATACCAAGAAGGTTTAGCTCTGTTAAGTTCAGTAACGCTTCTTTGCTTCTTGGTAATCCTTTAAAGTAACCACCCTTCAGATATGAATCGTGAGCTATCCATTGTAGATCAGGGACCGCATTTTCATCTGCCCATTTCCAAAGTGAGTGAACCCAGAGTTCATCCGTTTTATTCATGACTCAGCAAGGCTTACTTATGCTTTATGGAACCCGAGTATATGACCGAAAAGTTTATCTTCAGTGAGTCCCATTTTAGCTGCTGTCATCAAGTTGTTATCTTGGTAGTATTTTAGTAGTGCCTGTGGATCTTGACCGGTCATTGTAGCCTGGTAACCCAGTGCAGCGATCACCTCTTGTTCATGGACATCAATACCTTCTCTTTTAGCTAAGGCTTCAACAATAAGTGACAACTTGATACTTTGTCTTGCCTCTTCACGTACAGATTCTCTAAGCTCTTTAAATTTTTCCTTATCTTCAACATAGGATTGATGTTGCTCTTCAGTGAATCCTCTAGTCTTTTCACGGACCTTTGCATCTATTTCTGTCTCTACTATGTTGTTTGGTAAAGTAAAGTCAAATTTTTCAAGTAAAGCTTTTACCATCTTTGGCTTAAGATCACGCATATAAATTTGAGACAGCTCTTCAGCTGTGACTTGTTCTGAGAATTGTTTTTTCAGTGTCTCAACCGTGGCTGAGTTATTGTTTAATACTTTTTGTGCAAAAGCGTCATCTATCGTTACCGGTTTCTGCTCTTGGATCTCATGCAGTTTTACAACAAATTTGGCTTCTTTACCTGCCAGATCGTCTGCAGAATAATTTTCTGGGAAAGTGACGATCACATCTCTTTCTTCCCCATATTCCATACCAACAAGCTGCTCTTCAAATCCTGGTATAAACTTGTTCGACCCTACTTTGATATTGAACTTCTCAGCACTTCCGCCTTCAAAAGGTTTATCATCTATATACCCTGTAAAATCGATCACAGCAACATCACCGATTTCAATCGGCTTTGGATTTTCAAGCTTGGTAAATGGCGCTTGTTGTTGAGCGAACTCTGCAAGTTTTGCTTCTACAGCTTCAGGACTTGCTGTAGGTTTTGTGTAATTAGGTGCGATCTCATCGAAATCAATGTCATCCACATTGATCTCAGGGCTGACAGCTACTTCTACTTCAAAATAAATACTATCATCTTGTTGCTCATATTTTTTAAGTCCAGGTTGACCCAAAATCTTCTCAACCTCTAAATTTCCTTCTTTTATTCCTGCATTAATGAAGTCTTGAAATACTTGTCCCGCGGCATTTTGCTCGATATTTTCATCTGTCGACTTTTCGTCTTTGGGTGCGTTTGCTGCTTCTTCTTTAAGTTTAGCGACTTTCTCTTCGATCACGCTATTTTTAACTGAACCACTTATAATGTAGTTTATATCATCTACTTTTTCTACTGTAACTTTCACTACAATCCTTTCGGTTTTAATTGCGTAATTTTAGCATTATTGTCTAAAATTAACATGTGAAACCATTTAACTACAATTGAGACGATAGATAGCGGTTTAAATTTGATTTTACTGTTTAAGATTTTATATGAAGGTTTGGATTGATAGTATAACTAGATGATCAGAGAGATCACTTAGCTTAGCCACCCAAGAGGGTGACCAATGGGTTTGAAATGCTTACTCTTCGTGACCAGCCATTTCCATTGTAATACAATTTCTATCAAGCATGTCAGAACAAACGTATACACAAAGTGCACATCCTTTACATCTGTTTTCATCTACCCATGATGTGTTTCTATCTTTATCAAACATAAGCGTATTCGCTTCTGGACAATATAGAGTACACGTGTTACATTTATATTCAGCGCATTTATCTGCATCTACTTTTGCTACATAATACATTTATTTCCCTTCCTTATATGTCAAATCTGACTATTAGTTCAGATCCACTGATGTCTACAGAGTCTGCCATCTCAAAAGTTTTATTGATAACATCCATATTCTTTTGAAGTAACTCTTCTTTTTTCTTAAACTTTTTCTCAATAGCAGAATCCAGCATTGCTGTACCACCAGAAGAAACAAATGAAGTTCCTAAGAATCTTTCTTTTACCGCTGCTTCAATGTTCTCAGTTGATACAAGTTTTGTAAGACCAAGAAGCATACCCATCATCGCCATGTTCGTCGCAAGTTCAGTACCTGCAATTTGTAGTGCCAATGCTGTTGCATCAAATTGTACAACTGTTGCATTAAGATCTTCAAGAACTTTAATGTCATCTTCATTAAGCACATCATGATCCGTGTTGATAATGATCAAACTGTTCGGCTTTAGACCTGTATAGAAAGGCATTGTATATGATTTACCATGTGTAATAACTTGTGAGTGGTAGATCATAATAATATCAGGGTAAACAACTTCACCCACTTCATAAATCGGTTGATTAGAAGCACGTACATATGCTTCAACAGGTGCCATTCTTTTTTCAGAACCAAAGAATGGTACCAATGAAGCGAACTTACCTGCGTTATCCATAGTAGAACCAAGGATGTGAGCAGTCGTTACAACACCCTGCCCACCTAGTCCTGAAATTCTAATATTATATCGTTCTCTTTTCTGTTGCTCAGCCATATTAAACCACCTCTGCTTTTTTAGCTCTTTTAGCTGCTTTTTCTTCAGCTTCTACACGATCAATAACCGCTTTAGCTTCATCAGTCATGTACTCTTCGAATTGGAATCTTGTTTTCTCTTTCTCTTTTGCATCAGCAAATACATCTTCAGTAGGGATAGAGTACTCAATGTTACATGAAGTATATGCATGAACAAAGGTAGGACCAACTTCTCTAGCAACAAAGATCGCTCTTCTGATAACTTTTGCAGCTTTCTTGATGTTTGTTGGAGAAAGTCTTACTGTATACACACAACCAGCAGCTTGCGCCAATGCTGTTGCAGGCATTTTCTCACCTTTTTTACCGAGTGGAGCCATCTTAAGGATAGCACCTTTAGGAGACATACCAGACTCTTGTCCACCAGTGTTTCCATAAACTTCGTTGTCAAGCATGATCGTTGTGAATTTTTCACCACGGATCCATGAGTGCATAGTCATAGAGAAACCGATATCCATAGTACCACCGTCACCAGCGATAGTGATAACATCTTTGTGTTTCTCAGGGAAACGTAATCTGAAAGCACGTGTAAGACCAGAAGCCATAGCATTTTGGTCACCGTAGTTACCATAGATGAATGGAACAGCTGCTTGAGAAATAGCCAAACGACCACATCCAGCTGTACCTAATGTTACAGTCTCTTCAGGTTGTGGTAATGAAGCGAAGATCAATCTAATGAAATACGCCATCCAACAACCAGAACACATTGGGTGCTCTTCCATTAACTCTTTGAACTGTCCCATATTTCCTGGACCAGCTTCATCTTGAGTTTTTCCAAACGGACCGTAGTCAACTAACTCAACATAATCTTTTGGTAAATATTTTTTAAATCTCTCTGCCGGAGTTATATATTTTAAGCTCATTTTATCCCCTTTTTATAGTTTTAGATCGTACTCTAGACCAAGAGCAGTATGAATTTCTTTCATGATCAATTCCACTGGAAGTGTCATACCACCGTATACTCTTGGACCCTCTACAACAATTCCACCGTTTGGAATAGCTGCTTTAACTTCTTTACATAACCAACCAATAATGTTGTGTTCTGGAACGATTACAGATTTTGCATTCTTTAATGCATCTCTGATCTCTTCAGTTGGGAATGGTCTGATCGCTTTTACTTTAATGAAACCAACACTTAATCCATCTTCTTGAGCATATCTGTGCGCTTCTCTACATTGTGCTGCTGCACAACCAGAACCAAGAACAAATACATCAGCTTCAGGGTTTTGAACTTCGATTGGTCCACCAAGGTATTCATAGATATATTTCATCGCACGTTGATTTGAATCCCAGATCTCTTGTTGCCATACTGAGTGAATCAAGTAAGACATGAAGTTTGACTTTTGAACTGGAGCATCACGCTGAATTCTTGCTGGTGGAGTTTCGTTATCCATAGCTGGAACCGGCGCTGCAACTGGATCAAAGTCGTTCAGACAAATATCATCAGCTGTCATATCAACATAACCCTTAGCGTGTGTTACGAAGAAACCTTCTGTTGCAACAGCTACTGGAATATATACATCAACTTTTTCAGTGATAGCAAATGCTGCCAATGTATAGTCGAATGTATCTTGCTGGTTTTCAGCATGTAGCATTACAGCACCACAGTGCATCATGTATGCCATTTCGATGTTATCCGGTTGAATTGACAACGGTGCGTTTACAACACGAGTCAAGATACCAAGTACAGCTGGAACTCTGTGTCCAGACCATGATACGATTGCCTCTAGACCTCTAAGAAGTCCCGGTCCTGATGTTGCCGTAAATAGACGAACACCTGCTCTTGCAGCACCAGCGATCGCTGACATAGTACCAAGCTCTTCTTCAGCTCTATAGTACTCTTTAATGTGACCTTGTGCATAAATATCACCAACAAGGTGCATTACCTCTGACTGTGGTGTAATAGGATAAGCAATCGCCATATCAACGTTTGCTCTTTTAACAGCTTCCGCCATCGCCTGTGCACCTGTAATAAAGTGCTGCTCTCTTGGAGCCTCTTTTAATATATAGTTTATATCTGCTTTTTTCTTTTCTAATTGTGGTCTTTGACTTGCATCCATTGATTTTCTCCTTTATTCGACTTCAGTAACATGCTCACCTTTTTTGGTCATGATGAGACTTCTATACTCGCCATAATCAGCCGGTGATAATGTACTGTAATCTTCTTTTTCTAAAGACGGATTTTCAGGTGGTAGAGTAGTTTCCCACTCAATGCCTAATTTGTTTCTTTCTTCAATTACTATCTCTTTGAACTTTTGAATGTCTGATGCATGGAGATCTCTAATTGATGCCATTGCTTCTTCATGTCCCATATAAGCACATAATGCAGTTGTATAACAATCAGTACCTGCACGGATCATTCTAAGAGAAAGATTTGCATAGTGACAATGCACACCGACAAAAACACAAGCTTTGATTCTGTTATCCAAGATTGTTAGATTTGGGTGATTTGGATTGATTTCAGCCTTAACATCGATCTTCGGATATTTTGGTCTGTAATCTGGCATTGGAATGATTTTACAGTTTGGAATCTCAGATGCAAGATCTAAAATTGCTGCAGCTTTTTCCGCAACATCATCTTTCCAGTCCCATAAAACTTGTGGACCAGGGAAGATTGTTGGGTTGTCTCTTGTGAGTAGTGCTCTAGCAGCATCTCTCATTGCCTCTTCAGGTGTGACAACATTACCATAAAGCAAAGCTGAACCTTCTGGCGCAAGCTCTACCCCCATTGCCGGTGCTGACTGTGGCATATACCCAGCAGGACCTTCTGTTACGATTTTCGTCATAGTTGACTCCTTATATGTATGAAGTTTTGAAAAATACACTAAAGTGTATTAAAACATTTTTAAATTCCAGTGTATTTAACATTTAAAATTCATTATCAGTAGATATAAAGTTCTCAAATAGAAAGTACAACTAGGTACCTTCACATCTTTGAAAAACATGAATTTGTGTCTAATAGTATCGAATATAATTTAAATATAGAAGACAAGACCCCTATTATACGATAGACTTATGTCAAATAGTTACTAAATGTTGCAGATATCAGTCAAATAGTTACTAAATGTTGCATAAATCATAGGAAAAACTGATAAAAGTCATGTATAAAATAAAGCAAATAGTGAAATCTGCATCGTTTAATGGTTATACTCTTCTCACTTATATATAGTAAGCAATGTTATGTTTTACCATGTGGTAATAGAGGTATGATAGAAAGATTCAACTATTGTTGTTGAGCATATCCGATATATGAAGGATATGGTAGTGAATAAATCTAAATCTCTTTAGACTTATTCAATTGGATAGATCTATGCAAACAGATCACTTTTTTCTGGGTTTTTTTCTTGATATTTTTCTATATATGAACATTTAGCTACAGCTTTTTTATTTGCTTTTCTGATCTCTTCAAGTACATCTTCCAAAAGCGTCTTAGCAAGACCTTGTCCTGCCAACGCATCTGGTACCTGGGTCTCTGTCAAAAGCATGTTCCCATTTTGATCCTCATATGTAATATAGGCTACATGGTCATCTATATGGTATTCATATTTACATTCATCTTCATTGTGAATTAGTGTATTGGACATGATATCTTCCTTTTATTTTTTGTGTATTTTATCATTTTTTTTCTCTGCAATTTATTAAATAGGTTTGAACTTACATTTATATCGATGTCTTAGAGCCTAAATGAGGCAATATAAAGCCTGTTTATTGTTTATCTTATTCCTGAGGTCGGGTGTTTAATTAATAATTAAACAACTAATGCTAGAATACAAAAAAATCATTATGGGGTATTGATACGATGGCTGAAAAGAAAGAAAAGCTCTATTTAGAATTACAAATGGAAGAACTTAAAGCTGCGCATGCAGATGCAGCGAAAGATAATACTGTTCCCAAAAAAAACGATAAAGTGAACAGTAAAAATGCTGAGATCGCAAAAATGTATGAAGATGCAGCAGAGTATGAAGCAAACCTAAAAGGGTTTGAAGAAGAGTTAGAGATCGTCAATTCCAATGCACTCAAAGATATCGCTGCAGCATTGATCCAAAAGTTTCCGAACGAAGAGAGAGATTATGCACAAGAGTTAAAGGTCATAGTAGAAACTGGCTGGGCACACCTTGTAGATGTCGAAAAAACACATCCAAAAGAGCAGTTAGAGATGATTAAAGAGACAGAGTTTGCTGATATTGTAGAGAAATTAAATGCTGCATATCCTGAGTATAACGGTGATTTTGAAGCAGATATAAGAAACTTTTTGGTAAAAAGATGGGAAAATCTCATCGCCATTACACAGGAGCATATTAAACAAGAGCTTGCAGAGATCAAAACTACAGGTCTGAAACCAAAATACGTCAAAAGGGTCTATGAACAATTCCATGAAATTGTTAAATAGGCAGTAAATTTTCAGGCTAAAGATAAAACTTTTTTAGCCTAGATAAAATCTTCTTTCAAGAGAGGGTTTAACCCATCTCTACAGAGTCTATCTCACTTTTAAATTGTTCAATAGAGAAAGTAACCAGATCAGCTATCACTCTTGGTGTGTTTTGCATGTTTGAACCGGATAAACGTATCTTACGTGTTGGTCTAGTGTATTCGCTCACAACATAAGTCGCTAAAATATAAGGATCTCCTGTAACATCACAACTTTCTGCTGTTGTCGCTACATCAGGTATACAATATTCAATATCGATATCCGGGTCTACCATCACATTATTCACAAGTGCAACAATCTCTTCGAGTTTCGCTTTGGTTTCTTTTTCATTCATTTCAATTTCTTCAGGATTATTCAGAAGAGACATCACTGATTCAAGTTTCTCTTTCACTTCTTTTTCCATTACCGTTGCTTCCGGATCGTTCATCAGTGCTACAATTTCTTCCAATTTTTCTTTAATTTCTTTCATAACAATTTTCTCCTAAAATAAGTTAGCTGATCATTTTCAATGAAAAGCATGAAGATATGATAGTATCTTTTTCTTAAGGGATATCTACCAAACCCCTTATGATAATTGTATCATAATAAAACAGAAGTATGCGACAAAAAATGACAAAAATTCCTCTAAAAAAGGGGAATTATCAGCAAAACGTTTCATGAGGGGATTAAGATGAATGATGATGACGAATAAAGAAATATCTTATCTCACCATTTCATTTTTTTACCTTGCATGAAAGGGAGCTTCATCTAATCTCTACAGTGTCTATCTCACTTTTAAATTGTTCAATAGAGAAAGTAATCAGGTCAGCTATTACTTTTGGTGTATTTTGCATATTTGAACCGGATAAACGGATCTTACGTGTCGGTCTTGCATAGTCACTCACAATATATGTCACCAAGATATACGGATCTCCGGAAACATCACAAGTGTCTAATGTTGTCGCTACATCAGGTATACAATATTCAATATCGATATCCGGGTCTACCATCACATTGTTCACAAGTGCTACGATCTCTTCTAATTTTTCTTTGGTTTCTTTTTCGCTCATTTCAATTTTTTCAGGATTATTCAGAAGAGACATCACTGATTCAAGTTTCTCTTTCACTTCTTTTTCCGATACCGTTGCTTCCGGATCGTTCATCAGTGCTACAATTTCTTCCAGTTTTTCTTTAATTACTTTCATTACATTTTCTCCTAAAGTAATATTGCTGATCATTTTCAATGAAAAGCCTAAAGATCTGATAGTATGTTTTTCTTCGAGATATCTATCAAATCAACTATTTTAATTGTATCATAATAAAACAGAAGTATGCACAAAAATGATAAGAACTTCTCTAAAAAAGGTGGATTATCAGCAGAATTCTTCATGGTAATAATAATTATAACTTATAATAAAAAATAAATATATTATCTCACCATTGCATCTTTTTTACTTTGCATGAAAGGGAACTTCATCTAAAGAGAACGCTTTGAGCTTATCGAGGATCCATTGATGTTCACTGGAGTTTTCATTGAAATAGAGAAATATCCCTCCCCCATCTTCTTCATTCTGTATTAGTATGCCCTCCTCGCTTTCCAACTCCCAGGCACTCAAAGATCCATATTCCACATACGCTTTTTGTATCACATAGCTTTGCAGCGTGATCTCTTTCTCCAAAGAGTAAAAAAGAAATCTTTTTGAAGCGACATCCTCTATCTTTACTGGCGTAACAGAATGCAGATGATGTATGGTATAACCAAAGTGCTCTAAAAGTTCAGATAAAAAACCCTGAGTCCAAGTAAGTACTTGTTTCATACATTTCGTGGTTGCAGGGTCTTTATTATCTCGATCCAAATAGGAAGTATTATAGTCTTTACAGATGTTGCTGTAGTCTATACCGATACCTATTTTTTTCATATTAGGCCTCTTTTATCACGTTTACTTCATCACCAACTTCGATTCTTCCGTACTCTATTGGGGTAATAAAAAGACCACGGTTTCCTTGAATAAGTTCAGGAAGCTCGGGTGCAAAGGCATAAAGATACCGATAATCTTCACACGCCCCAGTCACTTCAAAGATCATTTCGCCTATCTCAATGATAGATCCTTTTTTCAGATGATAGAGGTCTACATCGACATAAATGTCTTCCATTAAAAGACCCCGTTCAAAAACAAGTTCTGCTTCTTCTATGATGTCATAACTCTTTTTTGAAACCAACACCATCGTATGTTCGGTTCCATTTTCATAGTCTCTGCTTCCCATGATACCATTTTCGTCACACTCTATGTCTTCAACTCTCATACGGTGACCTGAACGCATCATATCTGGCATAGTGATATATAATGATAATACTTTTCCACTTGTCATCTTTTATCCTTTTTTACATAAATCATACTAATTTTGTGTGATACTAGCATAATTTATCTGTAATCTCATAAAATCATAAGCGATTGGCATACAAAGAACATAAATTTGCAGTGTCTTTCCAAGGATGGACCCATCATAAAATCCACCCTCTTTACCGTCAGAACACTATGTAGTGTCTTATTGGAGGACTATTTGTGATGTTTTAATGAAAGCTCCACAAGACGTGAGGATAACTCATGGTTCGAGTCAACAAAATCAATGTTACGCATCACCTGGAAGTGGTGTCTCTCTTCATCGGTATCGACTTTTATAATGATATTTGCATCACTGTAGTACTCCATGACGGCTTGGCTGATAAGATCTTTGGTGTGTTCATCCTGCATAGTAATAATAATCCCCGAACTCTCTTCAACCTTCAGTGACTCCATAACGGGGCGTTTGTTCAGGTGTCCGAAATATGCAAGGAAATTAATTCTTCTTGCCAACAAGACATGTTGTAAATTGTCCGAAATGATAATAAAATCAATGTTTTTTGCATAAAGCTCTTTGGCAACGGCTCTTCCCAGGGTACCAAATCCCACGATGATAATATGATTTTTTTTATCGATCGGGGTGATCACGTCAGATTCATAAAACTCTTTTTCAAAATAGGAAGAGAGTTTATAGATATTGTTCAGTACGAACGGGGTGACGATCATGGATACGAAGGTGATTAAAAATAAAAAATTTGCCATATCCTGTGTGATCAGATGATTGACCGAAGCCAGATCAAATATAACAAAAGAAAAACCTCCTATCTGCGCCAAAGCAAGCGCTGTTTTCATAGAGGTATTGGTATCTCCCTTTCTCTTTATGATCAGATAGATCACCCCCATCTTTACCAGCGAAACCAAGGCGAAAATCAAGAAAACCGTATGAAGATTGGAAAAGAGATAGACGATATCGATTTTTGTTCCCACACTGAAAAAGAAGACACTTAAAAGCAGATCCTTATAGCTCAGGATATCCGATTCTACTTTAATGGCGTATTTCGTATCGGCGATCAGAACACCGGCTATAAAGGCTCCCAGGGAGTATGTAAAGCCTATGGAATGCATCAAAACTGCCATACCCAGTACAATGGTAAAAATAGCGCCAAGAAAGATCTCTTCGAGTTGTGTTCTTGCTGCGAACTTCAGCATCGTATCAACGATCTTATCACCGACATAGCGAATAAACAGCACGATGAAAACCAATGCCAACACCGTTTTGAGCATGACCTCCATAATGGAGATATCGGTTCCGGATGCCCCGTAGGATAAAAAGGTGATGAGCAGCAAAATAGGGATGACCGATATGTCTTGAAAGATCAAAATACCGACCGATTTTTTCCCATACGGCGTATAGATATCTTTAGACTCTTTCAGATACGGAAGCACGATCGCCGTTGAAGATAAAGAGAATGCCAGCGCGATGATAATAGAACCTGTAACATCTAAATGAAACGCATAAAAGGCCAAAGGAAAAAAGAAGAGTGCACTTAAAAAAAGTTGCAAGGCACCATTAATGAGCAAGGTCTCTTTCATTTTTTTGATCTTCTCAAAACTGAGTTCCAGACCGATAGTGAACATTAAAAAGACGATACCGAACTCCCCTACCAATTCCAGAGAATCGATTTTCAGTGAGTTAAAATCAAAAAGATAACTTATGATGGTACCCGTAAAGATATATCCGAGAATATGCGAAATATTCTGTTTTTTGAAAATGATATTGAGTAGTGTTGCAATAAAAATCGTTGCAAAAATTGCTAATAATAAAGTGTCCATGCGCAATTATAATCAGAAATTTAATGCTTAGCGTAAACATATTGTATATAAATTAGACATTAAAGGGATTTAATGGCTCTAAAGAAGCACTTGCACTACAAAGATCTTTGTAGAATGCTTCCTCTTCTGTGCCATGAAACGGCAGCTATCAGGGTAGACGCTGTGTCCGTTTCCAACCTCCGCCAAGTGCTTTAAAAAGGACGATCTGGTTGACGATCAATTCAGCATTCAGATCGATCATTGCTATACGTGTACTCAGTAGCTCCCGTTTGGCGGTCAAGAGATCCAAATATATCCCGTAGCCGCTTTTGAACTGTTTCTCGGAAAGTTCAAGTACCTGCTTCAGTGCTTTGACCTCCCGATTTTGTGCCGCAATCTGTACCTGTGAATGTTTGATCTGGGCCAATGCATCATAGACCTCGGTAAATGCTTTTTTCACTGTTTTGGTATACGTGATCATGGCGATCTCTTTTTCTGCTTCGGTACGCTGCACCGAACGTTTCACACGACCAAAATCCAGCAGAGGGAGATTCAACGAAGGGCCGACTCCCCAGGTTTTGGCGGATGACGTCAACAGCTTGTCCAACTCAATACTTTGCAAACCTGCCGTACTGGTCAATGAGATAGAGGGGAAATAGTTCGCTTTTACCACGCCGATATCTGCATTGGCGGCACGCAAGCGCTCTTCGGCAGCGAGGATATCCGGACGGCGCTGCAATAACTCCGAACCGATCCCTGCTGGTACCTTTTGTACCTCAGGTAATTGAAGTGGAACATCGATCTGTCCTTCAAACTGCTGTTTCGGGGCATAACCGATCGTCAATGCCAAGGCATTTTCATTTAATGCTGCAGCTTTTTTAAGGGAGGCAAGTGTCACTTGCGCATTGGCATAAAGTGCATGGGACTGCCCGACGACCAATTCATTGATCTGGCCATGACGGAACTCACGCTTTCTATACTCATAGCTCTCTTTGTATGCTTTGACCATCTCTTCAAGCAGCGTCATTTTCTGTTTCAGAGCGATCTGCTGGATATAGAGTTCTGCAACCCCGGAAACCAGACTGATACGTGCGGTCTCTTTATCTGCTTCACTGGCCAGTAAACGCGACCATGCCCCTTTTTCAGCATTGGCAAACTTACCCCAGAAATCAAATTCATATCCAATGGTCGAAGAGAGTCCAAAATTATTGTAGGTGACACCTGAGAAAGGTGAAAGGCTCTCGGCACTGGTACGTTGACGATAGGCATCTGCAGATCCCGTGATATCCGGGTAACGTTCTGCATTCGCCAATCCCAAAGTTGCTTTGGCCAGACTGACATTGGCCATGGCAAGTTTCAGGTCATCACTTTGTTCCAGTGCATCATCGATCACTCTGTTCAATGTCGGGTCATTAAATCCCCGCCACCATTGCTTATCTATCTTCTCAGATGACGTGTGCATGTTTTTTGGCAGCTCAGGATTCTTGACTTCAAGTTCCGGAGCCATAGAACAGCCTCCCAGCAGCATGCCCACAGCTAGAGAAAGGGCAATATTAGTTTTCATCTGCCACTCCTTTCTTGGAAAATCTCTCTTTCCCTCGCATGATCAAATAGTAGAAGAGCGGTATAAAGAACACCGCAACAATGGTCAGAACAACCATACCGCTGACCACAGTCGTACCGATGATATGTCGGCTGTTGGCTCCGGCTCCGCTACTCAGTGCCAAAGGTAAAGTACCACCGATAAATGCCAAAGAGGTCATCACGATCGGTCTGAAACGGATCCGTGCTCCTGCAACGGTCGCATCATAAAGCGACATCCCTTCACGCAATTTCTGCTGGGCAAACTCGACGATAAGAATGGCGTTTTTCGCCGCAAGCCCGACCAGTGTAATAAGCCCGACCTGGAAATAGATATCATTCTCAAGTCCCCGCATCATCACACCCAGTGCTGCTCCCAAAAGAGCAAAAGGTACGGTCATCAGGACTGAAAACGGTATCGTCCAGCTCTCATACAGGGCCGCAAGGACCAGGAAAGTGAAGAGGATCGCAAAGACAAAGGTATTATTGCCTTTTTCGGCGACTTTCTGTTCCTGATAGGCTGTACCGGCCCACGCTGTCGTATATCCCTCGGGAAGCACCTCTTCCGACACCTCCTGGATGACACGCATGGCGTCCCCGGAACTGTAGCCCGGTGAAGGCTGCCCGGAAATTTGGCCGGCCGTGAACATATTGAACCGTTGGATCACGCTTGGACCGACAATACGTTCAGCTTTGATCAGAGAACTGACGGGTATCATATCTCCTGTGTCGGACCGTACGAAGATATAACGGTAATCCTCGACATTGTCACGAAACTTCGAGTCGACCTGGACATTGACATGGTAGACCCGACCGTAGAGGTTGAAATCATTGACATAACCGGTACCGAACGTCGTTCCCAAAGTCGTATAAATATCGTCGATCTCCACACCGTATGCCTTTGCCTTGTCACGGTCGATCGTCAGACGGTACTGCGGTACTCCCGTTTGAAGGGTTGACCGCACCATACTAAGCTCAGGCCGTGCGTTGGCTTTTTGAACGATCTCTTTAATATAACCGTCGAGCTTCGCTATATCTCCTCCGGTTCTGTCCTGTACATACATCTCAAAGCCGCCCGTTGTACTCATACCACGGATCGGAGGGGGATTTACCGCAAGTACAAACGCTTCTTTGTTCTGAGAGAGCTGTCCCATCAAAGCGCCCGAGATCGCATCAGCACTTTGCTGTGCACCCGGACGCTCTGACCAGTCCTTGAGGTGCGTAAATCCGATACCCGCATCGGATTTGAAGGCAAAGGTCACCAGATCGATCCCGGCCATACCTCCAAAGTCGGCTGTATCAGGGTGTTTGGCGATCGTATCGGTCACCTCATGCATCACTTCGGTCGTGCGTTCAAGTGAAGCGCCCGGCATCAGGTAAGAAAGCACCATGATCACCCCTTTGTCCTCTCCTGGAACAAGGCTGGTGGGAAGCTTCTGCAAGGTCCAGACCGCCGCACCGATCATGACACCGAAGATCAGAACATTCAACATGGCATAACGCAATACCTTACGTACTCCAGCGGTAAACCCACGGGTGATCCGTTCGAAAAAGGCGTTGAACTTGCGCACCAACCAGAAGGGTTCGCTTTCATCTTCACGCAAGAAGACTGCACACAATGCCGGAGTGAGTGTCAATGCAACGATACCGGAGATCACAACGGAGATCACGATCGTCATCGCAAACTGCTGGTACATCAGTCCGCTAAAGCCTCCCACTAATGCAGTCGGGATAAATACGGCCGAGAGTACCAGAACGATGGCAATGACCGGACCGGTGATTTCACGCATCGCTTCGATGGTCGCTTCTTTGACCGTGATGCCTTCACGTTCACGGAGGATACGCTCGACGTTTTCGATCACGACGATGGCATCATCCACTACCAGTCCGATGGCCAGGATCAACGCAAAAAGCGTCAGAAGATTAATGGAGTAGCCTGCGATATAGAGTCCTGCAAAAGCACCGACGATGGAAACAGGTATCGCCAGTACCGGGATGATCGTCGCCCGGAAGTTCCCCAGAAAAAAGTAGATGATCACGATGACCAGAAAGATCGCTTCGGCCAAGGTTTTTAGTACTTCTTCGATAGAAGCCTTGACGAACTTCGTCGTATCATATAAGGTGTGTTGGCGCATATCTTCAGGATATTTCTCAGCGGCTTTTTCAAGTACCTTGTCCAGGGCTTCAGAGACCTCCAGCGCATTGGCGCCAGGGGCCAAAAAGATCCCGGCTACTGCCATAGGTTCCTTGTTATAGATCGCGTTGAGCATATACCGTTCTGCTCCCAGTTCCACCCCTGCAACATCCTTCAGGTGCAGTGCAGACCCGTCCGGATTGGAGCGGATGATGATATTGCCGAACTCCTCTGTGGTTTGGAGACGTCCCTCTGTTGTCACCGTATAGGTGAAGACCTGTTTGTCTGCTGAAGGTTTATCACCGATCTGCCCTGCCCCGATCTGCACGTTTTGCGAAGATATCGCACTGATAATGTCATTGACGGTCAGATCATAGGCAGCGAGCGCATCAGGTTTTATCCAGACACGGATGGCATACTCTTTGCTTCCGAAAAGAAAAGCGTCACCCACCCCGCTGATACGCTTGATATCATCAAGTACGTTGATCAATGTGTAGTTGTTGAGCCATAGCGAATCATGCTTCCGTCCCTCAGAGGTAAAAGCGATCACACGCAGCATGTCAGGAGAGCGTTCGCGGATACTCACTCCCTGCCGACGCACGGCTTCTGGCAGTTTGTTCAAAGCGACCTGGACACGGTTACTGACATCCACATTGGCATCCGCAGGATTGGTCCCTGTCTCGAAAGTAACGCTCATTCTGAGGATACCGCTCGGCGATGCCGTTGATGTCATGTAGATCATGTTTTTGGCACCGTTGATCGCTTCTTCAAGCGGTGCAGCTACAGTCTTGGCCAGTGTCTCTGCATCCGCACCCGGATAGGTCGCCTCTACAGTGATCTGCGGAGGAACGATACTTGGGTACTCCTGGATAGGCAATCCCTTGATCGCGATCATACCCGAGAGCAGAACGATGATCGACAGAACAGATGCGAAGATAGGACGGCTAATAAAAAACTTTGACAGCATATTTATTCCCCGTCGGCATTGATCGTTTTATCCACAGCAACGTCCATACCGGGCTTGATGTGGAAGAAATTGTTGACGATCACCTGATCACCGGCTTTAAGAGGCCCCTCAACGATATAGTTTTCACCTTCAGTCCCATTCAATGTTACAGGACGTACAGCCACTTTTCCCTTCTCCAAGATGAACACGATGGTGCCCTTAGGGTTTTGCAGTACTGCTTTTTGCGGTACCATCAGCACGTTGGTGCGTTTAAGGCCCATGATCTTCAATCGTCCGAAACCTCCAGGCATCAGAGATCTGTGACTGTTGCCAAATGCCGCACGCGCTTCGATACTGGCTGTTTTTTCATTAATTTCCGGAGCGATATAATTGATGGTTCCCCCCGCAGTGATCCCGTCGACACTGATAGAAACGTTTAACTCTCCATCCTCAGCCCAGCGGCCATTGCCAAGTACCTTGTTGATCTTGAAAAAGTCTGTGTCGGGAATGGAAAATTCAGCATATACCGGATCGGTCTGGGTAATACTTACCAATGGCGTACCCGGTTCAACCACATTGCCTATATCCGTTTCTTTCTTCCCGATAATGCCACTAAAAGGTGCTTCTACTTCTGTATATCCCAAGTCTATCTCGGCGGATTCCAGTTGGGCCTTCGCAGACGCAAGTTCTGCTTTAGAACGTTCAAAAACGGCTAAAGCCGCATCATACTCTTTCCTGCTCAATGCATTGTCTTTAAAAAGTCCTTTCACACGTTTCCAATCACGTTCCGCATTGATAAAAACTGCCTTTGCAACGGCATGTTCCGCTTTGCGTTCATGGACCACCGCTTGATAGATATCCGGTTCGATGCTGTACAGAAGCGTACCTTTTTCGACATAGGCCCCTTCGGTGTAATGCTTCTGCTCAAGTACACCTGTCACACGGGCAACGACCATAGCGCTTTGTACACTCTTAAGCCGTGCGGGATATTCCAGTTCAAGGGGAAGCTCTGCAGTGAGACGTACATTAAAGACGTCGACTTTTGGCAAAGCCATCTTCTGCGTTGGTTTGGGTGCTTCTGCCAGTAACGCAGCAGAAGAGGCACACAGAATTAAAGTAGTGACGAAAAGATTTCTTATATCCATTCTCATAAAATGGTTCTCCTTTGATATATGTTATGTCATAAGTTTCAGTCTATACTGACACCCTGCATGATGAAAAATGGTTTTCCCAGGAATCTCTACGAAAGATAGGCCCCACCACTGACAGGCAGATAGCTCCCGGTGATCTGTCCACTCTCTTCTCTTGCCAAGAAACTCACTGCATTGGCAACATCCTCAGGGTTTGAAATGGTCTGTGTTGGTGTCGTGGACCGAATAAACTCTTTAAATTCATCAGGAGCGCCTGCGGTTGCATCGGTTAATACCAGTCCGGGTGCTACGATATTGGAAGTGATCCCATACGCGCCTAACTCTTGTGCCAGATACTTACTGAAAGAATCAAGTGCGCCTTTGGCAGAACCATGGGCAATGAAACTAGGCATTGGGCTCTCTGAGAGCGTACTGGAGATAAAGATCAGACGACCAAACTTCTTTTCTACCATGGAAGCTGCTGCAAACTGTGCACAAAGATAAGATGCACGCATTTCATCATTAAGTTTTTGTGAAAATTCACCCCAGGTCTGTTCGACAAAAGGCTTTGGCGTAAAATTCATATTGGCATTGGAAACAAGGATATCAACCCCGCCATGTTGGTTCTTCACTTCTTCAAACATTGCTTTGATCTGAGATTCGTCCCTGACATCGGCTTGAATCGTATAGGCTTCTCCACCTTCACTGTTGATCTCTGTCGCCAAGTCATTCGCCACTTGGGTACTGTTGACATAGTTGATAAATACTCTATGGCCATTCGCCGCCAGTGCCTTTGCAGTTGCAGCTCCAATTCCTCTTGCTCCGCCTGTGATCAATACATTCTTTTTTGACATCATACGTCCTTTCATGCTAATTTATTGCCATGATTGTAACGGATATGAAATGTTTTTGTAAGAGTAAAAACGCTTATTAATTGTCAATTTTACCTATTATAAAAAAATAAACCGCCAATATACAGGTATAATATAGAGTTTTTTTCAAATTTATGGATAAAAATACGTAAAAAGAGAATATTTGTATTAAAATAGTAAAAAATGTATAGTCAGAGGTTAGCATGGAACTCTTGTCAATGTCTCAAACACTGGAACTTTATAATCAAATACATGTGAAAGAACCGAAATTCGGTATGAACGTTCTCTCCAATGATTTCCGACCCCATGACATTGTCATACTCCAGAGTAATAGCCAGAAAAAAGAGGGTGTACCCGTTCGATGTGATTTTTATACGATGGTCTTTTGTTTAACAGGTGGTTCCATCCGGTATGTCAATCAGTTCGAATATACGATCAATGCACACTCTTTGCACCTTCTGCCGCCAGAGAGCATCCACTCCTTTAAAGATACATTTGACAAGACAGAATATTATGTCATTCTGTTTGAAAAGTATTTCTCCCAAGAGACAGAGCTTTTGTCTTTCCACAACAGACATCTTGAAAGTGTTGATCTGGAGCCCTCACTCTTTACGAAAGTCAAAGATATCTTTGAAGAGATCGAAAGTGAACTGAAAAAGGACAATGAAGATAAATATCTCTATGCAAAATATCTATTAAATCAGCTGCTCCTGATCTTAAAAAGAGAGAAACTGGAAATAAAAAATGATACACATAAAACAAGAGCTGATGTCATCTGCAGCCAGTTTCTCTCTCTGCTCGAAGAGCATTTCAAAAGTATGAAACATGTCAGTGATTATGCATCCTTATTAGACCTGACCCCAAAATATTTGAGTGAAACGGTCAAAGAAAAACTGGGAAAAAGTGCGTTACATTTCATCCACAAGCGCATTATTAAGGAAGCCGAGTATCTTTTGGTTTTTACAGACAAAACGATCTATGAGATTGCCCTGACCCTCAACTTTCAGGATGCCTCCCAGTTTACCAAATTCTTTAAACTGAAAATGGGGCAAAGCCCAAAAGCATTTCGTATCAGTAACGCTTAGTCTCATTCCATACCTTGAGACACAGACACTGGACTCATGCAATAGTCCATCGAAGATCACGATGAACAGGTAACATGGGATATACCGGCGATTTCAAAGAACTCGGAAGGCTTTTCTCTGTAGTATTTCTCCTCTATTGCTTTAGATTGCTCGGCATAGGGGTGTGTCATCACTTCCTGTAACTCTTTAATAAGGGTATAGTCTCCATTGGTAGCTTGTTTATAGGCAGGGACAAGGAACCACTCTCGCAAGGTGTATTTTGGGTTTATACTTTTCATTTGGTTAGAAAGCTTTTCACGGGATTCAGCCGAAGTAGCATTGATGTCCGCAGAGTTTGTCGTATGGACAAGTGATCTCCATTTCTCCAGCCACTCTGTCCATCTGTTTAAGATCTTTTCATTGAGTACTGCGTCCCCGTAAAAGCTTTTAGTCAGCGGAGCGATATCCTCCGGTACCGTAGAGAGCTCGCGAAAGAAGATCGTGTAGTCAACAGAGGTTTCTACCATAAGCGTGACAAGTTCATTGAAGAGTGCGGCATTAAACGTTTGTAGTCCAAGCTTGGAAGCCCACATCTTGATCATTTCCCCCTGCATGACTTTAGGGAAGCCCTGTCTTATCTCATCCAACTGGTCCAGAGCATCCTGATCTGACTCCAGTAGCGGTTTTAACGCCATGCAGAACATATGAAAGTTACGCTCGGCAGCTTGAGGTTGATTGAGAAATGAAAAGTGCACGCCGCCACCCGTCCACGGCTGATATCTCGGGTCAAACATATCTATAAACCCAAATGGTCCGTAATCAAGGGTGAAGCCGCCTGCGGCACAGTTGTCGCTGTTGAAATTCCCCTGGCAGTAGCCCACGCGTATCCAGTTTGCCACCAGCGAGGTGAGGCGTTTTCGAAACTCGCGTGCAAGTACAAGTACTTTTTCCTGCGTAGGCAGATGCGCATCGATGACCTCACTATACTCACGATCGATCAAGTGCAGCACCATTGTCTCAAGCTCCTCCATCGCTTTTGGATGCTCATTTTTACGAGCACGGCGACCGAAAAGTTCAAGTTGACCCACCCTTATAAACGAAGGTGCAACCCGGGTGGTGATAGCCACGGCCTCATCGATCATCACTTCGGGGTCTCTTGAGTACGATCCTTTTGTAAACCATGGACGCTTGACCTTCTCTGTTTTTGAGGTGTAGAGAGTCAAAGAGCGTGATGTCGGTACGCCCAGCGCATGCATATGCTCTTGTGCTAAAAACTCACGGATACTTGAACGCAAGACGGCACGACCGTCAGCACCCCGGCAGTATGGCGTTCTACCGCCACCTTTCAGCTGCATCTCCCAGCGCTTTCCGTTGATGACTCCCTCAAAGATGGAAACGGCTCGACCGTCACCATACCCGTTGCCCGTACGAAATGGACACTGCTCGTAGTACTCCGACCCGTAGATGGAAAGTGCATAGCCTGTCGCCCAACCAAACTTTTTAAGTGGCTCTGGCAGCCTTGAAGTATCGCCGGAGAACATCCGCATAAAATCCTCTGATGTTGCCAAACTATCATCAAAGCCAAGTTCACGAAAGAAGTTCTCACTGTGTGCGATGTACACAGGGTTTTCGATCGGTGTGGGCTTTACAGGGACAAAATGTCCGCTGAAGACTTGTCGCGGAGCGTGGTCAACACCGTCTGCAGTAGCTTCAGGATCAGCGCTTAGCGTCTCCATGAGTGAATAATCTGCCAACGCCGCAAGATCGTCTAGCGTCTTTACCTCTACAGAGGTTTTATTTGTTGAATTCATAGATCTTCCTTATTTAAAAAACGTACATATATTTGAAAATTACAACAACCATTTTACTATATCATCGAGTTGCACAGAGTAATCTTCATCTTTATTCTGCACTATATCAGATGAAACATAAAACAAGTGTACCAATGGTAGAGTTACCCACCCTATTCAACCACATATGTCACTTCTCTTTAGTATAGTAAAAAGATTCGTGTACTGGCTGTGGAAATGATCCATCATATTGGTGTTACTCTAGTTCTAGTGCTGTATGAAGGGGCAGTTGGACTTTTAGATATTGAGTGTTTTTGGTAGTTTGTGTTTTCATATGCATTCCCACGTGCAACGTGGGAACGAGTTAATCTATCCACTAAATGGTAAAACTTTTTTGTATGATGTTGAAACAACAGTTTACTCTGATACCTACTTATAGACTCATTCATTTCAGCAGTAGAAATACTAAAAAGAGTATAACCTTCTTCATTATATGGAACTACCATATCACCATCCTTTTTTAGATACTTAATTGTAGCCAAAATAGGACAATCCATTACAGAATTTATTTCACTTATTGAACTTTTTTCTATTCAGTCTTTACTCACCAAATCTACTTATTATTCAGTTCTTCAAAAAGTTTATCAAACTTAATTACTTCAATCGAAGTATTTTTATCATGCTGAGTATGTTCTATAAAAATAAACTTGTCATTTAGATATAAAATTTTACTTTTATTGTAATCATTGTTTTCTAGTTTATCTTGAATATTAGTAGTATTTTTTAAGTCATTTGGTAAAATAGAATTGTGATGAAAAACCGATATTGCTTTAGTAACTAAGCCTATCGTAGTAAAAAAAACCAATATAAAAATTATTACTAAAATATGATCTATCGTTTTATTTTTATACTTTTCTTTCTTGTCCCTATTTGTTATTTTTTCTACAAAACTATTGATAGGTTTAGGATAAAGAAAATAAATTGCAAAGAGTGTTTCAAAAATTGATTTAAGAAACATAAAAGAAACCGTTAACCAAACTGTTAATATAAACATAGAAACATTTTTTTCTACTTCAGGGTATATTCCGTAACTAAAAAAACCAAAAATGAAATTTAGAAAGAAAAAATAAATAAGTAAATGTTTGTTTTCCTGAGCTATAGGTATTTTTTTACTAATCTCTTCATCTGTTAGATCAGTATTAGTAAGTATAAATACTTTATCTTGAAGATTTATTTTATCAGGTCTAAGTTTATTAGATAGTTTGTAACTTATAAAAAATACTAGTAATATATATAATACTAAAATACCATCCGGTAATAACTGTGTAGTAGAAAAAAATCTGATAAATGATAATGACATATTAGCTAATTCAAGCGTTTGCCACATTCCACCAATTAGTGGTGGAACTATAAGAATTATAGGTAAGTAAAATTTTATTATTTCTACATAATCTTTAAATTTTTTAATTTTTGGTGAAATGTTTTTTTCTTTTCTTATATTTCTTTTTGAATCTAAATAATCAGAGTACCGTTTACTTTGTTTCATATCCCTCTTCTTTCAGTCTTGACTAATTGTTTTATTATTCTATTATTCTCCCCCTATATACTCACTTATTTTAAGACTAATTACAATGCATCATTTTTGCTTCTAAAATTTTGCACTAAAGAAACTTTTTTCTATTTTCAGTTAAGATATTTAGAGATGGGTATTCCCACACCTGATTCTATACTATTACCCCCCCATAAGGGTCATTCATTATAAATAATATCTTTCATTACCATATTCTCAGAAAGATACAGACATAATATAGGGACATACGTTTTACACAATAAATAATCGTGTACAAGGAATATGAATATGAGTCCTGAGACTAAAGAATGGTTATCTGCAAGAGTTCCTACATTTACAAATTTAGATACTGATGAACAAAACTCTATATATGATTTTACATTACTATGGAGTATGTTTGAAGGTGAAAAATTAAGCGGTTACTGCAATATGAGAAAAATTAGAGAATATGCAGATGAACTAACAGAAGCAAATCAATTATCAAATTGTGGACTAGATGAGTATCTTCCATATCTAATAGATCGCTATTATGTAGAAGGAAGTTTAAATGATAAATTTCAAAAACTGCACATTGGTAGAAGTGGAAATCCACCTGAAATAACTGAATCATTATGTAGTGACACTCTATCAGAAAAAACAAAGTTAATTGGTTGTTTAGGTATTGTTTTTCGTTTGAGAAATAATCTATTTCATGGTGAGAAATGGCAATATGAACTAGCCAATCAGAAGTCTAACTTTGATAACGCCAGCAAATTTTTAATGCGTCTAATGTCGCTATAGTAATGAGGAAAATATAAAATGATAGAATTTTTAAAAGCATATGCGTTTCTAGCTCCTTATGGTATCATGGGTGGTGTAATTGTTGCCATGACTCAAATATGGAAAAACACCTCACAATCAATTACTACATTCGAAGATTCAATATCAAAAGAATACCGTGAAATTATTAGAGCCATTCCTTATAATGCCCTAATTGGTGCTGAATTGACAGAAATAGAAAAAGACAAAGTATATAATGAAATATATAATTACATGGATTTCTGCAATGAACAGATATATTTACGTAAACAAGGACGAATAAGAAAAGATACATGGCAAAATTGGCAAAGTGGTATGAAAATGAATTTTGCACTACCTATATTTAATGAAATATCTATAAATATTTTCGATGAATTAAATGATATTTTTGAAGAACTAAGAAAAGTTAAAAATACTAATTTTAATACAGACCCTAAATACTGGTAATCAACGTAACATTACAATTACTTAAATATCTATGTAAGTTTGTCATTTTCTTTAGAAGCGATAATTGAAATTAGTCAAAAGCGACACCTAAATGGACACCTAAAGAATTATAGGATTCTATTTAAATAATTGGTAGGCTTCTTAAATAACGATGTGCTGGGATTTATATAGTGGTGGGTCGGGGGAGACTCGAACTCCCGACCACTCGGTTATGAGCCGAGTGCTCTAACCAACTGAGCTACCGACCCGTAAGAGCGCTATGGCTGGTCTTTGGAAATCATACTGATTTTCGCGTCAGAATTATATCTACTGTAGTCTTTAAATGCAATTAAATTTTGCAAAATCCCAAAAATTACAGAAAATATGATAAACGAGGTCCCTCCATGGCTGAACATAGGCAGAGGGAGCCCTACTACAGGGGCCAGACCGATAACCATATAGATATTGACACCCATATACACAAAGAACAAAAATGCCAATCCGGAGGCAAATGCCTTGATCAGATAATCGTTGGCATGCTTGGCTGAAATATAGAGCAGATTAAAGATGAGTAACATATAAAGCACGATGACAGTGATCATCCCTTTAAACCCGAATCTTTCCCCCAGGTAAGCAAAGATAAAATCCGTCGAAGAGACCGGAAGGAACTTCAGTTGTGTCTGTGTTGCCTCTTCTTTGCTTTTCCCTTCAACACCACCTGAACCAATGGCGATCAGTGCCTGTCTGACATGGTAACTTGGTTTCCCTATAAAGTCCGTCACACGCTTTTTTTGATAGGGCTTCAACTGACTGTAAAGCAGCGGTGCACTGAACCCGAGAATGATGACGATAGAAACCCATATCTTCCAGTTGATCCCTACGACAAATAAAACGCCATACCCGGTAATAAGCAATACCAGTGCCGTACCGAGGTCCGGTTCTTTGGCGATGAGTAAAAAAGGAATGACGATCACGATGGAAAGTTTGATAAAGTTTAATATGCCATACCCTTTTTCACCTGGTGGGTTTCTGCCTATAAGGTACCCAAGCATCATGATCACACTGACTTTAATGAACTCTGAAGGCTGGATGGTGATGCCTATGCCGGGGATCTCGATCCATCTTTGTGCACCCAGGATCGTCTTTCCTACAAATTCCACAGCGATAAGCAGCCCCAGGTTACCCAGATAGAAAATAGGTACGAACCACCAAATGATCTGTCTCCATGGGATAAAAGCAGAGACAAGAAAAGCAATACCTGCAATGAAGTAATAGACCATCTGTTTTGTGAACAGATACGGGTTGATCTCATTCACCAGATACGATGAGATCACAAGAAGTGGCAGGATCTGTAACATGAGAAGGTAGGAAAAATGTTTAAAGATACGTTTATCAAAGTCCAACCAAGATTCCATGCAAGATCCTATTATTAGAGTTTCCCTCTATTTTTAGGGTATTATATCAAAAAGGATATAAGGTAGCATCATGCTGGAATTTTTCACATTTACGCACTTTAAAAGATCCCCTTCCCTGCTCCATGCAGTGACCACAAAGTCAAATGATCTTCCTTATGCTTTCAGTCTTGCTTTACATACCGGTGAAGATCCTGAAAACATCATAGCCAACAGAAACAGACTCTCCCACCTGCTCCAAAGCAGCGAACCTATGCATTACATCGTTGCCGATCAAACCCACAGTGACAACATCAAGCTTATTACCCAAAAAGAGACCAAGGGGTGGGAGAGTCTTTCCGATGCCATAGAAAACTGTGATGCCCTGATCACAGACGTGAAAGGAGTCGTGCTCACTATACTGACTGCAGACTGTGTTCCCATACTCCTCTATGACAAGAAAAAAGAAGTGGTCGCCGCTGTGCATGCGGGATGGAAAGGCACCAAAGCACAGATCGTATCTAAAACGGTGCAGAGGATGACAGAAATGTATGGCTGTGACCCAAAAGAGATCATTGCAGGTGTCGCACCGTCCATAGGACGTTGCTGTTATGAAGTAGGAGAAGAGGTTGCAGAGCATTTTTTTGATATTCCCAAAGGGTTCACCCCTGTAGGTGAAAAATTTATGCTGGACTTGCCTTTTATCAACAGACAACAGCTCTTGGATGCAGGGCTTCAAGAAGAGAACATCGAGATGAGCCATGTGTGTACGGCATGCAATGTAGAGCGGTTTTTCTCTTACAGGAAAGAGCAAGGGTGCTCCGGAAGGTTTATGAGCATGATAGGCATGAAAAACAGTGATCATTAAAGGGTTTTAAACTCCTTGTTTTCTTATCTTTTAGGAATTTTCAGAATATCCTGCAATAATTACATATCAAATAAAAAGAGAGAGAATGCATACACTTCAAATTGCAGAGTCAGTACTGGATGACTATAGAAATAATAAACTCAGTGAAGAAAGAATCAATTTCTTGATCGGACAGGCGAATGAACAGCTTGATGAAATATCTCAAAACAAAGAGATATACAATAGCTTTTTAAACAAAGTCAACGCGCCCCAAAAGATAGACAATATCATACTTTGGATACTTTTGATGTCCAATGAAGATATATGTGAGGAGTATATCGATGAATTCGGTAAGAATTTTCGGGAAATAATCCCGGTGAGTGATCTGGCTGATCTACTGGTCTACGTTGTACACCTCAAAAAAATTAAAGACATTGAATTAGACGGAGTTGACTTTTTATTGGGATATCAACATGATGGTATAGAGGAGGTGGATCAATATGCTTTTGCAAATGTCTTACTCCATGTTCAAAGATCAAAAGAAATAGATATTGAGTTTTAGTATGAAGGTACGGGTCTATTACGAAGATACCGATGCCGGTGGCATCGTCTACCATACGAATTACATCAAGTATTGTGAACGTGCCCGCTCAGAGATCTTTTTTCAAAGAGGAATGAAACCTACACTGGGCGATCAGAGCGGGTTTGTGGTACGTGACATTAAAGCCGGTTTTTTAGCCACTGCTGTACTGGGAGATATACTCGAGGTCACAACAAAGATCTTGACGAGGAAGCGTTCATCTTTGGTACTCTTACAGGAAGTATGGAAAGAAGAGGTGAAACTCTTTAGCATGGAAGTGGTATTGGTCTATGTAGAGGAAGGAAAACCTTGTCGTATCCCCGAAGTATTCGAGGATATCTTTAAATCATTTTAAGTCAAAAAAAGATGTGAAGCAGCCACAGCAAATGCAGAAGCACCTATATATCCTGCGCCGAACATAAATGAAGAAATGAGTTTTAGCAGAGGTTGAAATCTCCATTTGACCAATAAAATAATCAGAGATCCGATCAGAGATGGTAAAAACACATAGGCCATGTTAAATCCTAAACCAAAACCGCTTGGTATAAGGATCTGTGTAGAGACAACCAATCCAATAATACTTACCACAGCAACATACATGGCCATATATTTAACGGTACCGTATTTTGATAAACTTTCATCCAAACTAAGCTCTTTTGTAAAAGCGTCCTTAATATCAGAAAAATCAGAGTCTTTTAACGACATCTCTTCCATGATAAGAAAAGCAAGAATACTGCCAAAGTAACCTATAGCGATCGCAATCATTAACATACCCATTTTCAATCCTTTGTATTATGATTTTTGACTCATTTCATTGTAACAAAAATAATATAACATTAATTTTAATTATATAATAAGTTAATAAAATATTGTGGATATCACAAGTACCTGACATTTGAGAGAAATAAAGAGGTGGCTATAAAATGTAGAGTGTAAGTTTCCTACCTGTAAAAGGTAGGAAAGTGAAGAGAATCGTGAAGTTGACTACTCAACCATCGCTTCAAGGTCTGCTTTAGAAACCTTGTTGAAGTTTAGGTATTTGTAGATACTATCAGTCATTTCCGGCTTGATCTTATTTGAAACTATTTCCAAGTACTCTTCAGCTGTCGGGATCTTACCTTTCAGTGCAACCACCGCAGCAAGTTCAGCAGAACCAAGGTATACTTGAGAACCTTTACCAAGTCTGTTGTCGAAGTTTCTTGTTGATGTAGAGAATACCCATGCATTTTGCTTCACAGCTGCCTGGTTACCCATACATAGAGAACATCCTGGAGGCTCGATACGTGCTCCAGCCATTCCGAAGACTGAGTAGTACCCCTCTTCTGTCAATGTCTTCTCATCCATTTTTGTTGGAGGACAGATCCAAAGTTTAGTATCTACTTGACCTTCGCCTCTAAGTACTTCTGCATTCGCTCTGAAAAGACCGATGTTTGTCATACAAGAACCAACGAATACTTCATCGATATCTGTTCTTAGACCTGCTGCATGTACTTCAGAAAGTGTTTTAACATCATCCGGATCGTTTGGACATGCTACGATCGGCTCTTTGATCTCAGACATGTTGATCTCGATCACTGCTGCATAATCAGCATCTGCATCTGCATCCAATAACACTGGATTAGCGATCCAGTCTCTCATTTTTTGCGCACGTCTTTCAAGTGTCGCTTTATCTTCGTAACCTTGAGCGATCAACTCTTCGATCAATGCAATGTTAGACTCTAGGTACTCAATGATAGGCTCTTTGTCAAGCTTCACTGTACAAGCAGCAGCTGAACGCTCAGCAGACGCATCAGAAAGCTCAAATGCCTGCTCACACTTAAGTTGCTCAAGACCTTCGATCTCAAGTACACGTCCTGAGAAGATGTTTTTCTTACCAGCTTTTTCAACCGTCAAAAGACCGTCTTTGATCGCTTGGTAAGGAATAGCATTAACCATATCTCTAAGCGTGATACCTGGTTGCATTTCACCTGTAAATCTTACAAGTACAGACTCAGGCATAGTAAGTGGCATCATACCTGTTACCGCTGCAAACGCAACAAGTCCAGAACCTGCCGGGAATGAGATACCGATCGGGAATCTTGTGTGTGAATCCGCACCAGTACCAACTGTATCTGGAAGACACATTCTGTTCAGCCATGAGTGGATAACACCGTCACCTGGTCTAAGTGTGAACCCTTTTCTCTCAGTCATAAACTGTGGAAGTGTGTGGTGTAACTTGATATCTGCTGGTTTAGGGTATGCAGATGTGTGACAGAATGACTGAAGAACAAAGTCCGCACCAAAACTAAGTGCTGCAAGGTCTTTTACTTCATCTCTTGTCATTGCTCCAGTTGTATCTTGAGAACCGACAGTGGTACAAACCGGCTCACAGTAAACACCTGGTTTTACACCTTCAAGTCCACATGCTTTACCAACCATCTTTTGAGCAAGGGTAAACCCTTTACCGTTGTCAGCCGGTTGCTCAGGTGCCATGAATGCATCTGATGCACCAAGACCAAGCGCTTCTCTAGCTTTAGCCGTAAGACCTTTACCGATAATAAGTGGTACACGTCCACCAGCTCTCATCTCGTCTGGAAGCGTATTTGGCTCAAGTTTGAATTCAGATACAACTGCACCGTTTTTCTCGATCACACCGTCAAAAGGCTTAAGTGTGATCACATCACCGGTCTCTAATTCACCTACCGGTGCTTGAATTGGTATACATCCTGAATCTTCTGCAGTATTGAAGAAGATCGGGGCAATGATACCACCGATAACTACACCACCGGTTCTTTTTCCTGGGATCCCAGGAATATCTGTACCCATGTGCCATTGAACAGAGTTGATACCTGATTTTCTTGAAGAACCTGTACCTACAACATCACCAACGTATGCTAGCGGGTTACCTTTCTTTCTAAGCTCATCCATAGTCTCAAGCGGATTCTCCATTCTGTTCACGAGGAATGAGTTTGCGTGAAGCGGGATATCTGCTCTTGTAAATGCTTCTGACGCCGGAGAAAGGTCATCAGTGTTTGTTTCACCAGGGATCTTATAAACTGTCAGTGTGATCTCTTTTTCCATCTCTGGCTTGTTGTAGAACCACTCTGCATTTGCCCAAGACTCTACGATCTCTTTTGCTTTTGCATTACCTGCATCCATCATTGCTTTCACATCGTTAAATGCATCATATACAAGGATAGTATTTTTAAGTTGCTCAGCAGCTGCATCTGTCACTTCACCACCGATCTTAAGTGCTTCAACAAGTGGAGTCACATTGAATCCACCTAGCATAGATCCGAGGATCTCACATGCTTTTACTGCATCGATAGCATCACAAGTTGCATTACCTTGTACGATATCGTTTAGGAATGCTGCTTTTACGTAAGCGGCATCATCTACACCCGCAGGTACTTTATTTTGGAACATATCCATTGCGTAATCGACATCAGCGATCGGGCTTGCTTTTAATAATTCAACAAGCTGTGCCGTTTGATCAGCTGTAAGTGCGAGTGGCGGAACACCTAACTCAGCACGCTCAGCCGTATGTGCTTTATACTCTTCTAATAAGGCCATTATGGTCTCCTGTGTAATTTTTGTGCTGTATATTAACAAAAAAATAGCAGATTTAGTGTTCTATAAGAGGAAGATATGAATCAGATAATTTATTTGTATCGTATGGTTACATGAAAAGAGACCATTTAAGTCTCTTTTTAGCTTCAAGGATAAAATTAGACGATTTCTCTGTTACCTTTTGCGTTTGGTGCACTCAATACGCCCATTGCTTCCAGCTGTTCTATAATGTTTGCAGAACGGTTATATCCTATCTGAAGTTTTCGCTGCAGGTAGGAGATAGAGGTTTTTTTGTCTGTCAATACGACTGCCTTCGCATCTTCATAGAGAGGATCAAGTTCCATATCGCCCTCTTCTCCTTCACTTGCGCTGACTCCCCCTGCCACAAGATAGCTTTCATCATATTCCGGCGTACGCTGTGCTTTAAGGAACTCAACGATCTCTTCTATCTCTTCTTCTTTATTCCATGGGGCATGTAAACGTACCAGTCCTGTCGCACCAGGAGGCGTGAAGAGGCCGTCACCACGTCCAAGCAGACTCTCTGCTCCCATGGCATCCAAGATCACTTTTGAGTCTATACGTTGTCCCACACGGTAACTCAGTCTAGAGGGGAGATTGGCTTTGATGAGTCCTGTCACGACATCCACACTTGGCCTCTGTGTCGCTACGATAAGGTGTATCCCGCTCGCTCTTGCCATCTGCGCAAGTCTTGCAATAGAATACTCTACCTCCTTACCGCCGTTCATCATCAAGTCGGCCAGCTCATCTATGACGATCACAACGAAAGGGAAAGGCTCTGCAGAACCGTCAGCTTTTACTTTCTCATTGTAGTTGTCTATATTTTTTGTACGGTTCTCTGCCATCAGTTTATAACGCCGCTCCATCTCTCCTACCATATTGGCAAGGGCTGCGATGGCCTTTTTAGGTTCAGTGATGACCGGTGTGATCAAATGCGGTATATCATTATAGATCGAAAACTCCAGCATCTTGGGGTCAATAAGCATCAGTTTCAACTGATCAGGATCATTCCTGTAAAGCAAAGAGAGGATCATCGCATTGATACCTACGGATTTACCCGAACCCGTGGTTCCTGCTATGAGCAGGTGCGGAAGTTTTTTAATGTCTGTAATGAACGGTTTACCTACGATATCTTTACCTAAAGCTACCGTTAAAGGAGAACTGGAGTTTTTAAAGAGATCACTCTCAAGTATCTCACGAAGGTAGATCGTATCTACCGTTTCGTTTGGTATCTCTATCCCCACAACATCACGTCCGGGTATCGGTGCCTGTATACGTATCGTTTCCGCCGAAAGTGCCATTGCAAGGTCATCCTGGAGGTTTAAGATCTTAGAAACTTTGACATTGGGTGCAGGTTTGAACTCAAAGGTTGTGACCAAAGGACCGCTGTAGGTACGTACGACATCCCCATCTACGTTAAATTGCTGCAGTTTTGCGAGCAGCTCTTCTATCTTTCTGTCAATTTCTGCCTCATTGACCTTTTTTGTCGTTTTAGGTGCTTTTTGTAAAAAATCCAGCTTAGGCAGTTTGAAATTTTTAGGTTTGACGACTTGCCCTTTATCTATCTGCTCCATGAGTTTAGAGTTTTCTTCCAACTCATTGATGAACTCTACATGGGACTTACCTGCAGCCCTTTTTTCTGCAGAAATATGCATTTCCATCTCATGTTCAAGTTCGAGTATTTCATTGAGCACAGGATCATCCGATTCATCCAGTGCCTGCACTGTCTCTGCTTCTGTTTTAGTTACAACTTTTTTTGCATCAGGCTTTCTTTTCACGCGTGTTCTCTTAGGATTTTCTTCAGCAGCATCCAGTACAGGCATCATTTCATCTTCAAGAGAAGGTGAAGCAAAAGGGTTTGTAAATATCTTTTTTAATACTTTTCCCAATACAGAAAAAGTGCTTCCTACCCATCTAAAAGAGAGTGAAGCCTCAGGTCTGTTCATCTTAAATCTGGAGAAGTCAAAGTCATCATCGATAATGAACACCAAAGAGAGTGCCATGATCATCAACCAAAAGAGCCAGAGCCCCGCTTTTCCGATGAGCGGGTAGAGGAATTCCACGATCTGTGTACCTATGAAACCTCTCTCTTGACCCTCCAGTACCAAGGCGCTAAAGAGTATCAATGAGATAAAAAAGAGTATCCATCCTAAATAAAAATCGATATTTTTTCTTACACGGGCATCACTGTAAAGTTTGTAAAGAGGATAAAATAGAACAAAAAAATTGATATACGCAAGGTAGCCAAACAGATAGAGATTGGTATCTCCTATTTTTTTCCCGATATCACCCACCAATGCTGTTTCATGGAAGATAGTAGAAAATGCAGCATAGATAAAAAGTATAGCCGTGACAATAATTGTGATTTTCAATGTAAATCCTAAATTAATATTAAATAATGAAGATATTATAACAAATTAAAATAAAACCCTATAAAGAAGGGTCAAATTGACATATTTTATTGCAGCGCTAAATACGTTTTGATCTTCTATATAAACGACCTCTACCGGATACGATTTTTAAATCCTGTATTGATACGCAAACGCAGCCCCAGATAATATGCATGTGTGATCGCTTTTTTAACGACATACGCAATATACCCTTTCACTTTGATATACTGGAACATTTCACCTACCGCATACTTACCGCCCAAGGCGATAAATACACCCGAAACACCCGCATCAAAAGGCTGAGATGGCACACCGTCCATTCTTTGTCTGATGGTTTTGGCCACATACTCTGCACTTTTTTCGGCAATTTGTGCGGTGGGAGGCAAAATGTTACCTTCTGCGTCTCTGATCTCCACACAATCACCTATGGCAAAGACCTCTTTTTTGCCTTGCACGTTAAGCTCCGGGCTGGCAATGAGCTGATTGATACGGTTTTTCTCATTCTCGATCGTATCAGTGAGTGATGATGCTTTGATCCCACCCGTAAAGATCATGAAACTGTAGGGGAGTTTTTCGCCATTTTTAAAGTGTACATGTGTAGTATCAACCGTGTGGATAAACGTACTTGTGAGGATCTTGACACCCAGTGCTTCCAATCTCTTCTTTGTATTGTCAATACTGTATTGCCCCATACCGGGAAGTATGGTATCACTCGCATCGATAAGATAGATATGTATCTCTTTTGCTGTATCTCCGATCGTTTTACTGTAATTCTCGAGCACATACGCCATCTCGGCAGCCACTTCTACACCGCTGAGTCCTGCTCCTCCCACAACAATATTCAGTTCACCATCTATAGCACCCTCTTGATGCTGCAATTTTTTGTAGATAAGGTTTTCAAACTTTATTCTGAAATTGTGTGCTCTTTCCAGATTTTTCACACCATGACTGTACTCTATCAGTCCTTCGATACATGAAAGGAAGTTTGTTTGTGCACCTGTAGCGATGATGAGATAATCATAAAAGAGATCTCTCCCATCCAAATGTACGCTTTTGCGCTCAAAATCGATCGAAGTAACCTCTTTATGGATGAACGCTACCCTCTCTTTAAATCCTTCACACCAGTTATACAGGTCGATCGCAATGTCATGCATATCAAATTGACCTGCAATATAACCGTACGCCTCGGTTTGTAAATAATGGTAGGGGTTTTTATCGATCAGCGTGATATCGATATCCGGATATTTAGAGAGCGTTTCGATAGCTCTGAGACCACCATAACCTCCACCGATCACCAATACTTTTTTCATCACTGTACATCTCCAAGCGTTGCTTTATACTCCATTTTACTCTGTTAAGATAAATCTAATGGTTTGATTGGACTATGGATACACATTTTATAAGATTTTATTTGTCGTCTACTAACCCTTCTTTAAGCTCCCTAGGAGTAAAATCCCATCTACATTTTACAATGTACCTATGCCGCAGTGATGGAACTGGTAGACTTGGTAGACTCAAAATCTTCTGCCTTCGGGCGTGTCGGTTCGAATCCGACCTGCGGTACCACAATCTCTTAAAACCACGATATACCTTCAAACAAGACAAAATAAAAAATATATTTCCACCCTAACACTATCTTATCTATGGTTATCTACATATCTGTTCTCAGACTTTTCCCTTTAAGAAATAAACTAAGAGACGTAATATAGGGATTTTCTCGAACTATTGAGTTTTCTTGCATAAAATCTACTGTGTAAAGTAGCGTACTCCGATACCCAATTGTATAAATAGTACCGTCAAACAGCTGTCAAAATGATTACCCGAGTTTAAACACAAAACGCGGAAAACGATCTTTTACAGATGCACAAATGCACCAAGACTGCTCTGAATGTACTGTACCTCATGCCGAAGATTATATACTCAGTAATTTGAATCACGACTGGCTTAAGATGATGGGAAAAGTTAAAAATTGTATAGAAAATTGGTATATTTTTAAGAAATAGCATTACATATTCGATATACTGATAATATAAAATATAGTAATAGTGGAACATTATTATGTTACACTATTAAATAGTTATACGCACGTTAAAGAATGTAAAGAGCTGGGATAGTACTCTGCTGATCACAACACTTTTAATGAATAAAAGAGATTTTATATGACAAGCGATCAAGTTATAATTATTACTGTGCTATTTGCAACTATGGTCATGTTCCTTTGGGGGCGTTGGCGCCATGACCTGGTTGCCTTGGGCGCTTTGCTGGTTTGTGTAGTCACGGGTCTGGTGCCTGGCAATGAAGCTTTTTCCGGGTTTGCTCACCCGGCGGTAATTACAGTGGCCTGTGTGCTCGTGCTCGGTTATGGCCTGTTGAACTCCGGTGCGATGGATATACTATCCCAGCGATTCATTCCAACATCGGCAGGACCAACTGTTAGCATTTTTGCACTCATCAGTTTGGCCGCCCTGCTTTCAGCTTTTATGAACAATGTTGGTGCTTTAGCAGTGCTGATGCCTCTGGCTATTCAGATGGCTGCCAAGCAGAACCTGCCGCCTGGTAAAATTCTTATGCCACTGGCCTTTGGCTCAATTCTGGGTGGCATGACCACACTCATCGGGACGCCGACCAACCTGATCGTTTCCGAGTTTCGAGCGAGCACGGGAATGGAGAGCTTCAGTATGTTTGATTTCACTCCTGTCGGCCTTGCTGTTGCTGTCTTTGGCATTATTTTCGTCGGCTTTATCGGCTGGCGATTGGTACCCACGCGAAAACAGGCAGATACCGACAGTTTTGACAGTGCTAAATACCTTAGTGAAGTTCGTATTGTTGAAGGCAGTAAAGCAGTGAATAAGCACCTGTATGAGGCTGAACAAATGTTGGATGAAGCCGATGCCCAGATTGTCAGCATGATACGCCAAGACGTCCATATTTCTGCACCAAATCCTTGGCGGGTATTAAAGGAAGGCGACATCCTGGTTGTTGAAGTCGAACCAAAGTCATTATCATCCGCGCTTACAAGCCTGGGTCTCAAACTGGAAGAGGAGTTAGTGTCAGAGGATGCTCGGAAGGGTGACACCGAAGGAAAGGCGGAGCCGCTGGAAACTGAGTCGGGAACAATCAGTGAGGTTAATAATGAGAAAAGCGATAATGACAGGCAAAAATCGTCAGAGGTGGTGATCCAAGAACTGGTAGTAAAACCAAACGCAATTTTGATCGGCCGCTCGGCCTTAACTCTTGACTTGCGAGCCAGCTACGGTATTAGCCTCTTGGCTATATCGCGAGAGGGTCATCGTTCGATTCAACGCTTAAGGTCTATTCCCATCAAGGCTGGTGATGTGCTGCTTATGCAAGGCACACCTGAGGCGATTGCTAGTTTTTCCTCCTCATTCGGCTGTCTGCCGCTTGCTCCGCGTGATATACGGGTTCCCAAAAAAGGACAGGCTTTTACTGCCGCGTTTATCATGGCTGTTACAATTGGCGCTGCAGCATTAGGTCTATTCCCCGTGCCCGTGTTGTTCGCCATCGCAATGTTTGCCTATATCGTGCTGCACATCGTGCCGCTTAGATCAGTTTATACAGCTATCGATTGGCCAGTGATTGTGTTGTTAGCGGCAATGCTCCCGGTCGCCGGTGCTATCGCCTCTACCGGTACGGCTGACATGATTGCACATTTTTTGTTGGATAAGGTGACACAAGGGGATGCTATTTTTGGGCTGATAACACTGCTAGTGGTTACAATGTTTCTTTCTGACCTGGCCAACAATGCTGCCACCGCAGCGATAATGTGCCCCATTGCAATCAGTACCGCTGCGCAACTTGAGGTAAATGCCGATGCCTTTTTAATGGCTGTAGCAGTGGGAGCTTCGTCTGCTTTTTTGACACCTATCGGCCACCAGAACAATACCCTTATCCTTGGGCCAAGCGGCTTTCAATTTGGCGATTACTGGCGCTTGGGAATACTCCTGGAAATCATTGTAATAGGGATAAGTGTACCTACGATACTATGGGTCTGGCCACTGTAATGTTATGAAAAGCGTATAACAAAATATAAAGTAGAAAAAAAAGGTATATGATGAAAAAGCTAAAAAGAATTGTTGTAGGAATAGATGTTTTTGAAAGATCAAATAATGTTTTAAAAAGAGCATTTATGCTGGCAAAAGAAAATAAGGCGCAGTTGTTTGTTGTTCAAGCTGTACAAATACCTTGGTTGGCTATGCCAAACTATTTTGATACAGGTGAAATATCTATCGATAAGAGCGGTATCAAAAAAAAGATAGAAAAAAAGATAAAAAGGTTGAATACAGATGGCAAGATAACATGTTCAGTCTCTGTAAAAGAAGGTGATGCCGACGATGTGATACTTTATGCAGCAAAATCACATAAAGCAGATATGATTATTATCGGGGCACACAGTAACTCAAAAGACAGAAAACGTTTACTGGGGACAACCGCACAAAAAGTAGCACATCAAAGCAATTTACCGGTTTTAATTGTCAAGAAGCGTGTCAAAGGCGACTATCAAAATATTTTAGCTCCAACAGATTTTGAAATCCAATCAAAACAGAGTGTCCTGTTTGCAAAAAATATTTTTCCAAAAGCAAAAATAAGTGCAATTCATGCCTCCGAAACAATCTATATCGAAGGTCCCTACACTGTAGTTGGATATGATTTTTCACACTATAATAGATTGGCGAAAGTTTGTGCTAAAAAAAACATGAAGGATTTCATAAAAGAGGTCTCTGCTGAAAAAGGAAAAGTGATTGATGGAAAGCTAGATAGTAAAAAAGTAATACTTCAATACATAGAAAAAAACTCTTTCGATCTTGTAGTTATAGGTTCACAGGGCACTGCAGGACTTCAAGCACTATTGGGGAGCGTTGCTTCATATATCTTAAACACATCTCCATGTGATGTGTTGGTTTATGTGCCTAAAGATTGATTTTTTCAAAGAGAAGAGAATTGTATTTCAATGCTCTCCTGTACTGCCAGAAAGTTTAATTATTTTTCTTTTAGGAGAATCATATTATAGCCCAATAAGCTACATATAACAGTCGTTTGCTATAATATGTCCGTATTTTTATAAAATATGCGGGCGTAGCTCAGTGGCTAGAGTTCCTGCCTTCCAAGCAGGCTGTCGAGGGTTCGAATCCCTTCGCCCGCTCCACTTTAACAAACTAATTTATACACATGATCAATATGCGGGCGTAGCTCAGTGGTAGAGCATAACCTTGCCAAGGTTGGGGTCGACGGTTCGAACCCGTTCGCCCGCTCCATACATATGTGATCTTTCAACCAAATCCCAACTCTTAATTTCTTTTGCTATAATCCCTTTTATAAAACATAAGGCATAGCATGAAACTCGTTGTGGCAATTACCGGTGCAAGTGGTGTTCAGCTGGGTAAGAAGTTTGTTGACTTTTTACCTGAGCACATCGATGTCCACGTGATCGTTTCCGATAACGCCCTCACTGTAGAGTCTTTTGAAAATAAAAATGTCACTTTACACTCCAGTGAGAATATCGCAGCGTCTGTCTCTTCGGGTTCGTTTAGAGTGGATGCAACAGCGATCATCCCTTGCAGTATGAATACCTTAGCAAAGGTGGCCTGCGGGATCAGTGATAACCTTGCCACACGTGTTGCTGCGGTAGCGATAAAAGAGCAGAAAAAACTGCTCCTAGCACCCAGAGAGTTACCTTTTTCTGCCATAGCGTTGGAGAATATGCAAAAATTAGCCACACTGGGAGTCATCATCGCACCGCCTGTAATGGGATACTATTCTGAATCATCTTCTCTGGAAGATATGGAAAAGTTTATCATTGGAAAGTGGTATGATGTGTTAGGTATTGACAATAATCTATATGAAAGATGGAGTGAACATGAGTGAAAATAGACGTGCAATATACCCCGGAACGTTTGACCCTATAACCAATGGACATATAGATATTATCAGCCGGGCATCTCACATGTTTGATGAGATCATCGTCGCCGTAGCAGACTCAGAGGCCAAAAAACCGATGTTCACACTTGAACAACGCATCAATATGGTCAAAGCTGCCACGAAAAACTTTCCTACAGTAAAAGTCATAGGATTTCGGGGTTTGCTTGTGGATCTTTCAGATGAGTTAGAAGCGAATATCCTTGTAAGAGGTCTTAGAGCCGTCAGTGACTTCGAGTATGAACTTCAGATGGGATATGCGAATGCTTCTTTGAAAAAAGAGTTGGAGACCGTTTATCTGATGCCGAGCCTGGAGCATGCTTTTGTCAGTTCATCTGTGGTGCGTTCCATTCTAAACTTCGATGGAAAGATAGCACATCTTGTGCCTGCTGAAGCATTTAAACTCATAAAGTGTGTCCTTTAATGTATGTACTTTTTGAAGGCATAGACACGTGTGGAAAGAGTACACAGATCGAACTGATCTCACAGAAACACCCTGAGATCATAGTCACACATGAACCCGGCGGTACTGCATTCGGTCAAAAGGCCAGAGAGATACTCCTTTCTGATTCATTGACCTCCAAACGTGCGGAACTTTTGCTCTTCCTGGCAGACAGAGCGGAACATTACCGGGAAGTGATCTTGCCAAATCAACATAAGGTCATCATCTCTGACAGGGGATTTCTCTCCGGCATAGGGTATGCTCTGGCAAACGGTGATTTTGATTTTGATGAACTTGTCAGTCTCAACCGCTTTGCACTTGAAGGCCATTTCCCGGACAAGGTCATCCTGTTCTTGACCGATATGAAGACACTGGAAGAGCGCACTTCTGTGAAATCTCTGGATGGCATTGAACTCAGGGGCTTGAAATATCTTTTAAAGGTACAAGAACATATGAAACAGAGTATCCTCAAACTGGGTATCCCCCATCTTTTTGTCGATGCGACAGAAGAGATAGAAACCATACACACACAAATAACAGACTATTTAAGGAACACACTATGATCAACCCGCTACGTGGAATGAAAGACCTCACTTTTGAAGAGAGCGAACGTTTTGAACATATCATCAACACTGCTTCAAGTATTGCAAAGCGTTACGGCTATGGATATATCGAAACGCCTATTCTTGAGGAGACCGCACTCTTTAAGCGTTCTGTAGGAGAAAGCTCTGATATCGTAGGAAAGGAGATGTACCAGTTCACCGATAAAGGTGAAAATGATGTCTGTATGCGTCCTGAAGGTACAGCAGGTGTGGTTCGCGCCTTTATCTCTGCAAAGCTTGACCGCCAACCGGTCAAACAAAAATTCTACTATTACGGCCCGATGTTCCGTTATGAAAAACCGCAAAAAGGAAGGCTCAGAGAGTTTCACCAGTTCGGATGTGAGAGCTTCGGTGAAGCATCTGTCTATGAAGATTTTACTATCATCACCATGATCGCACAGATCTTCGATGCACTCGGTATCGGCTATGAACTGCAGATCAATTCACTTGGTTGTAAAATATGTATGCCAAAGTATAAAGAGACGCTGGTGAACTCGTTCACTGAAATCAAAGAGGAACTTTGTGAAGATTGTAACAGAAGAATAGGAACCAACCCTATCCGTGTACTTGACTGTAAAAATGATAAATGTCAAACATTGCTTGTAGAGTCTCCTAAACTTAAAGACTACCTTTGTGAAGCGTGTGACCCTGACTTTAAAAAGCTTAAAGAGCTGCTCGATCAAGAAGGTATTCAATACACAGTGAATGACAATCTTGTAAGAGGTTTGGACTACTACTCAAAAACAGCATTTGAATTTGTAAGCAGTGAGATCGGTGCACAAAGTGCTATCGCAGGTGGTGGACGTTATGACAGGCTTGTTGAGTTCCTAGATGGAAAACCGACTCCTGCAGTAGGATTTGCTCTAGGTATCGAGCGTATTATGGAACTTGTGAAAATGCCTGAAAAAGAGGCTGAGGGTTACTATATGGGTGCGATGATTCCAGATGCCATCCCATCACTGCTCAAACTTGCAACAAAAAAACGTCTTACGGATAAAGTCACAGTTGAATACAGCTCAAAAGGCTTCAAAAGCCATATGAAAGGTGTAGATAAATCCAATGCCAAATATGCTGTTCTCATCGGTGAAGATGAACTGAAAAATGGTACCGTATGGATAAAAGATCTTGAAAGTAAAGAAGAGCGGGTCATTGCTATCAATGAACTCTAAATGATGATACGAAACCCATAGGTTTCGTATCCATTTTTAAGGGTTAGAAGTTATACATGATACCTGCAAGGATAGCGTCACCGTGTGGTCCTTCTATCAGTGAATGTTCATACTCAGCGAGCAGTTTATACTTTGTATTGAGTGCATATTCAATACCTGCACCAAATACAAAATCATCTTCTCTCTCATCGATGTCAAGTTCTGAGATCTTTTCCCACTCGAACTCATATCCTACTTTACCGAAAATACCCAGCTTATGTGTCGCTTCATACGTGTAGACAATGTCCAGTGCGGATGTGTGGTATGTCGATCTAGCTTTTATCTTTTCATCTGCAGTGATCTCATACACCGTATTTCTTCCATAGGTATAGTCATACTCAAGTGCAAATCCATTACCCAGTCTGTACCCTATATCGATACCAAAACCGTAGCCATATTCATCATTACCGTCAAGAAGGGCCTCACCGTGTCGGATCTCATCTCCCAGTAGCGTCATACCCGCTACTACCACATAGAACTTCGACTCTTCATGATCTCCTTGTGCATGCGATACTTCTTCTAAAACGGGTTCATTTACCTCAACAGGAGCGATATCCCCTCCGGCAAAAAGTTGTGTTGTCAGGTGTGCTGAAAGTGCAGCTGCCACTAATGCTTTTTTCATCTGTTTTTCCTTTTTTTGAATACTATCAAATAATTAATATCATAAATACTAATGACTATTTACTTAAATAAACAATTTTTACTGCATAAAAAGTGGTTTTTAATCAAATTTCCTGATACTTTTCAAATTTTTCACTTTTGCCCTCAATAAAATACATGAGATATATCAATATTATTTAAGCCATTTCAAGAGATCTTGACTGAGTTTGGCGATCACTCTATTGGTTGCGTTCGCATAACCTTTGGCATCTGTCGTTGGTGTAGGTTCTTTGTAAGAAAATCTTTTACTTTTTACCAGTCTGCCCCTGTCTGCATCGATGAGGGTAAATTGTATGGAGACCACGGCATAAGAGTCTCTGCCTCGTACCTGGTGTTCAAAATCAAAAATATTACTTTCCAGTCTATAGTTCTCTTCAAGGGTTGACATATCTGAAAGTACCACTTTGAAAAGTCTGCTGTGATCCAAGACTTCTATGAATGTACCTTGCAAGATCCTGCTCATGTTATTGGACCACTGGGAATTTTGGTAGGCTCCTCTATCATTGGCGGTATAGGAAAAGTGCATTTTTTCAGACAACGGTTCTTTGATACTTTGCGGGAATGTCACTTTGATGCTTTTATCTTTATAGTGACCGGCAGTCTCTGTATGCACCTCAGGAACATTAAGACTATAGACGTTGAGGACAGGTGCTTTACTGCACCCTATCAATCCTGTTGCTATCATCATAGCCACGATATGGGTCAGTGTACTTCTTCTCATTCTCCCGGTCCCTTTCTTAATGATCTGGATTTAAAAAGCAACTCACTAGGGTTTTGTTCAAGCTGCTTTGACATCGCAGTGAGTTGATTTGTCAATATGCGTATCTCTATAAGCATAGGTTCAAAGATCTGTTTGAGATTATAATCCCCTCTCTCTATCGTATTTTCAACTTTGAGTGTCATACGATTGAAATTCTTACTTGTTTCCATTAATTTGTCGATGGTAGGCACAGAAACCTGTTTAATTTCTGCAAAATCCTGCTGTATCTTTTTGAACTCCCCATTCATATTTGCCAGAGATACCCTGAATTCATCCAGTGTCAATATGACCTTTTCTTCCAGTTCTCCACCTTTGGCTGTCATTTGTTCTATATTATCAAGGATCTCACCCAACGTTTCAATGTTATCATCCGAAAGCAGTTTCTGGCTCTGTACTAAAAGCGCTTCGATCTTTCCGCTTGCTCCGCCAATGTCACCTGCCAACTGTGTGAGAAAGGAGGTTTTTGTCTTAATTATCGGGATATAGTCATCTGTAGGCTCCAAGGTTTTAGCTCCGTTCGTACCACCTTCGATCTCTATGGACAAAAGTCCGGTCACACCGAACATCGCTGTATGCGCTACCATATCTTCTTTGATGGGTATCCCTTTTTTTATTTTGACGAATACTTCAACGGTTTCTATATCTTGAGGATCAATTTGTATGGCACTGACACTGCCGATATCCACACCACGTAATTTGACATTGGAATCTATAGAGAGACCTGCAACAGATTCATGCATTTCGAGTTTATAGATGTCAAATTCTTCTTGCAGATCAACCTTGGCAAGCCAAAAAGCAAACCATACCATTCCTGCACCAAAAAGTACTACGAAGATACCCACAATGGTATAATTGACTCTGCTATACATCTTTAACCTTCTCTTTGAATCTCTCTTTGATGTATTCATTCTTAAAGAATTCTTCTACAAAGGGATGTTGTGATTGTAACACATTTTCCAGTGATCCCTCTGCAACCACATGCTGATCTGCCAAAACGGCCAGCCTGTCCACGATACTGAAAATGCTCTCAAGGTCATGTGTGATCATTACAACCGTGATACCTAAGAGATCACGCAGCTCCACGATCAGTGCATCAAAATTTCGTGCACCTATGGGATCCAGACCGGAGGTCGGTTCATCTAAAAAAAGGAGCTTTGGCTCCATCGCCAATGCCCTTGCAAGTGCTGCACGTTTCACCATCCCGCCACTGAGTTCGGAAGGATACAGACTGCCTACATGAGGGTCCAATCCCACAAGTGCCAGCTTGGATCGTACCAGTTTATCTCTCATCTCTTTTGAGATATCCGTATACTCCTTAAGCTGTACCTCTATATTTTCCGCGACCGTCAAAGAGGAGTAGAGTGCTCCGAACTGAAAAAGCACACCCCAGTCACTGCGTAATGCCTGTGCCTCTTTAAAACCTATACGGCTTAGTGATTTACCCAAAACGGTTATCTCACCTGCACTGGGTTCCAGCAGCATGATCATCTCTTTCATGAGTACCGATTTTCCTGAACCGCTTTGACCCAAGATCGCATAGATCTCATTTTCATCGATATGAAGACTCACCCCATCATGCACCGTTCTTTCACCAAATCTCGTGATGACATCTTTTACCTGAATGACGTTATTCATAGCCCAAGCTCCGTAAATATCACTGAGAAAAGGGCATCAAATGCGATCACTAAAAAGATCGAGTTCACCACTGACGCGGTTGTATGAAGTCCCACACTCTCAGTATTATAAGAGACCTGAAATCCTCTAAAGCATCCTACCGCAGCGATGAGAAATGCAAAGACCGGTCCCTTCATCATACCGAGTAGATAGTGTTTCACTTCCAACACCTCATAAAGCCTTTGGGTGAACAATCCCATAGAAATATCCAGCTGCATACTCGCAGCGACCATACCACCCAGGATACCTATAAGATCCGCGAAGAAGATCAACAATGGCAGTGCTACCATTAAAGCAAAGATACGCGGAAGTACCAGGAAAGTATAAGGATCAAAGCCCATCGTACGCATGGCGGCTATCTCTTCTGTGATTTTCATCGCCCCTATTTCAGCCGTGTAGGCAGAACCGCTGCGTCCTGCGATCACAATAGCTGTGATCATAGGTCCCAACTCCCTGGTAATGGATATCGCGACCGTATCTACGATAAAAATATCTGCGCCGAACTTGGCTAACTGAACAGACCCCTGATAGGAGATGACCATCCCTACTAAAAATGATGTTAAAGCGATGATGATCAGGGCATTGAAGCCTGATTGATGGATATGGTAGATGGTCTCTTTAAAACGTATATCTTTAGGTTTGACGAATGTATGGAACATGGCATAAAAAAGATGCCCTAAAAAAGTAATGAAACTCTTTATTTGATCCCATACCTCATAGCTTCTTCTACCCAGGTTTTCCAGCATACCTTGTTTTCTTGGTGCTTCGATCTCCGGGATATCTCTATGAAGCAGCGTATACATATCTTTTTGATTCTCTGTATACCCTACGATCTCCACCTCTGTCTCTTTTTGAAATCGTTCATAATAGTCTATAAAAAGCAGTACCCCTGCACTGTCAAAATCACTGATACCCGAAACATCCCAAACGATCTTTTTATCAGTAGGGACCTGGAGCAGTTCCTTTTCTATCTGAAGTACCGTGCCAAGCATCCAATCTCCTGTAGAGACAAGCGTAAGGTGATCCCGGTCGGCTTCGTAGGTTAAGAATTGTTTCATCATAAGAAATATTATAGGTAAGATTAGATTAAGTTTGGCTATAATTATCATAATAAAACAACAAGGCACTACTATGAAAAATTTTGGGTTAGACATTTGGGGTGATGACAACTTTATCATTCAGGGTGATACTATCAATATCAATCATGCCTCTAAGCCATCATTGCTTTCCATCACACAGGAGATCCGTGATAAAGGCTATAAAGGGCCTCTTCTTCTGCGTTTTCCTCATCTCCTGGAGAAACAGATATCTACACTCTTTAAAACTTTTGAAAAAGCCAAACAGGAATTTAAATACAAAGGAAATTTTCAAGCTGTTTTTCCTCTCAAGGTCAATCAATTTCCAAATTTTGTGCATGCACTGATGGATGTTTCCAAAAATTACAACTACGGCCTTGAGGCGGGAAGTAAAGCCGAACTGATTATTGCTATGACCAAAACCCCTCTGGGTGCACCTATCACGGTGAATGGTTTTAAAGACAAAGAGATGATATCACTCTGTTTCATCGCAGCAAAGATGGGGCACAACATCACCGTGACCATAGAAGGTTTAACAGAGTTGGAGACGATCATCCAGGTCAACAAAGAGTTTAATGAGGATGTAGAAACACCTATCTCACCTAAGATCGGTGTACGTATACGTCTTCACAGTTCAGGCATAGGTATCTGGGCAAAAAGCGGAGGATACGGTTCTAAATTCGGTCTTACTTCCACCGAGCTTCTTGAGGCCTATGAAATGCTGAAACAGCATGCGCTTTTAGACTATCTCTGGATGATCCATTTTCATATAGGTTCACAGATGGGAGACATCGCTCCACTTAAAAAAGCATTGAGGGAAGCCGGAAATATTTATGCAGATCTCAAAAAACGCGGGGCAGATGCACTTGGGGCGATCAATCTCGGTGGAGGCCTTGCTGTTGAATACAGCCAACATGAGGATAAACAGGAGAGAAACTATTCTCTACGGGAATTTGCCAATGATGTGGTGTTCCTTATGCAGGATATTTCCAAACGAAAAGGTGTGGAAGAACCGGATATCTTTACCGAGTCTGGACGATATATCGCCGCGTCTCACTCGGTGCTTGTTGCACCTGTACTTGAACTCTTCTCCCAGGAATATACAGAGAAAGGACTGCGTCTCAAAGAGGTCAACCCTCCACTGGTAGAAGAACTCTATGACCTTTATAACTCTTTAAGCCGTGCACGTGCGAGAGAGTACCTGCATGATGCACTTGATCATATGGAAAGCCTGCTGACGCTCTTTGATCTAGGCTACATTGACCTTGAAGACCGTTCCAATACAGAGATACTTGTCAACCTTATCATCAAAAAATCTATCGCACTGCTCAAGAATGAAGACAGTGATGAACTCAAAAAACTGCAGGACCGTATACAGGAAAAGTACCTTGTCAATTTCTCCGCTTTCCAGTCACTGCCTGACTTTTGGGGTCTGGCGCAGCACTTTCCCATCATGCCTTTGGACCGTTTGGATATCAAACCGACCAATCCGGCAAGCATTTGGGATATCACCTGTGACAGTGATGGGGAGATAGGCTTTAACCGTGATCTTCCACTCTACCTGCATGATATCGATGTGGATACAGAAGAGTACTTTTTAGCTTTTTTCCTTACAGGCGCGTATCAAGAGGTCCTGGGTATGAAACATAACCTCTTTACCCACCCTACTGAAGCAGTGATCAACTTTGATGCAGAGGGGAAATATACCATTGATAATTTGATCGAAGCACAGAACATTATGGATGTTTTAGATGATCTGGATTATGATACCTATCTCATAGATAAAGTACTCAAATACAATATAGAAGAATCTGTTCTTTTGAACAATGAAGAAAAACGTGAACTTCTAGGAAAACTTTACCTTTATTTAAGTGAAAACAGCTATCTTAAGACGATACAAGCCATTGACGAGGAGCGTTAAAATTGAATCCATTTAGTCTTATCAAAGAAGATTTTCTCAATGTAAAAAGAAATGACCCTGCCCTGCACTCTACCTTTGAACTCTTTTTTAACTACCCCGGACTATGGGCACTTTTTTTTTATCGTTTGGCACACCCGCTTTACAAAAAAGGGCTAAGGTTCCTTCCGCGGCTCATCTCTGCAATCGGACAGTTTTTAACAGTGATAGATATACATCCCGCTGCAACCATCGGCCGCAGGGTTTTCATTGACCATGGTGTGGGGGTTGTGATCGGAGAAACAGCGGTCATCGGCGATGATGTCATCATCTATCAACAGGTCACACTTGGCGGGGTCAGCCTTACAAAAGGTAAAAGACACCCGACGATAGAAAATGGTGCAGTCATCGGTGCGGGAGCCAAAGTACTCGGAAACATCACCATTGGGGCCAACTCCAAGGTCGGTGCGAACTCTGTTGTGGTAAAAAATGTACCGGCCGATTCGACTGCCGTAGGTATTCCTGCACGTGTCCTTAAACGCGGATTCGATAAAACACCGCTCAGTCACGATAAAATCCCGGATATCAATAAAGAGATATTTCAATATCTTCTCAAACGTCTTGCAGTGCTTGAAACAGCGATTGAAACCGGGGATAATGCACATATTAAAGAAAAAGACCATGAGCTCGATGCACTTTATGATAACTTTATCCACTCTATGGATTAGAAAAATCAACGGCTTTTTTTAACGCATTTTTTGCTACAATTATCCAATTTATAATCAAAGGTTTTCATATGCTTTCAGACCGTATACAAACACTCTCTCCCTCTCTTACTATAGCCATCTCTTCGCTTGCTCGTGATTTAAAAGCACAGGGAAAAGATATTCTTTCTTTCTCTGCGGGTGAACCGGATTTTGGGACACCGCAACGTATCAAAGATGAGGCTATCAAAGCGATCAATGACGGGTTTACACAATACACTGCAGTACCGGGTATACCAGAGCTTTTAGAAGCCGTAGCAGCCAAACTGAAAAGAGACAACAACCTTGACTACGCACCTTCAGACATTATCGTAAGCAATGGTGCAAAACAGTCTCTTTTTAATCTTTTTCAAGCAGTACTGAATGAAGGTGACGAGGTCATCATTCCTTCACCCTATTGGGTCACCTATCCTGAATTGGTCAAATATGCAAGCGCGGTACCTGTCATTGCAGAGACCAATGAGATCAGCGGATTCAAAATGACCGCTGATCAGCTCAGCGCTGCCATTACACCTAAAACAAAAATGGTCATATTGACTTCTCCGTCAAACCCTACGGGTTCAGTTTATTCCAAAGAAGAACTCGAAGCACTTGCAGCGGTACTAGAAGGTACGGATATCATGGTGGTCAGTGATGAAATGTATGAGAAGCTTGTCTATGACATTGACTTTGTAGCCGCGGCAAGTATCAGTGAAGATATGTACCAAAGAACGGTGACCGTGAATGGTCTGAGCAAATCTGTGGCGATGACAGGATGGCGTTTTGGATACCTGGCGACACCGAACAAAGAGCTCATAGCTGCCATGAACAAGCTTCAAAGCCAAAGTACCTCAAACATCAACTCTATTACACAAAAAGCAGCTATCCCTGCCCTGCTTGGTGAAGTCGACAGTGAAATAGAACAAATGAGAAGAGCGTTTGAGGGAAGAGCAGAAGAGGCAGTCAAACTCTTTAACGACATTGACGGTCTCTCTGTCCTTAAACCCCAAGGTGCATTTTATCTCTTCGTCAATATCAAAGATATCTCAAATGACTCTATAGAGTTCTGTAAAGAGCTGCTTCAGTCTACCGGTGTTGCTGTTGTTCCCGGCATAGGTTTCGGATCAGAAGGTTACTTTAGATTCTCCTTTGCTACAGACATCACAACGATCCGTGAAGGTATCAGACGTATCGAAAAGTTTGTAAAGAGTAAAAAGTAAAATGCTTTTTACTGTGGTAGACCTAGAACATATCTTGGTCTACATTTCACTTTAAACTACTTTTTCTTCTTGGTCATATTCTCCATAGCAAACCACAAAACACCTATAATACTAAACAAGATCACCGGTGCTATCCATGGGTTCAGTTTAATATATTCAAACACAGTAATGATAGCCTCACTCGAATAATACGCACTCAGTCCTATCGTCAGCACAAACACAATAGAGGCAAATACATTATAGAACGCAAACTTTTTAAAGTCATATTTGGCAAGCGCCATAGAGAGTGGTACAAGGGTTTTGATACCATAAAGAAACTTCTGTATAAAAATGGCCCATACGCCGTACTTGCGCATGATCAGTGTTGCAAGGGCTATTTTACGTTTATGTTTCGCAAAGTAAGGCTGTATCTCTTTTTTCTGGTATTTCCCCAGATAAAAAAGAAAGATATCCCCTAAAAAGTTTGATACCGTAGCCACAGACAATGCTATGCCCAAGTCCATATTGCCCATAAATGAAAAAACACCTGCTGCAGCAACAATAAAGAGTGAACCGCCGAATGCAAAAAATGCAATAGCCAAGTAACCCCAGGTCTCCAAAGAAGAAAAATCCATAAAAAATCCTAAATAGTTTATTAAAGAATCATACCCAAAATAAGTTATAATCCTTCTCATGATTGAAACACTTATGAGCATACTCTTTGTCTATGTCTTCATACTTTTGGGCTATATGGCCAAACGTATCTTCAAGGAAGAGATGAATCCCAAAACACTCACTTTGATGTCTGTCTACTTTTTGCAGCCCTTTGTCACCATCTGGGGGTTTAGTACAGCCAGACTGCAGAGTGAGCATCTTTATGTCCCTCTGATCTATCTTGCCATTATCCTTCTGCTGCTCTTTCCGACCATCCTGCTGGGAAAAGTACTTTTCAGCGATCCCAAAGAAAGGGCCATCTTTTCCATTGCCGGATTTGTAGGAAATACAGGGAACATCGGTATCCCGTTGGGTATCGCCCTCTTTGGAGAAGCCTCTGTCATCTATACGACCCTGATCAACATCGCCAATGTATTTGTCGTCTATATCATCGGGGTCTACATCTACTCACGCGGTTCATTCAGTATCAGAGAGTCACTTTTGAACATCATCAGGATCCCTATTATCCCGGCTTCCATCGTAGCGATACTCATCAATATTTATGAAGTGCCTCTCAGTACGGAGATCATTGAATTTTTCAAAATGGGTGCCTATGCCGGTATCGTTCTGCAACTTTTTTTACTGGGAACATTCCTGCAGGGTATCTGTATCAAAGAACTCCATCCAAAGCTCTTTATAGGGACCATAGGCCAAAAATTCATTATGGTTCCGTTGGCGACGGCTCTCATACTCTCTTTGACAGATTTACCGCTTTTTGTACAGGGTGTGATCTTTATGGAAATGATGGTGCCTCTGGCTGTTGCCAACATCAATCTCGCCTCACTCTATAACTGCAGACCTAAAGATGTCACGTCCCTTATCCTGCTGAGTACACTTTTGTTTATGCCGTTGCTATTTGGGCTTAGTTATGTCATAAATCACTACTATTTGTGATAAAATAACCAAATAACTATACTAGGAGTTCCCATGTCTAAAAATACCCTTATCATCGGTGCCGGTGGCGTCGGAAATGTTGTGGCTTTCAAGTGTGCCATGAATGCTGATACCTTTGGCAATATCACGTTGGCCAGCCGCACGCTCAGCAAGTGTGATGCCATCGCTGCAAATGTCAAAGAAAAAACAGGTGTAGAGATACAGACACGGGCGGTCGATGCAGATTCCATACCTGAACTGAAAGAACTCATTGCTGCTACGGGTGCAAGTATTGTCATCAATGTGGCACTTCCCTACCAGGACCTCACCATTATGGATGCCTGTGAGGAGATGCAGGTAGATTACCTAGATACGGCAAACTATGAACATCCAGATACGGCTAAATTTGAGTACAAAGAGCAGTGGGCCAGAGATGAAGAGTTTAGAAAAGCGAACATCATGGGACTTCTGGGTTCCGGTTTTGACCCTGGAGCGACGAATGTATTTTGTGCCTATGCACAGAAACACTATTTCGATGAGATCCATACCATTGACATTCTTGACTGTAATGCAGGTGACCATGGGTATCCTTTTGCTACCAACTTCAACCCTGAGATCAATCTTCGCGAAGTCTCAGCAAAGGGTCGCTACTGGCAAAAAAATGATAATGGACAAGGGGAGTGGATAGAGACAGAGCCGATGGAGATCATGCAAGTATGGGATTACCCGGAAGTGGGACCAAAAGACAGTTACCTGCTATACCATGAAGAGATGGAGTCATTGGTCAAACATATCAAAGGGCTGAAACGTATCAGATTTTTCATGACGTTCGGACAAAGTTACCTGACACATATGAAGTGTCTGGAAAATGTGGGTATGCTGGGGATCAAGGAAGTCGAACACAAAGGTATGAAGATCGTTCCTATGGAATTCCTTGCTACACTGCTTCCGGACCCTGCAAGTCTTGGACCGCGTACCAAAGGAAAAACGAACATCGGTATCTTTGCCAAAGGTATCAAAGACGGTAAAGAGAGAAGTATCTACATTTACCAGGTCAGTGACCATGAAGAGTGTTATGCAGAGGTAATGAGCCAGGGAGTAAGCTATACAACGGGTGTACCTGCCATGATCGGAGCGAAACTGATGCTCGAAGGCAAGTGGGAAGGTAAAGGTGTCTTTAACCTCGAACAGCTTGACCCTGATCCGTTTATGGAAGAGATGAACAAGCAGGGGTTGCCTTGGAAGGTCATGGAACTTGGAGCGGATGAAACAAGGATCGTAGAGTAAATAATGGATTTTTTTCTCAAAAAATTTATCTCCATGTTTTTAATGCCCCTTCCGCTTGGGGTGTTTTTCATCGTTTTGGCTTTACTGTTACTCTACAGAAACAAAACCAAACCGGCAAAATTCATGCTTGCATTGAGTATGATATGGTTCTTTCTCTTTTCCTATCCACCGTTTGCCAATACGCTTTTATATAGTCTTGAGTCAAAAATTCCGACACTTCATAAGGCACCTGAGAATGTCAAATATATTTATGTGCTGGGTGGGAGACATCATACGGATGAAAGTTTGCCCATCACCTCTCAGATCGTTGAAACATCAGTTGTTCGCTTAACTGAAGGTATACGCCTTTACCATCAACTACACGAAGAAGCCAGTATCATTGTTTCAGGGGGAAGAGGATCATTTGATCCTACTACCCATGCTGCTATGCAAAAAAAATTGGCGCTGGCCTTAGGTGTAAAAAAAGAAAAGATCATACTTCGTCCCGAACCAAGAGATACAGAAGAGGAAGCCATAGCTGCAAAAGCATTACTGGATGATACGCCATTTATCTTGGTCACCTCAGCCTCTCATATGGCAAGAGCCGTACAGTTCTTCAAAAATGAGGGATTAGAGCCTATCCCGGCACCCACGAACCATTTGGGAAGGATACAACACCCTAACTATACTGATTTATTTTCCTCTGACGCACTTGAAAAGTCCCGTATCGTATTTCATGAAGTACTGGGTCTCATCTGGCAAAAAATAAAAGGTATATGATGTCTTTTACCGGATTTCCCAAAGAAGGACTGACCTTCCTCAGCAACATCATCATCAACAATTCCAAAGAGTGGCTTGAGGCGCATAAAGAGGAGTATGAGAAGTACATCGTATCACCCAATAAAGCGTATGTGGAAGAGATGGGTGAACATCTGCAGATACTTGTGCCCCATATCCACGCCATACCCAAGATCAACAAGTCCCTCTTCCGTATCTATCGTGATGCCAGGTTTCACAGGCTTGACCCTATCAAAGAACGTATAGGTATCATATTTTGGCAGGGTGCGACGCATCGTATGCAAAGCAGTTCCTTTTATATGCATTATGACCCTTTTGAAGTCTTTGTCGCTACGGGTATACGTAATTTTAAAGCACCCCTCCTTGCCAAATACAGAGCATACATAAAAAACGATGCAAAGCGAGAAAGCCTGCATCACATTTTGGAAGCACTTAAAAGAAAAGGCTATACGGTACCTGAACCCCAATTCAAACGTTACCCTGTGGGGCTGGTCAAAGAGGATACCTATGCCTATCTCTACCTCTATGGTGCGATGTATGCCTATACGACCTTCCCGCCTGATGCGACCTTCCACTCCGAAGTGATCATCGAGAGGAATTTCAAGATCTACGAAGATATGCTTGACCTGCACCAATGGGTCTATGAACTGACTTGTCTTGAAGAGATCGTACAGGAAGATCTTTAGTGAAAACAGACCTTTGTAATTCATAAAAATGATACAATAGTTAAAAGTGTAGAGTGACACTTGACACTTTTTATAAATTACACTATACTATACTCATTCAAACCAAAGGATCAGTCATGTCCCTCAAGATGAAAGACCTTTCTCTCCAAACGAAGGAGAGTAAATCAACCATACTTTATTATGTTAAAGAGGGGTTACTACCTCAACCTTCTAAACCTAAACCAAATGTACATCTCTATGATGAAAGCTGTATACAGATCATCAAGTTCATCAAATACTTGCAACACAACTTTTCATACTCCATAGCCGAGATCAAAAACCTGTTTAAAGAGAACCATTTTGATTTTGATGGAAGTTTTGAGATGATGGTGCGTTCTTTAGAACTGATCTCCGGAGGAAAAGAGAATCAATGGTATTCCAAACAAGATTTTTTAAAACTTGTTACCATGGATGAGAAAAAACTCAAAGCATATCAGAAAAAAGGTTACCTGTTTGAAAGAGCCAAAGGTTTCTCATCCAAAGAGGTAGAGATAGCTGAGATCCTAGAGAGGGCAAGTGATCTCGGTCTTGACTTCGCTCTTCTTGATGCGTATGTAGAGCATGCCAAGGAACTTGCCGAAAAAGAGAATGGCATAGGTGCTGCCCTGCTCAAAGAAGATGAAGAATCGCACAATGCACGCTATGAACTTCTTTTTGATCTGATACTGACACTCAAACCTTACATTTTTAACATGCACACCGTTCAGGCACATAAAAAAAATATCTCAAAGGCAAGCAAATGAAATCACTTTTTAAAATAGCCGGGTTTACACCCTATATTCTGATCATACTGCTCAATGCCATGACAGACTTGGGACACAAGATCATCTTGCAGAACACCATCTTTAAAGCCTATGAAGGTCCGGAACTCATCATTCTCACTGCCATAGTCAATGCTTTGATCCTTCTGCCTTTTATCTTCCTCTTCTCCCCGGCAGGTTTTATCGCTGACAAATATCCTAAAACGATGGTCATAGAGTATGCAGCCATGGCAGCCATGGGTATCACTACACTGATACTGATCTCTTATTATATGGGTTGGTTCTGGATAGCATTTATTTTAACTTTTATCCTGGCGGCACAAAGTGCCATCTATTCCCCGGCAAAGTATGGACTCATCAAAGAGATGACAGGCAATGCACATCTAGCCGAGGCAAATGCAGTAGTACAGGCTGTCACTATCTCTTCTATCCTTGCTGGAGCAGTGATCTATTCTATTTTCTTTGAACGTTTACTTCAGGATGCCAGTATCATCCCTTCGGAGATACTTAGATACATTGCACCTGTAGGCTACTTGCTTATAGGTGCCAGTACCGTAGAGTACCTATTGGCCAGACGACTGGTACGTACGTTCAAGGCTGTCGATATCGATGAAAGTATGACCTTTGAACCCAAAGAGTATAAGAACCTCTCTTATTTAAAAAGTAATATTTCTCTCTTAAGACAAAAACAAACGATCTGGTTAAGTATTATCGGGCTCTCTATTCTGTGGGGTGTTTCGCAAGTGGTTTTAGCCATATTCGGTGAATATCTAAAAAGCACACTGGGCATCACCAATACGATCACGGCACAAAGTTTATTGGCACTCGCCGGTATCGGTATGATACTGGGTTCCATGTTTGCAGGACGTGTGAGTAAGAACTACATAGAGACGGGTATCATACCTCTTGGCAGTTTGGGCGTGGCACTTTCACTCTATATGATCCCATCTCTTACTTCTTTATGGGCATTAGGTATGGCACTTTTATCTTTTGGGTTCTTTTCAGGCCTCTTCATTGTTCCGCTCAATGCCATGATCCAGTTTGCATCACCTCACAAAATACTGGGTAAAGTACTTGCAGGCAATAACTTCATGCAAAATGTGAGTATGTTCCTGTTTTTGGTTTTAACTGCCGTTTTTGGGTACTTCCAATTCTCTGCCATAGGGCTGTTTTATATCATCTCTACTATCGCTTTTTTGGGTATGGTCTATACGTTTATCAAGCTGCCGCAGTCACTCATCCGTTATATGGTTCGTATGCTTATAAGCTTTAAGTACACATTACACGTGGATGGACTGAACCATATAAAAGCGGATAAAGGCATACTGCTTTTAGGGAACCACATTTCATTTTTAGACTGGGCTGTCTTACAGATGGCATACCCAAAACAGATACGTTTTGTGATGGAAAGATCTTACTATGAAAAGTGGTACCTCAAACCGTTTTTAGACTTTTTTGGGGTGATACCTATCTCCAGCAGGGGAAGTAAGAGTGCTCTTGTGAAAGTGACCGAAGCACTGAACCGCGGCGAAACTGTAGCACTTTTTCCGGAGGGGCATCTCTCGCGTAACGGACACTTGGGCACATTTCAAAGAGGGTTTGAAATGGCAACCAAAGAGGTAGAAGATGCAGTGATCATACCTTTTTATCTCAGAGGGCTCTGGGAAGACAACTTCTCTTACGCATCCAACAAGATGAAACGTAACAAAAGTCGAGACATCTCTGTGAGTTTTGCAGAGCCTATAGATATTCACTCCACGGCTTCGGAAGTAAAAAAATCCGTATTTGATCTCTCTGTTCAAAGCTGGCAGCATTATGCAGAGTCTTTACCCGTATTACAAAAAGCATGGATACGCTCTGCTAAAAATGTCGGTTCAAGCCTCTGTATCGCTGATTCTACAGGTGTGGAACTCAGTGGAGAGAGGTTCATCACAGCAACGCTCATGATGGCTGCTGCACTCAAACCAAAACTAAAAGAAAGTCAAAACATAGGTTTGCTCTTACCTACATCTGCAGGGGGCTCTATGGGGAATATGGCTTTGCTTACACTGGGGAAAACGGTCGTAAACCTCAATTACTCAGCCGGTGCGGATAGCCTGCTTCATGCACTGAAGATCGCCGATATCACAAAAGTTGTCGCTTCAAAACAGTTTATCACTAAACTCAAAGCCAAAGGCTTTGATATGACCGAGGTACTTAAACATGTAGAAGTCATCTATCTTGAAGAGATCAAAGGGAATCTAAGCAAAACAAAAAGTCTTTTGATGTGGATAGTGGTGAAAACTTTACCTGCATGGCTGCTCAGTGCGCTGTTTATAAAAAATGCAAAGCTTGATGACACGGCAGCCATTCTCTTTTCATCAGGGTCAGAAGGTACACCAAAAGGTATAGCGTTAAGCCACAGAAACATCATGGGTAACATCAAGCAGACAGCAACCCTGCTGAACCCTACAGATAGCGATGTGATGCTTGGTACACTGCCTATCTTCCACTCTTTTGGTTTGACCGTCACTACCCTATTACCGTTGATCGAAGGTATACCGGTAGCATCACATCCTGATCCTACGGATGGTTTTGGCATAGGGAAAATGGCAGCGAAATATGAGGCGACCATCCTGTTGGCAACGGCTACATTCCTTAGACTCTACACAAGGAACCGGAAGCTTACACCACTCATGTTCAAAAATATACGTATGGTAGTTGCCGGTGCAGAGAAACTGCCCAATGAGATACGTGATGAGTTTAAAAAGAAGTTCGGACTTGACATCTATGAAGGGTACGGTGCGACAGAGACTACCCCTGTAGCTTCAGTCAATATGCCTGATGTACTCATGCTGGACTCATGGAAACCACAGGTCGGTCAAAAAATAGGTACCGTTGGTCTGCCGCTGCCTGGTTCCACATTTCGTATCGTAGATCCTGAGAGTTTTGAAACACTGAAAACCGGTGAAGAAGGCATGATACTCATCGGCGGAACACAGATCATGAAAGGCTACATCGGTGACCCTGAAAAAACAGCCTCGGTCATCAAAGAGATAGACGGTATACGCTGGTATGTCACGGGAGATAAAGGCCGTTTGGATGAAGACGGTTTCCTCACCATCGTCGACCGCTACAGCCGTTTTGCCAAAGTCGCCGGAGAGATGGTAAGCCTGGGGCTTGTCGAGGGTGAAATAATTAAGGTACTGGGGGAAAATGACCAGATAGCCATTGCTGCCCTGCCTGATGCTAAGAAAGGTGAGAAGCTCGTGCTTTTGCTTGAGGGGGAGATGGAATTGGACGCATTGAAAGAGAAGATCAAAGACATTGAAATGAACCCTCTTTTTGTACCATCAGAGTACTTCAAAGTGGAAGCGTTACCTAAGCTCGGTACGGGTAAGGCTGATTTTAAGGGAGCTAAGAAGTTGGCGGAATCGCTTAGCGATACAAAATAAAGGATGAGAAAATGCAAATGCTTACAACAATTATTATACTGGGTCTTATACTGATCATACTTGAACGTATCTTCCCCGACAGAGTCTTGCCTTTGGTCGAAGGGTGGTGGTCCAGGGTGGTTGTGATCAACCTGATGCAATTTGGGATCGTCATTTTGGGTATGGCTACATGGGATGTGTGGTTTAAGACACATCAACCTTATGTCATAGAGGGCTATCCTGATTTCATATTGGGATTTATGGCGTATTTGGTCATTACTTTTGTGTTTTACTGGTGGCACAGGGTACGTCATGACTCTTATGTGTTGTGGGTGCTGTTTCATCAGCTTCACCACAGTGCATCGAGGTTGGAGACGATCACCTCTTTTTATAAACATCCCCTTGAGATCATTCTCAACTCTTTACTGATGGGAAGCATCTCTTACCTGCTCTTAGGACTGAATGTGGAAGCGGTGGCATGGACGATACTCTACAGCTCCATAGGAGAATACGTTTACCATATGAACATCAAAACACCTCACTGGATAGGGTACATTTTTCAACGTCCCGAAATGCATAAGATACACCATAAAGAAGGGGTACACTACAACAACTTTTCAGACCTGCCTTTGTGGGATATGGTATTTGGTACCTATGAGAACCCTAAAGAAAGAGAAGAAGATGCCTGTGGGTTTTTTGATACAAAAGAGAGAGAGTTTATCAGGATCCTGGGATTTAAAAATGTCAATAACCCTTATAGAAAGGGTAAAAAATGAAACTGAAAATACTCTCTATCTTACTTGTAGGCATAGGGCTGCTGCAATCTTTAGGACATATCACAGGGAACAAAACCATCAAGAACCTGGGACTCATCACAGTAGCGTCGCCCCTGCCCATCGTCTTTACCCAGCAAAAAGGTTTTTTGGAGACGTTTGCCCTGGATTTTACTTTGGTCTATGAAAAGGACAACAAGATAGAGCGTATCAAGATAACCCCTGAACTCTATGCGCGGCTGGATAAACCGTATAACTATAGAAATGTCCTTGGAGCAGCCATCTCTTATGGTCCTATACTCCCTAAAGAACTTGTAGGTTCAGTGTTGGACTATGCGTTTATACACCCCGGAGTCCTCTCCAAAGCCTTTCATTTGGGTGAGATCAAAAACGCCTCTCTGGAGCTTCACAGTAAAACAAAAGATGAGAACAAACACTACGTTTTACCCATAGGAGAAGAAAATGACAGGTAAATCTTCAGATCTCTATTATCCTGCGTATCAGTTTGCTATCTTTAGAGTGATTTTCGGGCTTTACCTGCTTATCCATTTTCTCTATCTCATACCTGTTGCCGCAGAGATATGGAGCAGTTCAGGGTTGATATCTGATGTCAGGTTCAACCTGACCTATGGAACGTTTCCGAACATACTCTACCTCTTTGATGATACAATGTCAGTCACTCTTTTTGTCTCTGTGATGGCGCTGCTTTCTTTTTGTATCATGATAGGCTTTTTCAGACGTACCTCTGCACTGCTTTTATGGTATGGATGGGCTTGTCTTTTTCACCAGAACAACCTCATACTGAACCCCGGACTACCCATGGTCGGTTGGTTGCTCTTAGCCCTTGCACTCATCCCGAAAGGCGAAGGATGGGGTGTGGAGAAAGAAGATGGATCATGGGCTATGCCACCCGTGCTTTACTGGGGTGCATGGGTCATCGTCGGTATTTCTTACACCATCAGCGGAATTGATAAAGCGATGGCACCCAGCTGGATGGACGGTTCTGCGATCACGCACCTGCTCAATAACCCTTTGGCCAGAGACTATTTTATACGTGACCTGTTACTTTCAACACCTGAACTCTTTAGACAAATACTTACATGGTCAGCACTTGTACTTGAGATAGGGTTTGCTCTTTTAGTCATTTTTTCAAAGACACGGATCATCGCATGGTTTATGATCATGGCAATGCATCTGGGTATCTTAACCATCGTTGATTTCCCGGACCTGACATTTGGCGTCATGATGATACACCTCTTTACGTTTGATCCAAGATGGTTTAACACTGAAGAGAAACAAAGAGTCATCATCTTTGACGGTGTCTGTGGTTTCTGTAACAAATCCGTAGATACACTGATACGCATAGATACGCAAAAAATATTTCACTATACCTCCCTGCAAGGTGAATTTGCAAAGAGATTGACCTTGGAACCGAACATAGACAGTATCGTTTTTTATGAAAACGGTACGCTCTACTACAGATCCACTGCCATTCTTAGAATACTCAGGTCCTTGGGAGGCATATGGATAGTTACAAATCTGTTTTACCTCATTCCCAGGGTTATAAGAGACTCCATCTATGACTTTATCGCTGCATACCGTTATAGGATCTTTGGAAAGATGGAGAGTTGTAGAATGCCTAAAAAAGGTGAACAGGATTTATTCATCGATTAACACTATGAACTACACATAGAGTGCACACAAATTTGTTACTATCAATCAGTGACAAATTCCTAAAGTTTAGGAGATAGGTAAGAGGTCTTCATGTCTCAGACTTGGTAAGAGTTACGGAGGCATCGCAGAAATGCGACGACTAAGTGAAAATCTGGAAATCCAGGTGACACGCATAGACCAACGTACTTATCACGTTTTGCACACAGAGAACTACGAAATCATTTCTAGTAAAACTTCCTTTAAGTGGGCGGCTATATTTAGTCTTCCTTCTCTGTGAAGCACTATGTAACTGTCACTGTAAAGACCGTACGCTAACTTTTCTTGTGTTCAACAGAAAGTCATTCTTCTCAGCAAGAGGAAAAGCGTACGGGACAGATAGATATTATTTTTCTCCAAATCCATTATCATAGAATTTGAATAGAATACTATAGATCTATAGCATATTGTTTCAAAGTTTCCAGATCGATCAATTCAAGCATTTTTTTATGTGTCGCATGGATGAAGATATGCGGTGCCTTTCCATCTAGATGCGCTTTGACAAAACTATGACCGCCAAGACACCAGCTTTGACCAGGTTTCACCCCTGCAAAATTGTACTCCGGTATCGGTGTAGAGAGATCATTTCCCACTTCTTTAGAGTATTCCAAGAATTCCTCTGTTGCATAGATACACACTGCATGTACCGCAGGATTATGATCACCTGTATTGCAATGTCCATCTCTGTGAAAGCCGGTTAGAGGCTTCAGACTGCAAGGCTCCAAGGGTTCACCCAAAACATTTAATGATTCTTCCATCATGATCTGTCCTTTATTCTTATTTGAAAAATTATAACTAAAATGCACAGTCACTTGGCAACAATACCTCTCTTTCCAAAACATTTGGAAAGAGAGGTGTACATTTGACGCTTTTGAAGCCTTTTTACTCTGCTATCAGATCTAATGTATCATAAAATTCTTCAGGTTCTTGATATCCGTAAAACTTTGCATCTTTGATCTCTTTACCATCAGGACCAATGAAGACAAAACCCGGAGGTCCAAAGAGTCGTTTAATATGATAGGTTGTACATTACGTATAGTAGACTTTAGATACAATACACTAAAAAGCAAAGGTAACAGATGACAAAGGAAAGAGAAGGTGAAATACTCATGGTCGGTCTTTCCCTGCTTGAGTCCTGGTTTCCGATATTCTCTATCGTCGCCATCTCTTATATAGGGGCACTGCATACCTATACCTACTCTCTTCTCATCGCTTTAGCCTTTTTTATCGTGATCATGTTCAAACGAGATAGATTTAAAGAGCTTAAGAACAGAGCAGCTTACAAAGATCTGTTGCTTACAAGCTTTTGGATCACTTCACTCTTTGCACTTGTTTTCATTGGAATGCGTTACACGACTGCAGGGAATATGGCGGTCATTATATTCCTGCAGCTGCTTTTCTCTTACCTCTACTTTAATATCTTGGGGAAAGAGAAGATGCATACCTTGCATGTATGGGGCGCTTTTATTATGGGGATTGGAGCGCTCATCATCCTCATTCCTGATGAACTTACACTCAATAAAGGTGATCTGCTGATATTGGTTGCCGCTGCCATTGCACCTTTTGCCAATCTCTACCAAAAAAGAGCACGCGAATTTTGTTCTTCAGAGACCATTTTAGGTTTTAGAACATTCGTGGGTCTGCCTTTTATAGCCCTTATGGCATGGGCTTTTGAACCTGCGGTACAATACGATGCCTTTGTATCGGCTCTGCCTTCTTTACTTTTTATCGGCATTTTGATCTATGTCGTTTCAAAGATCATGTGGATAGAAGCATTACACCGTACAACCATCACCAAACTTTCTGCCATGCTGGGACTGGTCCCTATGATGACACTTATCTTTGCCTACTTCTACCTCCATGAAGTGCCAGAACTTCGTCAAGTCTTAGGCATTATCCCTGTACTTGCAGGTGGGTACTTGATCACGAAACCTGTGGAGAGTTAAGGGGTTATCACGTAGTGAAATAATGAATACATCTTCTCACTCCCATCATCTTGAGGGAGTGTATGGCAAGTGGGTTCAATCACTCATACCACATAAAGAGTATTACAGTATAGTCACGCTTATGAAAATAGTAAAAGGGGTACAGATTGGTCTACGATAACATCGTTTTAATAGGCTTTATGGGAAGCGGTAAAACTGCTGTGGGTAAAATTCTTGCAAGGCAACTACAGAAAAAATTTGTAGATGTTGATGGTAGGATTGAAGCGGAGCAAAAGAGTAGTGTTTCTGAGATTTTTGAAAACAAAGGTGAAGCGTATTTTCGCGGTCTTGAACAAAAATGTATTGATGCACTCACACAACAGAAGGGTCAAGTGATCGCTACAGGTGGCGGACTGCCTATACATAGTGCTATACCAGAGAAGTCACTTATTGTGTATCTAGATGCTGACTTTGATGTTATATTAAACCGCTTACCGGCAAAGGAACGCGATAAACGACCTTTACTTCAAGATGAATCCAGGGCTAAGGCGTTGTTTGCCGAGCGTATGGATACCTATAAAGAGCTGGCAACCTTCCGTGTTGATGCAAATCAAACTATACAGACTTTTATACATGTTATAGTAGATTTTATTTTAGATAAGAGAGTTTTATAATTTCCGTCATGAAAATAAGACTAGGTACATTTAACCTTTTTCAATTTGTAGAGCCTCCCTACTCCTGGTATACAAAAAAAGATAAATTCAATGCGCGGCAATGGGTTGAAAAAACCACATGGATAAAGCATCAAATTCTAAAAATGGATTGTGATATCATCGGGTTTCAAGAAGTATTTTCAAGAAAGGCTTTAAGACATCTTGTTAAAGACTTGGGTTTTACATATTTTAAAATTGTTGATACGGCAAAATTAAGTACAAATAACCGATATAAATATGTTACGACTACCGTTGCCATTGCCTCAAAATACCCAATATCAAACATACAAGCAGTAGAAGTACATCAACCCAGCATTGATAAGTATCACTTTGGAAAGGACGATAAAGACCCTTTCAAATTTTCCAGAGTCCCCATAAAGGCAACGATAACACTTCCTGACAAAAAAGAACTTTTAGTGTATGTATGTCATTTAAAATCAAATAGACTCAATGAATTTGAATACGTATTTAATGAGAGCCATACATTAGAGCATAAAAAGGAACAGGTATCAAAAGCGTTAGAAGGTAACTATTCCAAATCTTTAAAACAAAGGTTATGCGAGGTATCTTCACTTTTTTATGATATACAAAAATGCAAAAATCAACCCACCGTTTTGATGTGTGACCTAAATGATAAAGAGTTTTCACTGACCATTGATGCATTAACAAATCACAAATACTATGATGATAAAAGCAAGGAAGCTCTTCTCTTGCATGATGCAAGTTATGAGTACACACCAGAGGTGTATAACCCACACCCAGAAGCAAAAGAAGTAAAAAGAAAGGCTACGAGTTATTTTCTGGGAAAAGGAAATGTATTGGACTACATTTTTATCTCAAATGATTTTCATAAAAAGAATGAAAATAAGATTGCAGAGGTGACTGACTATACTGTCCTAGATGAGCATCTGCAAGAAAACAAAGATGGTTCTTTACTTAAAAGTGATCATGCACAAGTAGTTTGCGAATTAACTTTTCTTTGATAGTAGAATAATCCGGCCTATCCTCTTTTTATTTTTTAAGAGAGATCCAGATAGATACTGCTAATAATAATTTTATACGGTCCATTATGCTTTTTAGAAGTATCCCCAGTAATTGTTAAGGTCTCATTGACTTCGTCATAACTAAACATCTGTTCTGTGATCTTAAATGCTGTTTCAAACTCAATATCATTTATCTCATAAAAAGTTACATTAATATCGCTTGTACCAACAATGTTAAACCCTATTCTTGTTTCTTCTGCAAACTTTCTACTATCGCCAACATAATATCTTGTTTCAAGTTTATTATCATAACCCATAGCAGTGTTGGGGTCGATGTCATTATTCTTTAAAAAAGAATTGATCGCTTCTCTGTTTTTTTCTTCTTTAGTGAGTGCCATATTTACTCCTATATATTTTAACTATTAATCTAAACTACTTTTAGCCATAACATTGCATGAGGTTGAAACACTTTCTTTTAAGCGCAGCCACAACCAGTACCACAGCTATTATTGACGTTATCTGTAGACTCAAGAGTCCAATCATCAGTAGAGCCACAACCCACATCACAACTAACGCCAGTACTACAACCAGAGACATAAGTAGCATTGATGGCCACTCTAATGACAAAGTTATCACCTTCAGCTCTTTGTGAATAGAAAGTATGTTTACCACAAAACTCTTCATTCATAAGTTCAGCGACGATATTGGCATAATTATATGCATCCTGCTGTGTTTTAAACGTATGAATATTCGAGTATTCACTTTTTTTTAAACATTCACATTCTTTTTCCATTTGTACGGTATACATAAAGTGTTTCCTTTTGATCATTACATTATCTAAACAAAATAATCATACTTTAGGGTTATAAGGTATGCATAAAATAGAGGGAAAACCAAATATAGAAGACTCCCTATTTTGCAGCACCTTAACTTACGGAATGATAACATCATTTTCTTATTATCATCACTACTAGGCAAGAACAGCAAAAAGAAGCTGCAACAGGGTTTAATCAAGATGTATAATCACATTTAAATGTAGGTTTTCGTTACCTGACCCTGATTTTGCTAAGAAAAGTGTATACTTCCTACATATTTTATCCAAAGGTCAATCATGGAAACTCTCAAAATCGTATGCCCTGAGTGCAACAGTGTCAACACCGTTAAAAGTGAAGTTAGGAATGAGTCAATTCCCTGTTCAGAATGTCAAGTAGATCTAGATGACCCCTTTCCGGTTGAAGTAACTGATGAGAGCTGTACGACCCATATCATTGAAAATGACATAGCAGTGCTAGTTGATTTTTATTCATCCACTTGTGGCCCTTGTATGGCAATGTATGATGATTATGAAGATGCGGCTCTGGGTTTTGGATTAAAAGTGAGATTTCTCAAAATAAATGCCGATACATACCAGAAGGTCGCCAAAGAGTATGGAGTGAGTGCGCTTCCTACCATCATCGCCTTTAAAAAAGGCCAGGAAGTCAACCGTATAAGCAGCCAACTTTCCAGAGTTGAGCTCAGTTTGTGGGCTGAGAGCCTCATCTAAATGGTCATTAGGCACTATTAACCCATTTTCATCATGCTCTCGAAAGCCTCTAAATAAGTATCTATATACTTCTGTTTCTCCTTACGTCTATACTGCATCACCCAACGAGGATGAGGCACAACTTCTATGCTGTTAAAACAGTGATGCTTGTCGTTAAAGGCTTTGAGGTATTTGAGATTTTTCCCTTGTCCTACACAGATGATGTTTGGTTTTGCCTGAGGGAATGAGAGCTGCTTCAGTAAGGTCTCTTCTATAAAAGGTTCTAAGGCCGTTTGTGTTTGTAGGTCATCATAGTAGTTATAATTTTTGTCATTTTTCAGAAGTCCTAAGGGCATAACCGTTGTAAAGAAAAAATCTTTATAGAATTTCTCTACCCCGCCATATGCTTCAATCACTTCGAACATAAACGCTGCAGATATCTCTACACGCTTGTCAAAGCTGCTGGCTATGTCACAGTAGTTATCCAAATGGTACGCATCTGCAAACCCAATGCCTGTAATTCCAGAACCAAGTCTGCCGGGATTTATGCCGACAAGATAGGTGCGGGGTCTAGTATCATCATAGTATTTGTTAAAAAATGTTTCCATCACTCTTTTTGTTTCTACATTGTCAAACGGGTAGATGGTCTCTACCCCATTAGGCAAAGGCATATCATTTCGCATCGTGAAGTAAAAGTCCAGTATCTGTTTGGAAAAAGTCATCATTTATGCCAAGAACAACATGCAAACCCGTAAGTCATCATAATTCACATCGCCATCTAGTGCTTCAAATAGTGGCTTTAAACGCAGCTTGCCATCTTCTGAAAAGTTCTCTTTTAAGTGCTTCGTTTTTAGCTTTAACACTGCATCATCTACACGTTCAAAGATGCCATCTTTAGGTTTGTATTTGTCCAGATCTATCTCAGGGGTTTCTTCTTTTATACGTGCGAGATGCTGCACGATGGTACTTTTACCCAAACCTCTATTTTGTGCCAGTTTTATGAGCGTATCTGACTTTGCTATGAGATGTTTTGTCTTCATATATGTAGGTGTGACATAGGCTGAGTGTGAGGGTTTACCCTCTTTGATGTTTTGTATCTCTTCGTCTATCTTTTCTTTACTTACCATGCCGCCAAGCTTTGAGATATGACTTTCAAAAAGGTTTTCCAAGCTCTCTCTTGTCAATGCTTCTATGCTATCACTGGCCTTCTTCGATGCCATTTTAATGCGCTCATCTATATGCAAAATGAGAGGGTCTACCCGCAAGGCCATAGGGTTTAAGCCCATAAGCCGTAAACCTTCGATGTTCTTGATCCGTGAAAGTGCCACATACCCCTGTCCTGTCTCAAATGTTTTACTCAAGTCTATCTCCGCAGCATCAAGTGTCATACCTTGTGACTTATGGATGGTGATGGCCCATGCCAAACGCAAAGGTACTTGTGAGACAGTCGCTGTGATCTTGCCACTATCGTTCTCAAGTGACCAGTCTTCTGGCTCCAACTTAATTTTCTTCCCTTCTGTCGTTCGTACAATGGGCATGTTATCTATGGGGCTGAAGCTTTGCACTGTTCCGGTGGTACCATTGACATAGCCCTCTTCTGCATTGTTTTTTATGAAGATGACAACCGCACCCTTTTTAAGCGCCAACTCTTCTAAAACCAAAGAGGATTTAAAGATCTTCTCTATGTTCTTTTCACTTCCTTTATGATCACATACAAACAGTTTAGGCTCACCCTCCAGCTTCTCTAGTTCCTCTTTATTTATACGATCTACATCTACATTATGGGTGTAGAGTTTGGTAGGTGTAGCAGTGCTCAGTTCTTTTTCATGTCTGCTTGCCAGTAGTGCTTCCGATGAGGCGGAGATTTCACCGGAACGTATGTCATCAAGTATGCCGATGAGTCTGTCATCATCTTGTCTAAACTTTTCTTCCAGGTAACAGGTATGTAGGTCGAGTGCTTTCCATGCAGGAGACTGCCATGCAAAACGCTTCTCTTTAGGTACTTTTGAGACAGGCGGTAACTGAAAAAAGTCCCCAGAGATCACTACTTGTACCCCACCAAAAGGAGCATCTGTACCCTTGAAACCACGCAGTATCAGATCCATAGAAGAAAATATCTCTGGTGAGATCATAGAAACTTCATCAATGATAAGAAGTTTGAGTTTAGAAAAACGTGTTTTGAGGTACTTTTTCTCCAACAAAAAATCTACATACCCCTCATCTATACTGTCACGTATACCCAAAGCGAAAAATGAATGTATCGTCTGACCACCCAAATGCGATGCTGCTATACCAGTGGGTGCGACAATGGTGGGGTAAACCCTGCGCTCTTTTAAGTACTGTGTATAGAGATTAAGAAGATAGGTCTTCCCTGTCCCCGCTGAACCGGTGATAAATACATTTTTGCCTGATTTTAGTATCTCTAGTGCTGTTTTTTGTTTCATAAAAGTATTATAGCTCATGGGTGCAAATATCCAAGAGCATCTTATGAAAATGTCACTACACTCATACCCCGGCTATCAGTGATTTTCTCATAAATACCCTCGATGCAATAATGTATATCTATTGCATAACCCGGGTTAAGGTATAATCCTGACATGAAAACCCTACCCATCACCCAAGTCATACCCGAGGTTAAAGAGAAACTTCTAAACAACAACCGTTTAGTACTCCAGGCACCACCAGGTGCAGGGAAAACAACGGCACTTCCTTTAGCACTGTTAGAGGAACCTTGGCTAAAGGGTAAGAAGATCATTATGTTGGAGCCTCGTCGTTTGGCAGTGCGATCTTCTGCTGCCCGTATGGCTGAACTTCTAGGTGAAAAAGTAGGTCAACGCATCGGCTATCAGATAAAGATGGAATCTGTACAGAGTCAAGAGACACAGATACTCATCATTACAGAGGGTATATTAACCCGTAAACTACAACATGACCCCAGCTTGGAAGATGTGGCTCTCATCATCTTCGATGAGTTTCATGAACGTTCTTTACATGCGGACTTGTCTTTGGCTTTAGCACTTGAGTCTCAGTCCATACTACGAGAAGACCTGAAGATACTCATCATGTCTGCAACACTGAATACTTCTGCCATTTCAGAACTCATGGATCACGCCCCCATTGTACAAAGTGAGGGACGTTCTTTTCCTGTAGATAGCATCTATCTACCGACCCATACACCTCAACCAAACAAAAAAGAGCTACCCTCTTTCGTACATTCGCTTCTACACAGTATATTACAAAAAGAAGAAGGGAATATACTCGTTTTTTTAGCAGGTGTAAGAGAGATAAAAGCTGTAGAAAAGCTTCTAAACACAACCAAACCCAAAGATGTTTTTGTCTCAACACTCTATGGTAACCTTAGTAAAGAAGCACAGGACAGAGCCATAAATGCACCACCTAAAGGCTTCAGAAAGGTGGTACTTAGTACCAACATTGCTCAAACCTCTTTGACCATAGAAGGCATTACCGTAGTGGTGGACTCCGGGCTTCAAAATGTCTCCATCTTCAACCCGTTTTCGGGGATGAACAAACTTGAAAGTCACTTTATCTCCCAAGATTCTGCCACCCAAAGAGCAGGACGCGCGGGGCGTTTGTCTGAAGGAAAAGCCTATCATCTTTGGCACAAGTCCAAGATACTTTTAAAACACGATGTCCCTGAGATACTCTTGGCTGACCTTAGCCAAATGGTTTTAGAGCTGGCACGTTGGGGAAATGATGAGATAGATGCGCTTTCATGGATGGACAACCCTCCGAGCTCTGCTGTAAACCATGCCAAGAAGCTTCTGCAACAGCTAGGTGCACTGGATGAAAAAGGAGAGATTACGCCGCATGGTATAGCGATGAGTCGTTATGGACTCCATCCAAGACTGGCACACATGATGCTGAAGGCTCAAACACTGGGCCTTGCGTATGAAGCCTCCCTGTTAGCAGTTTTGGTTTCAGAAAAAGACATCTACCGTAATGCTTTTGGTTCATCAGACATGCGTGAACGTGTCTCTGTACTGCATGATGTTGCGCAAAAAGTAGCTGTAGATACGCAATGTATCAACCTCAAACAATGCCAGTACCTACTTGCCAATGCCAAACGCATAGAAAAAGTACAAAAAGAAACCATAGATCTAGAGATGCTTGGCATACTCATGGCCTTTGCCTACCCTGATCGCATAGCAAAACAACGTTATGAAAAAAACCACAGCTACCTGCTCTCTAATGCAAAAGGTGCATCATTGCATAAAAGTGATGCACTTTTTCATGCACGTTTTTTAGTGATATCTGATTTGGATGCCCGCAGTAAAGATGCCACCATCTATAAAGCCATAGAGCTCACACAAACACAAATAGAAGCACATCTTCAAGTACAGATACAACAAAGTGACGAGGTCGATTGGAACGAGGAACAGCAAAGAGTTGAAGTGCGTAGAGTGCATCGTTTAGGTGCCATACTTTTACGCGAAACACAACGCATGAACACCTCAAACGAAGAAATACTGGATGTACTGCTTGAAGCCTTGGAAGCGTTGGGATTAAATGCTCTAAACTGGAGCAAAGAAGCCCTCCTGCTTAGACAAAGAGTAAACTTTGTCAATGCACACCAAATGGAATTTCCAGACTTTTCAGACGAACATCTTTTAGCAAATATGGATAAATGGTTAGCCCCTTACCTCTCAGGTATCACTACACTCAGGGCATGTCAAAATTTAGACTTTTACAACATACTTTTGGGCCAAATGAGTTTTGAACAGACGCAACTTTTGGACACTCTGGCACCTACTAAGTTAAAAGTAGCCAGTGGTTCAAACATTGCCATAGATTACACTAACATAGCACAACCCGTCTTAGCGGTACGACTCCAAGAAATGTTTGGAACCCAAAGCACACCTACTGTACTGGGTGGGAAAGTTAAACTGATGATCCACCTGCTCTCTCCGGCCTCACGCCCCATGCAAGTCACACAAGACCTGGAGAACTTTTGGAAAAACACTTACGAAGAAGTAAAAAAAGAATTAAGAGGCAAATACAAAAAACACTACTGGCCAGACGATCCACTTACTGCTATAGCTACTTCTAAGACTAAGAAACACATGTAGAGAGTTACCTCTTAGGAAGGATGTATTATCTTTTTGATAAAATTATCGCACCCTTTTTCCCCTGACTACTTCTTCATTTCTTGAATGAAGCTCTCAACCGCATCAGCCGTTCTTTCAGGGTCTTCAAGTATCGGTACGTGTCCTATCTCTTTAAATGTGACCAACTGACTGTTCTTAATGGTGTCATGAAACAAGGTTGCATTGTCTATGTGTGTCATCCTGTCTTTCTCTCCCCATAGTATAAGGGTTGGGATATGGATCCTTTTTGCAAGATCATTGAAACAGCAGACATCTTTATACATATCTTCATAGAGTATTTTTTCCAGATCACGTCTTTGACACTTCTCTTGAAGCAGTGCCTCTTTAATGATATCCGGAATATAGGGAGGCTTGTACAAAGAGTAGCGTAAAAGTGTTTCCAGTCTCTCTTCCGTACAGACATCATAAAGTGGATTTTTATCGGATCTTTCTACAAGTTTCACACCATCACTTTTTGTTTTTTCAAGACCCATAGCATCTATGAGGATGAGCGCCTTTAGCGTTTCTTCGTGACTACCCGTATAGCGTAATGCAATGGCCCCTCCCATAGAGTGTCCAAAGAGATAAAAGCCTTTCAGATCCTTAGCTTCTACAAATTTGTATAATCTTTCTGCCTGCTCCGACATCGTATATCCCAACGTCTTTTCTGAAATACTCTCCCCATGTCCGGGAAGGTCGACCACTATGACATGATACTTCTCATCCAATGCTTCGATCAGTCTGTTCCAAGTATCCTTGTTCCCGCCAAAACCGTGAACAAACAGCAGTGTTTCATCACTTTTGACATGATTTTCAAGGTAGACCATCTTTCCAAAATCCAAAGTGATACATTTTTTCTCTAACCCTGCAGTATAACGTTCATAATGCATCACCATATCATAGAGTTTTGTTGCACTGTCGGTGGTCAAACTCAACACTGCAATTAAGAGAATGAGAATGATCTTTTGGATCGACATACGCTATCCTATTTTCTGTAAAGTGCACAACATTTATAGGGTGCTACGGGTTTACTTTCTGTTTCTTTATCAAGATAGACCTGTTCCATCCCTTCTTTTTCAAAAAGCGTAAATTCATCTGCATACAATGGCCATGGCGGTCCGCCATAATTATCTGTATCATCCTGTGCATGTGCATAGACGAACAATTCTCCCTCTTTGGCCACAAGCGAAACGATGATACCCACCAATTTTTCTCTGTCTGAAGGAGGTAAAGACTGAATGGTCAACCCTTCATAGACAAAATCATATTTACCGACAGAAGATTCAGGCATATTATAGATATCGCCTACATGAAAATCGACCTTGCTTTCAGGATGTCTCTTCTTCGCCAGGTCTATTGCTGAGGGAGAGATATCCAAGGCTTCTACTTCATAGCCATGCTTTTCCAGGATCAGTGCATCATCGCCTAAACCGCAGCCGATCACCAGAGCTTTTTTACCTGAAACAGGCCCTTGCAGAGTTAAGTGTTTTTCCAAATAGACGTTGGGTGCAAGTGTCGCCCAGGGGATGGACGAGAGATCATCATGGTCTACATTCTCATAGACAGATTCAAAAAAGTTTTTCTTTTCCATGTTTACCTACTTTAAACTATAAAATGATTATATCGTAAAGATATTTTGTTCATGTCCCAATAGCTTTTTCTTTGCTTCCAAACCACCGGCATAACCTCTCAAAGTAGCATCAGACCCGATAACACGATGACAAGGTATGAAAAAAGAGAGCGCATTGGCACCTACTGCGGAAGCTACAGCTCTTACTGCCGTCGTTTTGCCCATATTTTGAGACAGTTCCTTATAAAATACAGTGGTGCCAAAAGGAATCTGAAGCAGTTCCTGCCAGACAGCCTTTTGAAACGCTGTACCGACCAACAGCAAAGGAATATCAAATGTTTGACGTAAGCCTTTAAAATAGGCTTCGAGCTCCTCTTTGGCCAAATCCAGCACCTCACTCTCCTCTTCGACAAACATGGCATCAAGGCCCTTTTGCAGCCTTTTATCTATAGTCTCCCTGCCCTTTCTGTATCGCCAGTCAGCCATACAGAGTTTATTGTCATAGGCCCCTAAGATCATTTCTCCCGCAGGTGTCTGAAAGTATTGTATGCTGATCGTATTCATCTTTACCCCAGTAAAGCTTTTTGTTTTTTGGTCAATTTCTCATACACCAGCTCATAGGAGTGGTCTATCAGTTCTTTCACTGTTTCATCATCGACATCGGAATCCTCCACCGTCACGGTGTTCCAATGCTTTTTATTCATATGGTAACCCGCGATGATACCTTCATAGAGTGAACGAAGCTCCAACGCATAGATCGGATCACATTTGAGATTCACCGAGACAGGTTTCTCTTCTGAAGTTAAAGCAAACATTTTGTCAGCGATGCGATACACCCGTACTTTTTCATCAAAAGGGTAATCAAAGGTCACACCCTGTTTTGATCGTAAGTAAGTATCTAATTGTTCAAAGTTCATCGTCACTTTACCTCAATGTAAATGTCTTCTCTTTATAAATGATACCATAGCTTGTAGTAGATTATTACTTTATCAATACTATAGAGTTAGGATTTTTATTTTAACAGTTTTCATTATAAAATCTCCTCTATGGCACATTTTATAAGGTTGTAAGACAATAGTATCTACAGAAATTTACCCGCCTTGTAACCAATTAAAAAAATCACCTAATGGATCAAAATATGAAGATATTCTAGATTCTTCATAAATATATCCCCTATTGGATGATTGATTATTTCTCGAAACTTCACTTTTTTTTGAAGATCCTCCTGCTTTTTTCCACTCAAAAAGCTGCTTAAGTTCGCCTCCATCAAGCCAAACTCCATGTCTAAGGCATCTATCAACTATCACACCACTCACAGACCTGTAGTTGATCCTCTGCATCATATTCTCGCAGACAGGACACCGTTTGTATCTGATGACCGATTCTTGTTTCTGTCTGGGATTATCCTGTACAAAACGAAGGACTCTGTGATCCACTTCAACTCTCAAGATTGCTTCTCTTTTGATAAGGTGTTCTAGAATATCCTCAGTAATGAATACACCATCACAGTCATTACATCTTTTGACAACGATTCTCTCTCTTTTTCCTATATTAATATTGTCAAAGGCAACATCACAAACTGGACAATTATGATCTTCACTCTTATCTTCAATATCAACTTTTGAAAGGGCTCTTAGGTTTAGAGGGTTTCGTTGACCACAATAATCACAGATAGGACCTTTTTTAGGTAATGGGGCTGAACAAAATTTACATTTCATCTATACTTCATCCAAAAGAGACTGTTTCTTCTTTGTATACTCCTCTTCTGTGATAAGCTCATTATCAAAGATCTCTTTTAGATGCTGAAGTCTTTGGGTTACTGACTGCTTTGCTTCAGATTCCTGAAAAGGTTTTCTAAGTTCTGGAGACAATGCCTCACCTGCACCAGCTCCGAGAAATACACCTGCAGCCCCGCCTTCATTCTTTGAAGCTGCTTCAAGGGAATCCAGTTTTCTCATATCCTGATAACTTACACCCACTGATTTTGCAGCAAAATGCGTTGCTTTTGTATCTGCTATCTTTCCGACTCTATCTCTGGTATTTTCATCAAATTCAGTTCCCTCAATCCTGAAGTCTGAAAGATGAAAACCCAGCTTATCGAACTCTTTATCCAATTTTTCTCTAAGTGCATCACCCAACTCTTCTCTTTGTTCATCTATATGATTATATGACACTTTTGATTCAGCAAAGGTATCACTCATTGGATGAACGATTCTGGCATTGATGATCTTTCTGAGATCCTCTATGCCGAAGTATTCCTGCTCTCCTACAATAGAGACAAAGAAACTTCTAGGATCTTTGATCTGCATACTGTAATTACCAAAAGCAATAAGCTCTACAGGGAAGTCATAAACAGGATCGATGTATTTAACAGGTGCTACAGTTCCCCATTTCTGATCAGTAATGATATTTTTTTTATAGAAGTAAAATTCTGCTTTATGCTCACTCTCAAAGAATTGCATGACTTTTTTAAGCGTTGTAATAAAGGGAATATTGTCTGTTTTGATATTAAAGAGCCCTTCTTTGTCAAATACAGCTCTGATCTTTCCTTCATAGACAAGAATACATCCTTGTGTGGGGCCTACGATAAGCTTTGATGCATTCTTTATCTCATCACCATTACTGCTCCACCTATAAAACAATGCATCTTCATGATCTGTATCCCATTGGATCACTGAGCGTAGCTGTCTTTCTAAAGGGTCAAAAAATGGCATTATTACTCCTACTTGTATATTTGTTTTTTTATTCTAACGAAAAAATTTAATTTGAGTGTTTTAGTCAAATTATATCAATGTATAGAAGAAATAGGCTGAAAGATACATATAGTTTAGAAACCTCATAAAATATATAACTTCATAAGGTTTTAAAGTAATAAAGAGAATTTCAAGAACTCTTCTTGATCATCAAAAAATAACTGTTTTCAAATCTCTTCAAGCAACTTTAACATTACTAGGGTAAAGTAACAAAAAATAGATCATTTAAATGTTTAAAAAGGATAGCAGATCATGAATCCCTCTAACAAAGAACTACGATTGCGCAGGAACTGTCAGCTATATGTTTATCTACTCGTATCACAAGGGAAAAAGGTGCCAGAAGAGGTACAAGAGTGTGCAAACTCGTATGATTATGACTTTCTTGTTGACTGTGTGGCACAGTTGTCTGCAGAGATCGAAGGTTTAGATAGTGACACTTTCGAGAAAATAATGAACAACAAAGAGTCAAATGAGGCACGTGAGCTTGCATACTGGTGGGAGATGCACCAAGCGGCGAACAGCCTTGGAGAGAAGATCGTCAAGACATGTTTATAGGGCTTGGCCGGATGCTAACTTACGTCTCCATGCGGTGTATGCAGAGTAGGATGGATTTCCCTCAACCATCATATCGTATGCATGTTTATAGCTACAGTTATTCTTTTCCTTATAGGCGTTAAGTAGCTCTACGACCATCTCTTTATCAGCCTGTTTATAGGTACCGTTCAATGACTTCACTAGATTGATCGGTTCCATGTGCATACTCATATCCATAAAGATCCTTTTTTGTAGAAGTCTACATCATTATTCATTAAGAGTCCTCATTATCCTTCAGAAGCCATCCGTTCAAAGAAACCTAAAACCTCTTTGATGACCTGTGTTTCATCTTCTGACTTTGGACAAAAGTCCAGATACACTTTGATCCCATGTTTTTTACAGGCATCTGCAAAATATGCTGTTTCATCTTCCGGATCATTTTCATCCTCACGCAGGTAAAAAACAGGAAACGTATCGGTAGCATTTAAAAAATTGGTTAGATCATTTTCTTGAGAGAGTGTATCTGCACCCTTTGTCTCTTCTAGTCTTATGCGAGGTGCATGTGCATAGACCGCATTGGCCCCGCATAAAATACCGTGCAAAATAGCCCCATAGCCGTCCATTCCCCTTCCATATAGATAGATATGGTCTTCACATTCATACTCTTCGGCGATTTGCTCTATAAGCGTTTGTAGGAGATCTTTGTTTTCAGATCCGAAATGCCCCAGGGGTGTGAGTACATTCCACATCTTGTGTTCAAAGTGTGTTGTTTCCTCATCCAGGATAACGATCAAGGGCACAAAATTTGAAATTAAAGCTGCAGGTGTGAAACGATAAAACAGTTTTCGATTCTTGTCATCTTCAATAGTTAAAAGCTCTTCATCACCCATCGTTACGCTACTCCTGTTTTAAAGCTCATTTATCTATTATCTCTTTGTATCAGTATCTATCAACCGACACAAAGAAACCTGTTATTTGACTTTTGTATTCTCTTCTAGTTTGATATTCTCGGGGTTGATGAGACCTTCAATGTCTGCATTGGTAAGAGTTTTCTGCATGAGAGAACCTTTATCAAGATCCAGTGACTTAAAATCATGATCTTCCAGAAGTTCAACAAATTCAAAGATCTCTTTGGTAATGTCAAACTCGCCTTCTGTGACTCTTAGCTTCTTAAAATGCTCCAAAATGGTCTGTATGGTTTGACTTTCATTCTCTTCTATCTTTTGATTCCCAAATGCAATGATATAGACACCCGCCTGGACAGCTGATTCCACAAAATTTTTGATTCTTCTTAATTCGAGTTCTTCAGTAGGGAAGTTTTCCAAATTGATCAATACCAGATGATACATCTTTTTCAGTTTAGATTTTTGATTATGTTCATTGATGGTAGGTCTGTTGCAGCACAGTAACTCTTTATGACGGGAGATAACGGTCTCTTCAAGCTCCTCAAAAAGTGCTGACATCATCTTAGTATCATATGCAGTTCTATAGAGCTGAACATACTGTAAGGGCGAAAGATTATAGAACTTCTTTCTACCAAAATCAAAAAGATCGACCTTTAAACTCTCATGGGGCATGGTAGAGAGCAATTCCAAACAAAGACTCTCCAGTAGCTTGTCAGCTTTTGCTTCAGAGGCATGATCATACAAGAGGCAAAATCCGCCGTCACTGCTGAGCGTATATAAAGGAATAGTCTCATTTCCTTTGTGTAGATCTCCTAAATGAAATCCCCATGGAAATGCATAATTCTCATCTTTTTCTGCCATAGTCTACTTCTCACTTCTTTTTTTAATGCATTATATCACTAACTAGGTTAGGAGGCTCTCTTCTTTACATTAAGCACACCCAAAAGTATCTCTTTGAAAAAAAATTTCTCGCCCATTACTTTAAGCCGTTGTAGAGTCCGCTTCCTATTACTTTATAGACGATAGGCGTCTCAAAGCTATCATCCATACGTACACCGCCTATGATACCCACCGGATGTTTGGAGTATGTAGCGGCCTCAAGGAGTGTTTCTCCTCCGACATTGGCTTCAGTTTTCGTCGCCGTGGCCCTGTAGGCCCCTAAACCTATATAGTCAAGGTCCAGAGTATTTGCCTCCAGTATCTCTTCTTTATCATGTGTTGAGAGTCCCAGGATCTTTGTCCCTATCTTTTGACGTACCAGCTTTACGGCTTCTTTCAGATCATGACTGTACTCCCGAAGATCTTCTTGTCCGAGATGTAAGCCGTCCGCATAATCGATCAGTTCAATGGTATCATTGATGATGAGTATCCCATTATAGTGTGCCCGGATGATCTCCATATCTTCTTTTTTTTCTTCCAGTGTGGCCCATTTATTACGGTATTGCAGTATAGGTATATTGGGGAAGGTAGAGATATGTTGAAGAAGTATTTGTAAAGAGACACCCCTTTGCTTAAGTGTCTCTTTGTCAACCAGTGCATAGATCATACGTGTATTTTAACTTGCCCTCTTGTTAAAAAGTTTGAACAGGTCAGAAAGTGTTTGATGCATGTCAGGACGATCTACGATCATATCGATGAGTCCGTGTTCGAGCAGGAATTCTGAACGCTGGAAACCTTCAGGAAGATCCACACCTACAGTTTGTTTGATCACCCTTTGACCTGCAAATCCTATAAGCGCACCCGGTTCGGCCATAATGATATCACCCAGCATAGCAAAAGATGCAGAGACACCACCCATCGTAGGGTCTGTCAAAATAGAGATAAAAGGCAAACCTTTCTGGTGCAGTCTGTTAAGTGCTGCGGAGGTTTTACTCATTTGAAGCAGCGAGTAGGTACTCTCTTGCATACGTGCACCACCTGAAGCAGAAACGATGATAAATCCACACTCTTTTTCTATCGCTCTGTTGATACCGCGGACGATCTTTTCACCTTCAACTGAACCTAAACTACCGCCCATAAATGAGAAATCGAATACAGCGATCTCAACGGGCTGACCGCCGATCGTACAAGAACCGCTCATAACAGAAGAGGTTTTACCCGTTTGCGCTTTGGCTTCTTCTATACGTTTTTTGTACGTCTTTTTATCTGAGAACTTTAAGGGGTCAACAGGTGCCAAAGTAGCGTCATATTCTACAAAAGATCCTTCATCCACAATAGAGGCTATACGCTTTTCAGCAGAGATTCGGAAGTGATGGTTACATTTAGGACATACATTTTGCTTGGCTTCTACCTCTTTATAATACATCAAAGAGGTACATTTTGGACATTTGATCCACTGGTTCAGTGTCTCTTGTGTTGATCCTGTTGAGGCTTTTTTAAAAATATTTCCAAACATTCTTACTCCTGCATGCCTATAATTGATCTATTAATGATTCTATTTTCTTGGCTATGCTTTTTTCTTTCGATACTATAACATAATCCGCCTCAACAATTACTTCTAAGCCTTCACAAAGTGCTAAACCTGCGGCAAAATCGTAAATTCGAAACTCCCCCATAAAAAGTACATAACTCACCGTATGGGCATACGCCAATGAGAGGGCTATAGCCCCAGGAGATCTGAACTTCAACTTCTCTTGGTCCAATAATGCAACCAACCCCGGGTTGGCATATGCCTTTTCAAAAAGTCCTATTTCAGCCTTTTCACTGCTATGCGGGTCATGAAATGTATCTGAAAAAAGTTTGCCCTGTTGTACTTGACTCGTAGAAGACTTGAAAAAGATATCCCTGTTGGCAAGATTACAGACCACTGCAGCATCCAAAATACCTTCAGCGTTCACTTTTGCAACAGAGGTACCGTAAAAGGGAAAAAGGGAAAGAGCATTGGCCGAGCCGTCTATGGGATCTATGATGATCTGTTCTTCACCCTCACCTATGATACCGCTCTCTTCAGACTCTATCTGTCCAAAAACACTTAAGTGCTTTACAAATATCTCTTCGGCAAAAAGATCAAGTTTAGAACTCACGTCACCACCTGCACCCACTTCGGTCTTTTCAAACCAGGAAGTATCAAAGCCGTCTTTGCATGCACTTGCTATCTCTTCGTTAGCTTTGATGCAGGCTTTGATAAAGTCAGTCATACTTTTATTTTACTCGCCTCTTTTTTCGGCTGCTATTGTTGGTTTTACACCTCTTGGTGCAACCATCCAGAACTTTCTGATCTCAGTTCTGAAATTCTCTAAAATGTGTGCTGCTCTCTTGGATCCTGTTTTTTCTGCATAATCTTTAAGAAGCGCTTTCAGCTCAAACATTTCAGTATCCCATTCATCCGTATCGATACGGAGCGGTTCAACAAGCTCCAGATTCACTTTTTCATAGAACCCGCCTTCGGTATCATAGACAAATGCTTTACCACCTGTCATACCTGCACCGAAGTTCACACCAGTTTTTCCAAGAATGACCGCTGTACCGCCTGTCATATATTCACAAGGGTGGTCTCCTGTACCTTCTACCACTGTTGTAGCACCGGAGTTACGAACACCAAAACGTTCACCTACTTTACCATGCACATACAGTGTTCCGCCCGTTGCACCGTACAGACAAGTGTTACCGCCAAGTGCAAATTCACTACCCGCATTATCAGCACTAATAACGATTTGACCGCCGTTCATACCTTTACCGATATAGTCATTACCGGCACCATCAACATTAATATTGATACCCTTAGACATGAATGCACCGAGAGATTGTCCTGTGGTACCTTTCATATTAAGCGTGATCGTACCATCAGGTAATCCTGCATTTCCGTGAATTGCAGCTATCTCACCAGAAATTCTTGTAGCAAAACTTCTGTTCAGGTTTGTGATCTTTCTATTGATCACGATAGGCGTAGATGGATCTTCGATCGTTGCTCTAAGCTCTTCAATGATCTCTTTTTCAAATTCATTCTGATCATATGGTTCGTTAAACGGCACTTGGCATGTATTGACGCCATCAAGTTTATATAGTAACTCTTCAAAGTTAAACTTCTTGGCAAATGCATCATCTATGACTTCAAGTAAGTGATTTTGCCCAATAATCTCTTCAAGAGATCGATATCCAAGTTCTGCAAGGATCTCTCTCACTTCTTCCGCCATAAGCGTAAAGTAATTAATCACCTTTTGCACATTACCCGTAAATCGTTTACGTAAGTGTTCATCCTGTGTAGCTACACCTACACCACAGGTATTAAGGTGACATACTCTTAGCATAATACACCCGACAAGGACCAAGGCGCCTGTACCAAATGCATACTGTTCAGCACCGAGTATCGCTGCCTTTACAACATCCAGTCCGGTTTTGAGTCCACCGTCTGTCTCAACTGTTACTTGACCTCTCAGGTTGTTAGCTTTGAGTGCATTATGCGCCTCTATCAGTCCAAGCTCCCAAGGGTTACCTGCAAACCTGATAGAACCAATAGGTGCAGCACCTGTACCACCATCACTACCAGAAATAATAATCTTATCTGCATAGGCTTTTGCAACACCTGCGGCAATGGTCCCTACACCGGCAGTAGAAACAAGTTTTACTGCCACTTTTGCATTCGGATTGACCTGTTTCAAATCAAAAATAAGCTGTGCCAGATCTTCAATAGAATAAATGTCATGGTGAGGCGGTGGTGAAATCAATGTCACCCCCGGCTTTGTAAATCTAAGTTCCGCGATCAGCGGGCTTACTTTGCTTCCCGGAAGCTGTCCGCCTTCACCCGGCTTTGCTCCCTGTGCCACTTTGATCTGAAGTTCTGTCGCAGATCTTAAGTACTCCGGTGTTACACCAAAACGTCCTGATGCCACTTGTTTAATGGCAGAGTTCTTCTCTGTACCATAACGGGAAGGGGACTCTCCTCCCTCACCTGAGTTGGATTTACCACCGATAGTGTTCATAGCAACAGCAAGTGTCTCATGTGCCTCTTGAGAAATAGACCCCATAGACATTGCAGCGGTTGAGAAACGTTTAAATATCTCACTGAGCGGCTCTACTTCATCGATGCTGATCGGTTCCCTGTCACTTTTTAGTTCATAGAAATCACGTATGAATTTTTTGTCACGACCATTGACAAGCTTCTTTACCTCTGCATAATCTTCAGCTTTGCCGCTTTCTGAGGCTTTTTGCATCGCAGCGATGGTCGGACGTGAGAAGTCATGGAACTCTTCACCTTTTTTATATTTATAGTATCCGCCTTTGTAGAGTACATTTTTCTGACCTTCAAAATCAGAAGTAAAAGCACGTTGATGATTAGCCGTAAGACGTGCATCGATATCTGCATAGTCAAGACCAGGTAAAAGTCCTTTTGTACCGCTAAAACAATCTTGTACAATTTCTTGACTCAACCCGATCACATCAAAGAGTCTTGAGTTTCGGTAAGAAGAGAGTGTTGAGATCCCCATCTTTGACATGATCTTCATCAGTCCTGCACCCATCGCTCTTCTGAATCTTTTAAGAACTACTTGAATATCTTCATCACCTTCATGAAGCTCCGCTACTGTATAGTAAAGTAGATAAGGGAAGATAGCCGCTGCACCAAATGCGATCATGGTTGCTGCAGAGTGTGGGTCAAATACTTCACCTGTGGCAGCCACCATACTGGTCAAGTGTCTGAGTTTTGCATTTAAAAGTTCTTGACTCAAACGTCCTATCACCATAAGCATTGGAATGACTTTAGTATCTTGATCAAGGTTTCTGTCATCCAGGATAATAGTTCTTATACCGTTGTCTCTGACATCTGTGATAACCTTTTGAACAAGGGTATCCAGACTCGCTTTGAGGTCTGTCGTATAAGTTGTATCATATTTTCCTACTTTGTAAGCAGGATCGTACTTCTCATTGTCCTCATCTCCAAACTCCTGAAGAATATGAAATTTTTCCGCAGACATCATTGGAAGTACTGTTTTCAATCTCTTTGCATGTTCTGCATCATCTGCAAGCACGTTTCTGACTTCACCAAAACCTGTATTGAGGCTCATAACCGTTTTTTCACGGATCGGGTCGATAGGAGGATTGGTAACCTGTGCAAATTTTTGTTTGAAGAAATCCGTAAAATTTCGCTGTTCTGTTGAGAAAGCTGCGATAGGAGTATCGTCACCCATGGCACCTGTTGTCTCTTTGCCTTCAGCGATCATAGGTTTGATCACTTCTCTGAGTACTTCAAGCGTATAATTAAAGTAACGCTGTCTCTCTTCCATATTGCCATACTCGATCGAAGATTTCGGCACTTCAGTATTGGGTACATGCTCCTGCAGATAACTCATATTTTGATTCAGCCATTTGTTATAAGGATAGGCCGCTTTGATATAGTCATCGATGTCACCGGTTTTAAGTACTTTTCCGTGCTTGAGATCTATCCCCATCATTTCACCCGACTGAAGTCTTCCTCTTTCAGCAATATCCTCTTCAGGGATCTGCAGTACACCATACTCAGAAGAGATAAGCAGTCTGTTGTCTTTGGTTCTGATATATTTTGAAGGTCTCAATCCGTTTCTGTCTAAAACACAACCAATATAACGTCCATCTGTCATACTGACCGCTGCAGGTCCGTCCCAAGGTTCAAAACAGGTACTTGCATACTCATAAAATGCTCTAAGATCAGAATCCATATGTGGTGCATTATGCCAAGGTGCAGGGATCAAAGAACGTGCTGCTTTAAAAAAGTCTACACCATTCACACGCAAAAACTCCATGAAGTTATCTAAACTTGCCGAGTCACTCATATCATTTTGTATGACATTCGTAAGTCTTGTCATCTCTTCATCCGTAAACACCTCTGATTTGACTGCAGCCATTTTTGCTGCCACGTTAAATCTGTTGGCAGTGACAGAGTTGATCTCACCGTTGTGAGCTATCATTCTGAAAGGCTGTGCCAGCTTCCACTGAGGAAGTGTATTGGTCGAGAAACGTTGGTGGAAAAGACAAAATGAAATTTCAAAATCTTTATTGTCAAGATCTTTATAAAACTCTTTAATGTGCGTAGGCATCACCAGTCCCTTGTAAGAGATCACTGATGTTGAAAATGATGGAATGTAGAAGGTTGGGTCTTCTATGAGCTCAGCTTCTATCTCTTTACGGGAAAGATAGACCAATGCCTCAAATCTATTTGCAGCCACAGCAGATTCAGGTGCAACAAATACTTGTTTGATCCGAGGAAGTGATATAAGTGCCTGTTCACCCAGTGCATTGCTATCTACAGGTACTGTACGCGTATAAAGCACTTTAAGGTCATTGTTCTCACATACTCTGGTGATCACATCAAAATCTGTTTCATTGTTTGAAAAAACCATCGCTACCGCATACGTCTCAGGTAATTCTACTCCATGAGCTACTGCTTCTTTGTTGAAAAATGATTTAGGAAGAGAAAGCAAAAGACCTGAACCGTCTCCTGTCTTACCATCTGCTGCAATAGCCCCTCTATGCATCATACGTGATAATGAAGTAATGGCATCTTCTAAGTTTTTGTGTGACGGAGTATTGTCGATAGATGCTAAAAGCCCAAATCCACAGTTATCCTTAAAAGAAGTAAATAAATCTTGCATAATACCAACCTTAAAAATAATATCATCGGAGCATCATACAGTGCTCCTCGTAATTGGAGGGATTATAGCCAAAAGGTTGTTAAGCTTAGTTTACCAACTCTACCCTACAAAGGGCGATATTTGGATATTTTAACATGCTTTTGCCTATAATTTAGGCAAAAAATTAAAGGAATTACCATCAAAGGTTTTATACTGTCTGTCAGAAAAGCAAAAAATGAAGACACCATAGCACTTGTGCTGAGTCCTACGGAAGTAAGAACCTATTACCGTTTTTTTGGTGCACGACACTCCATTTTACAGCTTGGCAACCTGATAGATTTCGAAGTGGAAGGTGAAGGGGGCAGTTTTCTTCCCAGACTGCGCTCACTCTCACATATGGGCTTTCCCTGGCTCTTTGACAAAAACAGACTTCTGATCTGGCACAATTTTATCAAACGCTTTGAACCGCATCTCAAAGATGCAGAAGAGATAGACTCATTTTACTTCGATCTTCTTCTCTCTGCAGCCAAAAAATGGGATAAACAGAATCCTAAACGTATCGTCTGTGAATCTTACATCACACTGCTCGAACATGAAGGCAGACTGCATCATGATGAACACTGCTATATCTGTGAAACCCGTATAGAAGAAGAGATCGCCCTCATGCAGTCGTTCATCCCGGCACACCCGGTATGTATCTACACACCTGCACTGCCTACCAAAAAAGTACTGGACTTTTTTAAGAGTAAAAAAACAGTGTTCCTGGAAGATCATGAAGTGGACTACCTCTTTGAAATTGTGATGAAGGGGTTGTAATGCTTTGCTTTTTCATCCTATTCTGAAATAACTCCTTTCGAGTGCTTCAGAAAACGTAGGATGCGCCATAATGGTCTGCTGTGCCATCGAAACCGTCATCCCGCCTGCAAGGGCCATAGCCACAGGTGGAATGAGCTCTTCGGCATTAGGGGCAAAGATCTCTGCACCCAGTATGAGCCCTGACGTATCTGCATAGACGACCATTACACCGTTCCCCGCCTGGTGGAATGCAGCAGGTTTAAATTGGCTCAGCATGACGCTACTCTCTTGAAACTCTATGCCTTTTTCTTCGAGTCTCTGTCTGTTTTGTCCCACGGTTGCATAACTCATAGGCAAGGTATGTATGAACCTTACCACATGATCAAGGTTCAGTTTCTGTGGTTTTTTGCCCATGATCCGCATCGTCACGTTCAAAGCTTGGGCTCTTGCCGCATGGGCCAGTTGTATTTTTCCGTTACAGTCACCGATCGCAAAATGTTTTTTTAGACTCGTTTGAAAAAAATCATCTGTCTCTATCCCTCTCTTTACAGCGATCTCATCGGTTGCGACCACATCCGTATTGGGCTGACGTCCGGTAGCAACAAGCATCTGCTCATACTCGCCCGATGTGCCATTCTCAAAAGTGATATGTACGCCTCTGTTTGTAGCTTCAGCTTTGGAAACGGCATGGCCAGTCAGATAGGTGATCCCCTGCTTTTCAAGCTCTTTGGCCATGGCCTCTTGTATCATCGGATGTGCATGGCCCAAGAGCCTTTCATGACGGGAGAGTAGTGTCACCTCTACACCTGCAGATGCAAAGAAACTGGCCATCTCCAAACCGATGGCACCAACCCCGTAGATGGCTATATTGTCAGGCAGTTTCTGCAGATCAAGCAGCTCTGTGCTGGTGATGATCGCCTTTCCGTCATACGCTATACCTTCTGGTATGAAAGGAGAAGACCCTGTCCCTATGACAATATGCTCTGCTTCATAGATCTTCCCTTCCACCTCCACTTTGTGCGGTGCGATGAGCTTGCCTTTACCTTCGATCAGCTCCACATCTTTGCATTGTGCCCTTATGGATTCGGATGCACTGGCGATGAGCTCATCTTTTTGGGCTGTCAGTGTCGGCATATCCAGTACGAGTTTCCCTGTAAACACACTCTCTTTACTTTGACGTACGGTATTGGCATGATGCAAGAACATTTTAGAAGGGATACACCCTTCATACAGACAGGTACCACCCAAATGCCCCAGTGAAGTTTCGACCAGCGCCACTTTAAACCCCTCTTTCGAAGCCACAATGGCCCCTGCATAGTTCAGACCACCGCCGATATAAAGAATGTCGTACATGTAAACTCCTCAAAATGATATGTCTATGAGTATACTATCATAAAGCATACTTCTTGACCTTTTACATCTCATTTATAAAGAGAAGATGATTCGATGAATCTTCCCGTCACAGATATGTTATAATCTGAAAAAAAGTGACATTTCCATGAAATCATTCCTACTACTGTTGTCTCTATCTCTCTCTTTGTGCTCTGCTGAAATAGATACAAAACTCTATGACGGCAACAATACCATAAACTATTATAAAGAGATCGCAAAGCGTATTGAAACGGCACAAACATCAGAGCAGAATCAAACAAAAGAAGATACAGAACGCATCGCTACTGAGCGTATGATCTTGGGAAAACTTGAAAATATGCTCTCCTTTACCCTGAAGGTAGATCCTATGCCAGATTCACTTCTGCCTGATGATGAAAATATCAGCAGTGAAAACTATGAATCCTATCTTAATGCACTTACCGATATGTATGCAACGATCGATACGTTAAAAAAAGAACAATCTGCTATGCAATCCAAACGTCATTATTTGAAAAAAAGCATCAATGACATTACCGTTGAAGATAAAAGAAACCTGCTGCTATACCAGTTGCAGTATGCATTTTATAAGCTTAAAGGAGACCATCAGAAACAAACGATACAAGCCTATGAGAAATTACTGATCCAGGGAGAAGAGCGCTTCAAACAGAAACTGGACCAGGTTATCTTTGATATTCCGGCTCTCGAAAAAAAACTCACCCGGATCAATGCAAAATTTTCTCCCGTAGAACAGGAAGCCGTTGCACTCAAACTGTCAAAAGAACGTGAACTGATCGTTCGTGAAACGATCTCTGATGCATTAAGTAAAAAATTTCTTCGCAACGATATGGATATGATGAGTCTCATCACCACAAAGATCGATCAAACCCTCATGCTTTCTCTGGCTTATCTACAAAAAAAAGAGACCCAAAAAGCCCTCGACCTTTTCAATTCGGATACAGAAGCATTGCAGAGACTCACACCGGACCTCATTGACTACTATACAATCAAGCGCACTATTCTCAAAACAGTATTCCAAGAAGTGGCTGGCAATGTGGCACTGGCACTCTCCAATGTAGAGCAGAGTGCTGAAAGTATCTATGATTTCACCTATGGCAAGCTCACAGAAGCCCTTTTTGTCTTTAATGAAAGGGGTATTTCAACCCTCGATATTCTCAAAGTCATTTTGATCATAATTTTTGGATTTATGATCGCTGCATTCTACAAACGGAAGATCCTTAATCTCGCTACACAGCGTGAAAAGATCTCAATTTCATCCGCAAAAGCGATCTCCAATGCCGGCTATTATATTCTTGTATTTATCACATTATTGTTTGCACTGAAAAGTATCGGATTGGATCTTTCCAATCTTGGACTGGTTGCAGGGGCACTTTCTATCGGTATCGGTTTTGGTCTCCAAACACTTGTTTCCAATTTTGCGGCGGGTATCATTTTGATGTTTGAACGTACTATCCGTTTGGGAGATTATATAGAGATATCAGATACCATCCGGGGTACGGTCAGTGATATGAGAATGCGTTCAACCACCGTTACGACCAATGACAACATTGATGTCGTCATCCCCAACTCCTCTTTTATCCAAAACAATGTCATCAACTGGACGTTGGAGAATGATATCAGACGTATACATATCCCCTTCTCTGTTGCGTATGGAACCAGCAATGACAAAGTGGAAAAAGTGATCCTGGAAGAGCTGAGAAGCAGTGATATCAATTATGTGAAAAAAAATGCTAAATATCCTACTCTGATCTGGATGACCGCTATGGGATCAAGTTCAGTAGATTACGAACTTATTGTCTGGGTCAGAGGACAATCAACCCTGAAACCTTCGGGGACAAAATCAGATTTCTTGAAATTCATTTATGCAACGCTCAACAAACACCATATTGAGATACCTTTCCCACAAATGGACCTGCATATCAAAAACAAGGAATCCCAAAAAAAACAAAATGAATTTACAAAAGAAGAGACGGAGCCAAAAACACTCTAACTCTCTCTTACCGGTTGGATCTTATTGACCACGGCATATAATGACGGCAGGTAAACGAGGTTCAAGACCGTACCCCAGATCAGACCAAATCCTATCGAGATAGCAATAGGCTGAAGGATCACTGCCTGTCCTGTTGCATAAAAGATCAGGGTAAAGAGTCCAAGGAATGTAGTGATCGAAGTGATCAAAATGGGACGGAGCCTTAGCTTTGCCCTTTCATAGAATGTCTCTGCATTATGCGTGCCATGCAGGAAATCAAGCATAATGATACCGTCATTGATCACAACCCCGGCGAGCCCCAACATACCTATGACCGAAGGCATGGAAAGGTTGATCCCGATCAGCATGTGCCCTACCAGTGCACCCAGTAAACTGAAAGGTATGACCGACATGACCATCAATGCATAACGGACCTTAGGAAAGATAAAAAGCAGTGTGATCAAGATCAAAAAGACTGCGATGATCAAAGAGCGTATCATATCATTTTTAAATTGCTGGTTCTTTTCCTGTTCTCCCAAAAGACTGACATCAATGCCTTCATCCCGGATCGTATCAAGCAAAGGCCTGATCTTCTTAAGCACATCCACAGCCGTCGTCTTTTTCTTATCTATGTTCGCAAAGACAGACTTGACTGTATTGCCATCTCTTTTTTCGATCTTTTCATACGCCTGGACCTTTTCGATATCCACAACATCGGTCAATTTTACCACGCTTCCAGATGGTGTAGGGATCATAAAGTTCATTAAGGTTTTTTCAGCATCCTTCACTATGGATTTTGTTCTGATCTCCATGACACCGTTCTGACTAAAGGTCATCGCTTTGCGGCTGTCAAGAAAATAGCCCGAAAGGGTCTGTGCTATGCCTACTTCACTCATGCCCAATTGTTCACCATAGGCATTGATACGCAACTTGTACTCCATCTTTCCAAGCTGTGCATTGTTCCCTACATCTTTCACATACGGAATGGCTGAAAGCTCCTCTTCAATCCTTGTCATGGCGTCTACGATCTGTTCAGCGTCTTTGCCCGAAAGGTTGATCTCTATGTCATTTTTGATCAGGCCGGGTTTGTCTTCAAGGACTCCAAGCTCTTCAAGCTGATACTTTTTCATCATAGGAGCGATCTCTTTTCGCAGATCCTGTGCAAGGTCATAGGTATGTTTCTTTCTGATCTTTTCAGGATCGTTGAACATAAAACTAAAATTCAAAATAGGATTGATATAGGCATCAATGAAACTTTGAGGCTCCATATCATAAAGCTCCATCGTGATATAGAGCATATTGTCTCCATTTTCATCTGCACCGGCAAGAGACCTTCTGTACCCTACAACGGTAGAAGTGGATTTAAGTGCGTAGGTCTCTTTTTTTGAAAGTACATACTTTTCCAACTCTTTGGCTATCTTATCTGTCTCTTCAATGGTCGTATCCATATTGCTTTTCCCTGTAATATAGAGATAGTTACCATCAAAACCAGGGAAAAACTGAAAATTGAGCATCTTGATCGTGAGTACGGTCAAAATAGGTATTACTATGACAAAAGTAAATAAAAAGATATATTTAAAACGGATCACAAGATGCAGTAACGCTTCATACTTTTCCTGCAGGGGTTCCCAATTGATAAAGTTCTTCTGCTTTTTGAGAAACTCGTCCGCATGTAAGGGTAGAAAGAAAAAACTTTCAAGAAGAGATCCCAAAAGGATCATGATCACGGTAATAGGAATAAGAATAATGAAGTTTTTGATCTCTCCGGTGAGCATGAACAGAGGAAGAAAAGCAGCGATGGTTGTCAATGTTGCCAAAGTTACAGGTAATACCATCTCTTTGAGTCCTTGATAGACAGCCTCTTTTCTCTCCATACCCTCATTGAGATGACGCTGGATGTTCTCAGAAACAACGATCGCATCATCTACCACGATACCGATGACGATCAGCCCTCCAAGCAGGGAAACAATATTGATAGAGTACCCCGTAAAGTAAAGGAACATGATCCCTATGGCAAAAGAGATAGGGATACCCATCGCCACAATAGATGCGATACGCACATTGATCAGCAATGCCATAGAGAGGAATACCAGAACCAGTCCAAACATCAGGTTGGATATGACCGTATTGAGCCGGTCTTCGACGGGTTTTGAGCTGTCCTGGTAAAAATCAAAATAGACATCCGGGAACTCTTTGGAGAGTTGTTCTTTGGCATAGGTTTGCAGGTCTCTGGAAATATGTATCGCATTTCCCTCAGGCCCTTTTGAGATGACCAAGGTAATGTTGTTCCGTCCATTAAACGTCGAAAGTGTTGTATCTTGAGGGTAAGTGATGTCGACCTGGGCAACATCACCGAGCCTCACCTGCTTCTCTCCTATTTTAATCAGTGCTGATTCCCACTCTTCTTTGTTGTCTTTACCGTGTACTGTAGAGAGGAAAATATAATTGCCACTTTGCTTGATATCCCCTATGGGATAGATATAAGAGGTTTTTGAGATGGCATCGATCAGCGTAGCCGGGTCCAAACCATAGGCTCTTACAGCCTCTTCATTGATCTGTACGGAAACCTCCTGATCTGCATCACCGTAGATCTGTACTTCACTGACATAAGGATTTCTGGCAATTTTGGATTTTACCTCTTTGGCCGTTTCTATCAATTGGCCTTTGGTCATATGCTCAGAGGAGAGAGAAAGTCTGATAAGCGGCCGGTTGTGCATCAGCAGCTCTGCCGTTGGTTCGGTCATATCCGAAGGAAGATATTGTCGGCTGCGTGCGATGGCATCTTTGGCTTTATTGAGAGCATCTATTTTGTCTGCGCCATCATTGAGATCAAGAACGATAGAAAAAGTACCTGATTTGATCACGGTCTCGATCTTCTCTATCCCCTGTATGTTGCCCAGTTCATCTTCGATATCACGCACTGCCATTTTATCAAGATTGTCAGCACTGGCACCTGCATAAGCACCCCTGATCGCGATCTTATCCAAGGCGATTTCAGGGAAAAGTTCTTTGGGGATATTGTAATAAGAGTTTATGCCTAAAAAAAGGATAAAAATGAGCAATACATAATTAAGACTTTTATTCTCTATAAAATAGTTAATGATCCTCATCATGGTGTATCCTTATTGAACGTCTTAAATTATTGGTTTGTTATGTAACTTATAGTGATATCAACAAAAAATACTACAGTTTCTTTAAAAATGCCGAAATGATAAAGATCATTGTCCCGTTCACACGACCTTGTATATGGGTAGGGTCACCCGGTACCATGCGGATATTTTTCACAGTCGTTCCCTGCTTAGCGGTAAAACCTGCACCTTTTACCGGAAGGTCTTTGATGATGCTCACAGAATCACCCTCTTGCAAGATCGTACCATTGGCATCACGTGTAGGTTCTTGTGCTTCAGTGGCTAAACCTTCCTCTGCCCATGCTTTTACATCCTCCTCAAGATACATCATGTCAAGCTGGTCCTGTGCACCCAGTTGAGTCAAAAGTCTGAATGCCACGACCTGTACTGCAGGCTCAGTACTCCACATACTGTCATGCAGACAGTTCCAATGTTTTTCATCCTTTGTCGGATCATCTATGGAGGCTGCACAGGTACTACAGATCACAATAGCCTCATCTTTTGGTGCCACTACGTAAGCCGTAAGTCCCTCTTCAGAACCGCACAACTCACATTTCCCTCCGCTTCTATCCATCAATACTCTATCTATGCTCATTTTTTTCCTTTGCTCTATCAGTATCGACATTTTACTCTATTTGTTTTAATGTAGCCCATAAAAGCACTACTATACACGGTCTAAATCATTTCAACCCCGATCTTTACTGACAAACTATATGGTTTTATTTGACATCTTCTCTACTGAATGATTTCAATCACAAATTAAAATGATCACTTATAACTCTTTTTAAATCTTTACTGAGTATAATCCATGAAGGTAAAAAGATTGAAAAGCTAAACTTGTTGTGAAACAAGGGCAGAAAGTCATGGGTCTTTATAAAAAAGATCGCCAGACTACACAATAGAATATACCTATGGACTATTCTACGTAATTCTATCTACACTTTATGCTTCAATACTTTTAAAGAATAATAAAGGGGTCTTCTATGAATCATAGTCTCAGAAATACCATCAAACCTATATCTCAATCCTCTTTATTGATACTCATACCACGAACACTTTATCGTAGCAGAAGCTGCTAAAAGGATTAACATGAAGATATTGAAAAACAAATTAATACTCACTCTGCTTATACTTATCCTTATAGGGATATCAGGAGTGACATCGTATTATACCTATCTCTCTTATCAAAGATATGCAACGGCACAGAACAGTGCGGAGGTTTCTTCGTTTGTAAAACATTTTGAGTCAGTTATGAAACATATGATAGAGGAAAGAGTACAGAGTGCTACCTACCTGGTCACACAGAACAAAGAAGACTTAAAAAAACTCAAAGAGTCAAGGTTGAAGACCGATCAATATCTATTGGAGTTTGATGCATTTACCAAACAGGACGATCAGTTTACACGCTATCGTACCTATATCAAGCAGGCTACTGAAGCGTTAGAACTGGTGCGTCGAGATGTAGATGATTTACATGATAACGCTAGCGAGATCTACCATGATAAGGTCTTTAATCCATTGTTCCAGATAGTGCAGGAAGTTACTGCTGCAGAAAGGTCTGAGGAAAAGAAAAGTTATCTGATGATGTACCAAAAGTATACGGCACTGAAGGAGAACACTGTACAGGAACATATACTGATCTCTTCTATCTTACTTGGATCCAGAAGCATAAGTGATAAAGAGAGAGAATTTTGGGAGCAATTGATACACAAAGATACCTTACCCCAGTTTTATACCCTTGCAGACAGTGCCGTAGCCTTAAAACTCAGCGAACTGCTTTCTGTGGAAAAGTTCAACACTATCATGTCTGAAGCACGCGACATGATCTCCTATGAATCAAGATCAGGAAGATACTCAGTCTCCCCTCTTGGTTGGTCAAACCAGATAGATATAAAAATGGATTATTTCAACAAAGTACAATCCCTACTGCGTCATCAGATCCAAGCGATCAATAAAGAAACCGTCACGCAACACGGAGAGATTCTGGCATGGTATGGAGGGGCAACAGTTATCTTATTGCTTGTACTGCTTAAACTTTTCAGTTTAGTTTCCAAGATAGAAAATGATACACAGATCTCCGAGGAGACCTTAAGAGATATCAAACTGGTACTGAATGAAAACCAACAAAATGAGCTTCATAGATTGATCCGTAACGGTAAGGTGGATCATATCTATCGTTTTTTGCTCAAGACCATTAAAGACGGGAATCAGACCAAAGACCTCTTTCTTGCCAGTATGTCCCATGAGATACGTACCCCTCTCAACGGTATTCTTGGATTTACACAATTACTCAAAGAGACAGATGTTTCAGAGGAACAAGCTGAATTTATTTCAGTGATAGAGAAGAGTTCCGACAATCTTCTGACCATCGTCAATGATATTCTTGATCTCTCCAAGATCAAAGCACAGAAAATAGAACTCGAAGCCATAGAATTCGATCCGGTAGATACCTTTGAATCAGCGGTTGAATCCTATGCGGCCAAAGCGGCTGAAAACCATATTGACTTTAACATCTTTTTGGATCCGACACTGCCTACACTGCTGATAGGGGATCCTACGAAGATCTCTCAGGTCATCGTGAACCTTGTCAGTAATGCCATTAAATTCACTTCTACAAACGGTGAAGTAAGTGTATCGATCAAAAAGCTCTTTGAGGATGAGGATAAAGTAAACGTCAATTTTGAAGTGTCTGATACAGGTATCGGTCTTACCAAGGAGCAACAGGGAAAAATATTTGAGGCATTTTCACAAGCAGATGTCAGTACAAGCAGACAGTACGGAGGTACGGGTCTGGGACTCTCTATATCAGGTAAATTCATAGACCATATGGGAGGGAAACTGAGCATTCGAAGTGTCAAAGATGAAGGCTCTACCTTCTATTTCACCCTGACACTGAAAAAACCTAAGAGCGCGGTACAAAGAGAAGTAGAGGATATGAGTGCCTGCACCGTTGGTATTCTTAATTCACATCTCGATACAGAGTACTATATCAATAAAAACCTTGAAACCTATATCGCTTACACCGGAGCCACTATCAAGCGTTATACCGATGAATCACTCTTGGCATTAAAAGGTACCTCTCAACTCCCTGATATTCTTTTTATTGACCATAAATTCCGTCAGAGAGATGACGAACTTCAACCGTTCCTTGACCTTGATACAAAGATCATTGTGATATCCACAGGAGACCAGAAAAAAAATCTCAAGCGATACACATCACGAATAGATAAGATACTCTATAAGCCTGTGAACTTTACAAAAACACTTCGAATGCTGAATGATAAAGAGGATAGTTCAGAGAAGAAAGAGAATCTTGCCTTTAAAAATGTACATGTGCTGGTTGCAGAAGATAATAAGATCAACCAAAAGCTGATACTCAATGTACTCGGTCGACTCGGTATAGAGGTCACCATCGCGAATAATGGACAAGAGGCACTTGAACAGCGTATGAAAAATGAGTATGACTTGATATTCATGGATATCGAAATGCCTGTCATGGGTGGTATGGAAGCAACAGGTCAGATCATCAGCTATGAAAGGAAAAACCATAAAGCACATATTCCGATCGTTGCATTGACTGCCAATGCACTTGCGGGAGATAGAGAAAAATATATGAGTGCCGGTATGGATAGTTACCTTTCAAAACCTATAGACCTTGAAGCTTTGAACCATCTCTTTCAAACCTATTTTGAGGAGAGGATCATCCGGGGAGCTGCATAAGAACAACTTGCTCCTCCCTATGCATGATAGGTGCAGTAGAACCCTGCGCATCGTCCATACTGATCATATCTCACTTATTTTTATCTTCCTAACATCACATCATTTGCTTTTATCATAGCCGTCACGACACTGCCTTCATGAATTTCCATCCCTTCCAAAACACTTACAGGCATCACTGAAACGATACTGTCATGATTGCCTATATCCATGACTACCTTGGCATTTTCTATATCTTTGTCTATGGTTGTGACCGTACCTTTCAGTCTATTTTCTGCTCGCTTTGCATCGTTGTCCCGTGAGAGTAGTACTGTACTGGATTTAAATATCGCTGTAACCGTTTGATGCTTTTCAATCTGCAAGTTCTCTACTGCTTCTTTGGTAATGACAGATACCAGTTCTTGCCCACTTTTCATCTTTAGGCGTATTTTTGCATTCACATTTTCAGATTCCACAGACACAACCTCAGCTTGTATTTGATTGCGTGCAGAGATTTGCAGGGCAAGTCTTTCAATGGTCTCAAATGCACCGCTTTGGATATCTGTTGCCTCTGATAACCTTTTTAAAAAACGATCATGTTCTTCTTTAAGCAGTGCATAATTTGATAAAAGCCTTTTGCCATAGGCAGTAATGGTCGTACCGCCACCATCTTTTCCGCCTGTCTCTCTACAGACGATCGGCTGCGGGGAAAGAGAGTTCATCGTATCCACTGCTTCCCATGCACTTTTATAACTCATCGGTACAGCCTTCGCCGCTTTAGAGATCGAGCCATACTTTTCTATGGCATGGAGCAGTTCTATACGCTTCTCGAGCAAAAAAGGTTTACCTAACATTTCCAGTGTCAGTTTTGATGAAAGTTCCATCTGCTTCCTTATATAGGCTATAACATCATGGTCAAAATTATAGTATGATTTACTTAAACAGGTAATGCTTTTTGAGAGTGGATACCTTCGCTGATAAGGGAGAGGAACGCTCCTATACTAAAGTACATACAAACGCTCATCAGTAAAGATAATGTAGTGTATTTCTCTTATTCTGCCCATTCCAACCGGGCTAACAATCCTGCAGTTGTCGTGTAGCCGACTTCTGTAAACCTCAACTTACCTTTTGCATCATAAATGAATGTTGTTGGGAATACCTCTATTTTAAATGCCTTTGACCAAAAACCCTCTGTATCATTGAGCACTTTAAAATGCAATCCATGCTCTTGCATATACGCTTGTATATTTTCATTACTTCCTGAATTGACAGCAATAGTCAACACTTCATGCTCTTTGGATACCGTTTCTATATTGGGTGCTTCAAGTTTACAGACCGGACAGGAAATAGCCCAAAAGTGGATAAGTAACGGTTCCCCCTTCTTAACGATAAAAGTACTGCCATCTACAAGTGTTGCTTCAATCTGTGGCAACTGGCTTGACCCCAGATCAGGTGCACGAATATAACTGATGAGTTGACTCACTATAAACAAAAGTACCAGGGCTATAGTGATCTCTTTGAGGGTAGATTTTATCTTCCGTCTCGTCATATCTTCAACCTTTTGAGTATGCCTTCAAGTTCTGCTAGATAGCTGCCGCCATACAATGCCACATGCACCAAAATCGGATAGATCTGATAAAGCGGTACCTTGCTTTCATAAAAATCATCGCTGAGAGGATGGTGTTCCCGATAGGTATTAAAAAACGTCTCTCCAAAGGTACCAAAAAGCAGTATGAAAGCCAGTTCCATCTCTTTGTCCCCATAGTAGATAGCAGGGTCTATCAGACAAGCCCCCTCTCTTTCAAATAGCACATTCCCGCTCCAGACATCTCCATGCAGCAATGAAGGGGAAATGGTACGTATATCGATCCGCTTGTAGAGGTCACGACACAATGCTTCCAGTCGGTCGACCACCTGTTTTGGTAATTTCCCCATATCATAACAGTGTCGTGCCATGGGCATGATACGCATCTGTCCCAGGAAAAGTGTCCAATTGTATTGGGTTTGCTCATTTTTTTGGGTAAACGGGCCGATGGTCGTGTCGTAATAGTAGCCATACATACGATTTTCATTGGTGACAGAGTGCAGTCTGCTTAAAAGCTTTGCAGCTTCTACCTCCTGAGCAGATTTGTCCTGAGCAATGGTTTCAATCTGTTCAAGTACTAAAAAAGGTCCTTTGGAGATGATCACACGAGGTACACGGATCTTAGCTTCATAGAGATCCTCAAGCATACGCGCTTCTATGGCCAGCTTTTCTGTCTCTTCAGAATGCTTGACTACATACCTTTGATCTACTACACTGGCGATGTATATGCTTCCGATCTGACCTTGCTGCAGCAGGTCCAAACGTTTCACATCCTGGCCTAAAGCTTTACTGAGTGCTTCTTTCACCTAAATGTCCAGGTCATCCCAGAATTCATCGAAGTCCAGGTTCGTCATAGCATTCTCATCAAAGAGGTTTTTCTCCATAAGCTTCTGCTGCTGAGACTCAAAGTACTCTTCCAATGCCTCTTCAAGCATGGTGTTGATGTCTTTTCCCAGTATCTCTGAAAAACTTTTGAGATTTTCCACCGTAGTATGTTTAAGTTCTATTTTTATATCTTTTTCCATGTTTGTATTTTACTGTAAGAACTCTATTTTCTTCTTTTTTCAAATCGTACGAATATTTGGATATACTGACAAAATAAAAACTACACAGACAAAGGGATGGTGTGAGCGTAAGAAAATTGATTGAAGAAGCGCACAAAATACTCGGTGAATATACACTAAGTAGCGAGCATTATTCTGCAGGATCCGTTGCTGCTGCACTGTTGACAAGCCAGGGGAATATCTACACAGGTATTAATATTGATATAGCCTGTGGCATCGGGTTTTGTGCCGAACACTCGGCGATTGCAGAAATGCTGAAGCACAGAGAGACACAGATCGAAATGATCGTTGCTGTAAGTTCAGACTCTATCAGACCGCCATGTGGACGATGCAGAGAATTGTTATTTCAGGTCGATGCAAAGAATATCCATACCAAAGTCTATCTCTCAGAAAAGGACTATATGACCCTGGACGAACTGCTACCCAACCGTTGGAAACCAAGAGCAGGATAAGATATTTGTCTCTGACCAAAGAAAGCATGGGTACCCGCAGGCAGAGGGTCGTTTTTCAGTCGGCTCTTTACCTAACGCGTTGGGAACGGAACCTGTTCTAAGATAATATCTATGATCCCTTCTGGCGTTCGTTTATTCTGAAGGGCATGTTCACTGATGACCAGACGATGATGAAAGACATCATGGATGACAGCTTTTACATCTTGGACTGTCATTTCATCTCTGCCATACATCCATGCATTGGCCTGCGCGCACTGTGTCAGTGCCAACGTCGCACGCGGGCTTACCCCCACATCGATCATCACTTCGAGTTGTTTACTGTACCTGAGCGGATAACGTGTTGCAAAGACCAACTCTACCATATAATGCCCAAGCGCATCACTAAATTTCACCTGTGCCACCTCACGGCGTGCAGCAAAGATCATCTCCTGAGAGATCTTTGCATGGGGTGCAGGGGCGTTAAACCGCTCTTCTTGTATCATTTTGATCATTTCAAACTCTGCATCCATCTTCGCATAATCGATCTTCACATGCATGAAAAAACGGTCTTTCTGTGCTTCGGATAAAGGGAAGGTTCCCTCCTGCTCCAAAGGATTCTGTGTGGCCATCACGATAAAAAGTTCAGGCAGTTTATAGGTTTTTCCTGCCACGGTCACCTGTCGTTCTTCCATTGCTTCAAGCATGGCCGATTGGATTTTGGCCGGTGCACGGTTGATCTCATCTGCCAAGATGATGTTTCCAAAGATTGGCCCCGGATGAAAATGGAATGTCTGTTTGCCATTCTCTTCCTGTAACAGTTGGGTACCTATCACATCAGAGGGAAGAAGGTCAGGCGTGAACTGAATGCGTGAAAATTTACCTTCTATTGCATCTGCCATCGCACGTACAGCTCTGGTCTTTGCCAGTCCCGGCAATCCTTCTACAAGTATATTGCCATCAGCAAGCAGGCCCATGATCAGTCTTGAAACAATATGCTCCTGTCCCAGCACAGCCGCATTCATTCTATCTTCCAGTATTTTAATCGATTCCCTAGGTGTCATATTAACCCTTCTCATTTATTACACGATTATCATACCCATAAATCACTTATGACCGAAATCGATTTCTATTCAAAATATAAAACCATAACTACTGACACTTTCATAGTTCCACTTAAGAGTAATCCAAGTAAAATATATCATAACGGCCGTAAAAGCATTAAAATCTCTTTTGAAAGTAGGAATCAATGTATGAGTCTTTAAACTATGCATCAGAAAAGTTAGGTCTGCCTCCTGGTTCACTTATTCATGTCGGTAATGTTCACACTATAGAAACCAAAATGACGATCGTTGATTACAGTAAAGAGGAGGTGGAAGAGAAACACATTGAATCTGTCGATGAAATTCTGAAATATAAAGAGAGTGATACGATGACTTTGGTCATCATTGAAGGACTGTCAAATGTAGATATTGTTGAAAAGATCGGAAGCATGTTTGACATACACCAACTCGTTCTGGAAGATGTTTTAAACACACATCAAAGGCCTAAGTTTGAAGAATATGATAATTACCTGTATATTGTGCTCAAATGCCTATTGTCAGAGGATGAGGAGTTTACTGTCAATTATGAACAAATAAGTCTATTGATCCTCAAAAATTTTGTTTTCATCTTTAAAGAGAAAATAGATGATATCTTTCAACCTGTCATACAACGTATTAAAACTACTAAAAGCCGTTTCAGAGATGCACAGTCTGATTATCTTGCCTATGCCATTTTAGATACCATTGTTGACCAGAATTTTATTTTAATCGATGATCTAGATGATGTCATTACGTCCATTGAAGATGATCTATTGAATTCCGAATCAACCATCAATACACTCAACATGATACAGAAAATTAAAAGAGAGATCATTCATATAAGAAAAAACACATCTCCTTTGAGAGAGGTGATGGCAAGTATGCTCCGCAGTGATAGTGATCTGATACAGGAAAAAACACATATATACCTCAGAGATGTATCTGACCATGCCATTCGTATCACAGAATCCATCGAATCCTACAGGGATATACTTTCGGGATTATTAGACATTTACATATCCAGCGTTAGTAATAAAATGAATGAAGTCATGAAGGTACTGACTGTATTTGCCTCCATTTTCATTCCTTTGACTTTCCTTGCGGGCATCTATGGAATGAATTTTGAATATATGCCCGAACTCAAATGGCACTGGGCCTATCCTACATTATGGATAGTATTCATTACTATTACTGTTGTATCACTGGTATACTTTAAAAAGAAAAAATGGCTCTAGCCCTAAATACAATATTTCACCAAATATTGTATTTTCACCCACAGATCTACTTCCCGAACAGATAGATCAGATCGGGATACAAGATGATGATCAGCAGTGCCAAAAGCTGTAATCCTATAAACGGTATGACACCCTTGTATATGGCTCCGGTACTTACTTTGTTACCAGCAGCACCCTTAAGGTAAAAAAGTGCAAACCCAAATGGAGGTGTCAGAAACGATGCCTGCAGGTTCATCGCTATGAGTATGGCAAACCACACAGGGTCTATACCCAAAGATGCCACGATAGGTACCAAAATAGGTACCACCACAAAAGCGATCTCAATGAAATCGATAAAGAATCCCAGTAGGAAAATAACCAGCATGGCAATAAGAATGAACATCCATGTATCATCCATGTCTCCCAATACCCCATCAGATGAAAAAAATGCCATCGCCATATCTCCGCCGCCCAGTTCGTTAAAGACCAGTGAAAAAGCTGTGGCTCCGATGAGTATCATGAAGATCATCGCGGTGAGTTTGACCGTCTCTATCGCTGTATAGCGAAGTGTTTCATACGAGAAGTTCTTTTTACCCCACGCCAGAAGGATTGCACCTAAAACACCTATAGCAGCCGATTCGGAAGGGGATGCAATACCGGTGAAGATGGAACCCAGCACGACACCTATGAGCAATAGAGGAGGGATGATCTCTTTAAATGCTTCTCTACACACTTCACCATATGCTTCCTCTAAGACAATCGCCGGTGCGATCTCTTTGTTCAGGTATGAGATGAAAAGGATATAGAGGATATACAGACCGATCAGTAAAAGCCCCGGCACTACAGCTGCACGGAACAGGTCACCCACAGACAAATGCATCTGATCACCCAGAATGATGAGAATGATAGATGGGGGGATAAGCTGTCCAAGTGTACCGCTCGCAGCAATGGATCCGGAAGCCAATGCCGGAGAGTAGTGATGTTTAAGCATCAAAGGAAGTGCGATGAGACTCATCATGACCACAGATGCACCGACGATCCCTGTACTGGCAGCGAGTATCGCTCCCACCAACACTACAGAGATAGCCAAACCGCCTCTGATCGAGCCAAAAAGTTTACCCATAGAGAGTAACAGGCCTTCTGCCATCTTGGATCTTTCCAGTATCAATCCCATAAAGATGAAAAGCGGCACAGCCATCAATGTCGCATTACCCATGATGCCGTAGGTTCTGTAAGGCAGCATCTCAAGTACGCCCAACCCTACTTCATTGGAGATCGTAGCAAAAAGCAGTGCCACCCCGGCAAATACAAAAGCGACCTGAAAACCAGCCATGAGCAAGAACAGTGTCAAAGCGAACATTAACACTATAGGGTCAACCCAATAGGCCATATCATAGTGATCCGCGGCATAGACAAGTCCGCCAAGTAGCATAACGATCCCTAAAATACGCAGGAATGTTTTTTTACTCTCCAGTCTGCCAAAGGCTTTCAGTACTTCACTGAGTGCCTGCAGTATAAGCAGTATAAAAGAGAGCACCAAGACCCCTTTGATCAGGTAACGATGTGTCAACCCGCCAGGGTCACTGGATATCTCATGCTGGAGATAGCTCTGTATCAGCATCTCCACAGCATCAGACAAAAAAACCAGAGAAAAAGGGATCACCAGAAAGAGCATGGAAAGTATCTGTACAATATCCCTGCTCTCTTTGGAATAACGCTCAAAAAAAATGTCCACTCTGACATGTTTGTCATGTTTGAGCGCATACGTCAACCCCAGTAGGAATATCATATCAAAAAGATGCCATTCTACCTCCTGAAGCGCTATCGAACCTTCTGAAAAGAGGTAACGCATCGCTGCATCGTAAGCTACCAGCAAAGAAAGAAGAATCACCAGGAATGCTGCACTAGATCCTGCATATTTAGAGATACGATCCAGATAGTAGGAAGATTGAAGGTACATATAAAGTGTCTCTTTTGAATATTTTTTTAAATTTTATCTTTTTTGTGATGAGGGGTTGCTTGACATCATATATCTCTCTCGTCCGCTCCCTAAAGTAAAATGTATCTCTGATAAATTATGATACAATTGATCAAAAAGGATTGCTATGTTACAGCCAAATATGAAGAGCATGATTAAGTACGCAATCGAACTGGATATCGATTATATTGAGAGTTTCTTAGGATATGAGGGTGACAAAGTGATTAAATTCATTACGAAAAAAAAAGAGGTCGTTGACCTTATAGCATCCTATGCAAACAACCTCGGCATGGATTGTAAACATGAATATCAGATCTCCGGAGAGCATGGGCCCAGTTATAATATATTTATAGGGTTTGAAGACCCTTCTGTATTTAAATTAAAACCATAAAAGCTTACTCAGGAAAACACATGAAAGCAAGAGAAACCAAGCATCTGCTTGATGATTCCGTCTTTAAAACACTTGAGACAAAAAACATGAATGAACTTGATGCTTATTTTATTCCTAATCTATCTCCCATTGATGCACTCCGTCTCATCCTATACAAATTTCTTCTCTCTATACTCTTTTATAAAGAACGTATCCTCTTACATGATGAGGAAGAAGACCTGCATCAGCTGAGAGTCAATATCAGAAAATCCAGAGCTTTTTTAAAAGAATTCAGCTTTCTATTTCCCCAAGACCAACTTGCATACTTCTATCAAAACCTAAGTGATCTTGCAACACAGACGAACCGAAAACGTGATCTTGATGTCATCAAAGAACGTTTAAAAGAAGTAGATACAAACCATGATGTCATTCAAGAAGACATTAAAGCACAGCAAACGCATGAACAGCATATCATAGAAGAGATCTTGAGAGGAAAAATGTTTGAAGATTTTGTTCATAAGTACCAAGATGCTCTGCAGAGTGAAACCCTTCGTACTTCTGAGAATGAGATCGGTACCATAAAAAAAACCGCAAAAAAGGTGATCAAAGATCTACACCTGAAGATCATACAAAGAATCGATGATTTGGAAAAGAACTTTAGTGAGAAAAAACTGCATAAGATCAGGATATCACTCAAAAAATTTCGTTATCTCCTTGAAGAGTTCCAACATATCTTTGGTGAGAAAAAGATCGAAAAGATGATCGAAAAGGGTAAAAAACTGCAAACCATACTTGGAGATTTCAATGATATGGTGAATCAGAACAAACTGCTACATGATTACTTTAACTCTAAGAAGAAAAGTATAGCGCACAGCCGGGAACTTGAAAAGAGACTCCTGGGTAAAACATCAAAGAAGCAAAAGAAGTTACTGCATAAAGCCCAAAAAAAACTGCACAAATTCAAAAAGCATACCATCGAACTCTAAACTATTTCCAATAGGTATCCAGCCGTACATTCCACCCTTTTCGCCAGCGCTCTTCACCGCGTGCAGGAGGAGAGTTTTTGATACGTCTGCTTAACATGGCTTTGGCGGACTCGGCAAACGCTTTCAATCTGTTCGGTTCATCCGGGTCCATATGTTCAAGCACCTGAAGGAGTCCCCATCCCTCACCCTTGTAACGTTCACTCTTGAGTGTCCCTTCACCTTTGAAGTTGGTATAGTCCAAAAGGACATAGAGTCCTCTTTCGTTGACCGAGCCGTCTTCATTGTGCATCACCTCATTAAACCGTTCTTTGATACGTTCTTTCTTTTCAGGGTTTTCTATGGTCTCCAGCATTTGGGGCAGTGCTTCACTTAAACGATGTGCCATAAACGCTGCCTGTTCCGGCATGGTATGTTTCAAGAACGTGAACAACTCTACATACGTTTGACTCTGTGACCTTTTAGCCTCGTAAAATGCTTCTTTGGTATCCCACGGCAGGGGTGTTTTGGAATCAAGCCAATCAGGCATCTCCACACCCCTCTCTTCCATAAAGGACAGTACCATAGGGAAAACCTCTCTGAAACGTTCTGTATGCCCTTTAGAGAACCAGATAAAGTGTCCTATCCCTACAGAGGCAAACGCTTCACCCTCATTCCAATGCACCAGATACTTGTCAAGCCCTGCACCTTCATTCTGCCATACTTTTTGGGCGATATAATTGGCCTGTTTCTCTGTGAGCTTGATCTCTGTAGCAAAAAGTGTCGACTGCACCAGCGATAAGACTAAAATAAAATATAAAATCGTTCTCATACATACTCCGTTAATCATTTCAATGTAAAATTCCATTATACTATATAATATGGGGAGTTATAAATGGTTTATAAGAAAACACTTATGTCTACACTATTGGTATCATTATGTACCAGTTATCTCACAGCCCAAACAAAGACGCTTGACCTCGATGACCTTAATGGAAACTGGCACCTACGTACCATGGATGGTAAAGAGGTACGACAAGCAAGAGCCATTTTGGATTTTGATGCAAAGCACATGAAATTGGGCGGCTTTGACGGATGCAACCCTATCTCGGGTGAATTAAAAAGAAGCACTGATACACGTATCTTTTCAAACATTTCTACAACACCCAGTGAATGCAGACAGTCCATACACCGCTATGTGCGCACACGATTACACAAGACTGTAAAAGAAGGTTTTACTGTCACCAAAGCAAAGCAAAATGGTGTAGAAGGCATCCTTATAAAGAGCGCAAGTCATGAACTCTTTTTAAAATGGATGAGCTCCTGATCGTTTAGACGAAACTCGGTGCATCATTTGCAAAGAGTATCAGGTCTCCCGGGCGTGTTTGTTCTACAAGCATCGCTTCCATCTCACCCTTGGTAGCAAGTTTCACTAACTTGTCAGACTCTACATACGCTTTAAATATCGCATAGTTCAAATCTCCTGTCACCACTACGACATCAAACACTTCATTGGCTCTTTGCGCCACTTGTACATTCAGATCATCATCCACTTCCACAAGCCCCGGGGTGATCACCACTTTACGCCCTTCGTAGGTACTTGCCAGATCAAAGGAAGCCATCATACCGTCGATGTTTCCGTTGAAACTGTCATCGAGGATCACTTTCCCCCCGGCATCGATACGCTGCAGTCTATGATCCACAGCTTTCAGTGTAGCAAGGCCTTCTTGTATCTGTGCATCACTAAGTCCCAGTTCTTTGGCCACAAGTACTGCCGCTGCCAAATTCATCGCATTGAATGCTCCCAGAATACTTGCAGAGTATTTTACGCCATCCAGTGTAAAGCTTGTACTGTCCAATGTTGCCTGTACATCTTCTACGATATACTCCGGAGCAGCCTCTTTGGTTCTTATATCCAAGTTCTCTTTCGTACCGAAAGTATGTACATTTGACTCCGGTTTGACTCTGGCACTTTCATGTATCCACGCCTTTTTGAGCCTCTCAGTTTTGAGTATCTCCATCTTTGTGTTACGGATATTTTCCATTGTTTTAAAGTATTCTATATGTGCAGGGCCTATCTTGCCCACTACCACATAATGAGGGTTCACAAAAGTGCTGATCTCACCGATATCCCCTTCACCCCTTGCACCCATCTCAACCACATAGACCTCAGTATCGGCAGGAAGATCATCATTAATATCTTTCATGATACCGCCAAGTGTGTTGACAGAACGCGGTGTGGCATAGGTTTTGTATTTGGCTTGGAGTAAATGTTCCACATAGTTTTTGATGCTTGTCTTCCCGTAACTGGCAGTAATACCCACGATGATAAGATCTTCCATCGCTTCTATCTTCCTCTGTGCTTTCACTTTAAATCCGTTAAAAAGCATCTTTTCAATGAGCATGGAAACAAAATACGCCAAAAAGAGCGGCAAGATCACGGCAAAATGTTTGAATACTACAGCGATGAAAAGCGCAAAAAGAATCAGCGCCGTATAAAAACGCTTCACTCTTCCTGTGAACACCAAAGATTTGTCCAGTCCTCTATACCACCGGAACAGCAGTGCCAAATAGGCAATGACCACGACAAAACCGTAATTCCCCATACCATCCACAAACGCATACAGTGCGAACGGTACCAGGAAATAAACAAAGTGCCACCATGTTTTCGTATGATGGAACAATACACGGTTGAGCTTATAGCTGTACCACTGCAGGTTGGTAATAAAATAGTAGCCTATCGCTACGATGAAAAGTGCGTAAAAAATAGAATTCAGTAGTATCATTTTGTCATTTCCTTACAGTGTTCAGTGATCGCTTTAGCGATAAGATCTTTGTGTGTCAAGAAGAAATAATGGTCTCCATCCAAAGGGTAGAAAACACTGTTCTCTATGAGTCCTGCGATCTTCTCCCCTGTATAAAGCGGTGTAGCTGTATCTTCTTTCCCCCAAAAACAAAGTGCTTTGCTTTGGCTTTTGGCAAACTCTGCTTCAAAATCCTCATCCACGACATTTTTAAAGGTCTCGTACATTTCATGACTCATACCCTGTACATCAGGGGCCACAAAAAGTTCACGAATCTTCTTCATACCCAATGGCTTGAGAAGTTTAAAGGTTGCGATCTTCACTTTGACAGACCATGGCTTCACCGTTACGATACCTGCTGAAGAGAGAAGTACCAGGCAAGGCGTGTTCAATAGTGTAGCGACTTTCCCTCCAAAAGAGTGTCCCATAGCTATGGTAGCCTTCACACCTAAAGCATCTAAAAAAAGTTGTACGATATGTGCATAGTCAGCGGTAGTCAGGATCATCTCATTGGTACTTTTCCCAAAGCCCGGCATATCCAGATAGATATGTTTGTAGTCGGGCAAAGTAGTACCAAAAGCCTGTTTCATGATCTCTTTGTTGCTTCCCCATCCATGAAGTACAAGCAGTACCTCATCCTGTGAAGGGTTCATTAATTCATAAGCCAGTTTAAAAGTCTGTTCCTTGTAGCGTATCTCTTTAGATGCCATATTTCACCGTTCTTAAAAAATTGATTTATTCTAACATAAAGCTACTATTCATTGGCTTCAGATAGATCATAGTATCTGTTTTAATTTTGAGGAACACACCCTTTAGAGATCTCTTTTCGTGTGGATCTTAGAATGGCTTGCATTCCATCATCCTCTGTCTCAGCCTTTCTGATCACTTTCAAAGCCTCTTTTGGTCTGCCCATTCTGCATAGAAGGTCAGACAAATTGTTCAGTGCCATGGTATGCGTCGGTTCAAGAGACAGAAGCTTATGGTAGCTCTGTTCCGCTTTAGTGAACTGATGAGAATGATAATAGGCATTGGCCAGTGCAAAATAGGTATCGGCATTTTTTGGCCAACGCAGCAGTGCAGATCTGTAAGCGATGATGGCCTCATCCCTCATGCCTGTTTTTTCAAGATCATAGGCAGCACGCAAAAACAGTTTCGCTGAAGCTGATGCAGGCAGCTGGCCGGGCGGCAGGAGCACAACCCCCCAGTTACCGCTCCGTTTCCAGAGTGCCGTAAAGGTAGAGAGAGGCATTGCTTCATCCGGCTGATCTGAAAAATGCATCAAAATGGTTTGCTTTTCTTTATCATATCCTGTCACAGGTGCATAATGCCAGAGCGGGTGCCATGAGTAACCACGGTTCACCAGTACGATGACAGGATGTTGTTTTTCCAATTCTGTAAGAAGTGCATCCAATGTCGGTTCCAAAGGGTAGACAAGTAGACCATTGGCCCGTGCAGTAGAGACAAGTTCTAGCTGAAGCGTACCGCCTTTTGCAGGGATCAATGTCCGTTTATCCAGTTCATTCCGTGACAGACGGGGGACATAAGATGTTCTGGTCTGCCAATATGAGGAGACCATTTCAATGGATGTAGAACCGCAAAGATCAGAACGCGGGGATACAAAAGGAACTTTTATAGTTGAAGAAGTATGGTACTTACCCAAAGGCGAAGGCTCTTTGGGTGTACAACCGCTCAGTAATATCCAAGCAGCGCATACAAACAGTAAGGAGAGATAGCTGTTTGATCTCACATTAACGGACAGAACGGGTAAAGTCAAATACTTTTGTAAACCCTAGAATATCCGTGATCACCAAAAGCACAAAAACAAAAACCACTGCACCGATCAATGAACCCACTGCACTGCTTCCAGCCGGCATTGTGTCGATCTTATGGGCGATCTGTGATGCCTCTTCATCCGTCATTGATGCAACTCTCTTTTGGATCATTTGCGGATCAACATCCATCTGTTCCAATATTCTGGCGACATCGTCACGTGCAGTGAACTGCATCACTTTCTCTTTTGGAGATACTGTTACCTGCTGCTCAAAAAGTGCCTCTGTGGAAGCCATCTGTGCCCATGAAGTCTGAGTCAGCAGCAAGATACTTAAGATGACAGATAAAAAAAGTTTTGATATACGCATGATAATCCTCTTTCTATGAATTTTTAATCTTTTAAAGATTCTAATTTTATTCATGTTAAACGCACCTTAATATCTTCTTACTAAAGAGCCGGTATGAATGTCTGTTTATTATAGTGTATCTCTTTGGAATAGCATGTTTCATTGTGCATTTTGAATTGAATGATTTTAATCTATAGGGAGGGTATCTTTAGAAGTCTTATTGTTTAAATCTGTACGTATTAAAGAGATAGACTATAGATACCTATAGTCTGTACTCTAGAATAAACTCTTACTGTACACCGTACTCAGTGGCATCGATCTCTTCAATAAACTGTTTGATATGAAAAGTAACAAGGGTTGCTATATCATCTGGTGCCTTGGATAGATACTGTGGCCCGATACGTACATTTTGGTTCATGATATGTGTCCCGCCAGACGCATACTTCACATGTATATAAGGATCCTCAGCGACACTATAAGGCTCTGGTGTAGCTGATTCTTCAGGTATGCAATATTCAAGCTCAAGGTCCGGGTTGGCCATTGCATTATGCACGAGTGCTACCACTTTTTCCAGCTTTTTGTTATTTGCTTGTTTTTCTTTTTCAATTTTTTCTGGATGCTTCACTAGTGCTAGAAGGTTTTCCAATTTCTCTTTCACTTCTTTTATCAGTACAGTTTCATCTGGATCATTCAGAAGCAATACAAGTTCTTCCAGTTTCTCTTGATATAGTTTTTCCATGATTATTTCTCCTAGAATTATATCGCTCATCATTTCAATGATCAGCACAAAAAATTACTATGATTGAGATGCTATAATCGTTTGCATCTCAATCACACCTCCAGCTCATTCTTCATTGTATCAAAAAAACTTAAATTATTGAAATAAAAAAGACAAATAAATTAAGATAAATATTAATAAACCAAAATGCTCTGGATTACTTTGAAGAAGCTAAAATGTAAACGAGCAGGAAAGAGATGACAAAAGATGTCGGCTAAAATCAGCTATATCTTGTCATCCTTTCTTTTTTAGAAGTTAAGTTTTTGTGACTTGTCAAAGCCATATATATCGTTAAATACCAACAGCTCCCCACATTCGTTCACATACGTGGTCAAGTATGCCGTGTGTACAGGCAACTTCTTACGAAGGCTCATATGGTGCGTTTCCAAGGAATCATACCACTCTTTGACCTCATCGGTACTTTTTGAAGTATAGTGCTTTGAAATATGCTCTAAGAGTGCCACCGGTTTCTCAAGTCTTACACATCCATGGCTGTAGGTACGGACTTTACGTTTAAAGAGATTTTTAGCTTGTGTATCATGCATATAGACAGAGTGTTTGTTCGGGAAAATGAACTTCACACGTCCCAGACCGTTTTTCTTTGAAGGGACTTCTATGAATTTATACGTCATCTCTTTTTTATCCTTTTCCTCTAACAGGTAGGATTTCCAATCTACAGAATCCTGACTTACCTCCGGCGTATTGAGATCATAGGATTTACGTATGACCATATTGTGGCTTACCAAATAGTTTGGATCTTCTAAGAGTTTGGGGATCACTTCCTTTCTGGCGATACTGTCAGGAACACCCCATTGAGGATTCAGTGTCACATAAGAGAGATCAGCAGAAAAGACAGGTGTTTGCATTTTTTGTTGACCTACCACTACCGCCATTGTCATTGCAGTACCATTGGTATCGATCACACGGACCGTATACTCAGGTATATTGACCAAGGCATAATTGTCTCCGAGACCCGGCTTCATCAGTTTCAATCTTTCCAGGTTCAGACGCATTTTACGAAGTGTTTTTTTCGAAGTGTTTTTATCCCCTCCCAAAAGCCTATATCTTTTTTGAAGATCAAAAAACTGCGCATATTCAGGCACATAAGGTTTTAATATCTCTTCTATACTCTGTCCCGCTTTAAGCTTCCTCATGATGTCCGATGCTTTGACCTCCTGCAGGTATGTTTCATAGTAGGTCGCGACCTTCTGCTCTACCCTTTTCTCCTGAGATGCATTGAAACTCTCCAGATCTATACAGCCATTGGCAAGGTTTCTGGTATAAGATACAAGTAACTTGGTCATCAGTTTGGAGTTTTCACTCTCTTTGACCTGCTCGTAAAGCGCCTGCTGGTTACAGATGGAAGCATATTTGTCCGTCTCCAGTATCTTCAAGAACTCCTCTTTTTGAGCCTGTCGCCACCCCTCTGCATCCGGTGCTTCCACACCACATCCGGTCAATACAATCGCTGATATTCCTGAAAGTATCAGCAGCATCATTTTTTTCATTCTAAATCCCCTCCATTTACATTCAAAAAACAATATATAATAATCGTGTCATATTTGTGTCACAACCATGCTTAGGTATCCTACTATACCCCGGCAGATAGTTGTTTAGCACAACTGTATGCACTTGAAAAGGCCCATTGAAAATTGTACCCTCCAAGTCTCCCTGTGACATCCAGGACTTCACCTATAAAGTAAAGCCGCTCTTCTTTTCTACTCATCATGGTGCGGCTGTCCACTTCAGATGTCTCCACGCCGCCCCTGGTCACCTCCGCTTTGGCATAACCGAAGGTTCCTGCAGGAGCAAGACTGTAACGACTTAACGTTTGAAGGATTTCCACTTCTTCTTTTGTATACTGATTGAAAGGTTTATCTTCGAGCTGGAATTGTAGCAAAAATGCTTTGGTGACACGCTTTGGCATAGGTAACAATGAAGAGATCTGTTTTTTACTTCCCTGTACCTTTTTCCAGGAAAAATGAGGTAAAAAATCGATCTCTATCTTCCCTTTCTCCCAATAAAGAGAAGCATCCAGTACGGCTGGACCGCTCAACCCTTTATGAGCAAAAAGCAGAGCCCCTTCACACACATGATCCCCTACATGTATGTTCACATCGGTCGAAACTCCGGAAAGTTCTTTAAAAAAGAACTGTTCCTTTTGAACCGTAAAGCCTACCAGAGCAGGTGCCGTTCTTACTATAGTATGTCCAAATGATTCTGCGATCTCGTACCCTATACTGCTTGCACCGATCTTGGGGTAACTCAATCCGCCCGAAGCGACCACTACTGCTTTTGCCGTATGTGTTCTTTTGTCCGTCTTGACATAGAAGATCTCATCACATTTTGTGACTTCCAGCACTTTCTCAGACATACAAAGTGTCTGTTTCTTGCTCTCTTTTAAAAAAATATCCAACAACTCTTTCGCTGAGTCTTTACAAAAATACTGTGTCTCTTTTCTCAGTACGGGATACAGGTTCTGTCTCTCAAGCCATCGTAACAGTGCTTTTTCATTAAATTTTTTTAAGGGTTCCTGTACAAAATTTGTATCACCAAGGAAATACTCTGTTCCCATACGACTATTGGTAATGTTGCATTTACCTCCGCCGGAGACCAGTATCTTCGCGCCCGGCTTTGGGTTGGACTCTATGATGGTAGCCGTATTTTTAGGCAGTAGAGCTGCAAGCATCAGTGCACTCGCCCCTCCCCCTATAATGATGATATTATGATCCATGGAGCGTATTATATCCTATTCATACCATATATACTCACAACTACACAGACAGTACACAGACAGATATTACAATACGCATAAAAAAGGTCTTTTTATGCAAAAAATCGTCGCTCTTACATTTCTTATTTCCGCTATCACTTCTCTCTCATACAGTGCAGAAAAGTATGATACAAAGGCATTCCGTACTGTACAGAAACTGTGTACCTCCTGTCACGGTACACCATTCTATATGGCTAAACAGATAGATGAGGACGACTGGGATTTCTATTTTGAGACTCCCGGGAAACTTGAAAAAATACATAAAGAGAAACCAGAAGCACTTGCCAGTCTCAAAAATTCACTTTTCCAGAAGCGTAAAAAGCGTCTTTTGAAATTCTTTATTGACAACTCCAAATTTTCCGGTGCGGTCAATGGCTGTGATGCAAACTTCTGCGGAACCGTGCATTAAACCACACTCATTCATATTTTTGTACGGTAGTATCAAAAAATGTGAATGAAACTTCCCAAAATATATAAAAACGTACTGTACAAGCAAAAAATCATCTCTCATTGTTTCTTATTCTTTATTTGTTAACTATTCTAAGTTAATATACCTCATCTATATATCTAAAGAAGGTCTCCGATGCCCCTTTCCAACACAGATCAAAATCGTTTTTCATTCCTGCTATTAATGATCAGCATATTTGTTACGGTCAGTTTTATTACCAGAACTGTTCTGCTTTTGACAGATTTTATAGAAGTAGATATAGGGTTCATCTCTCTGCTCAAACTCTATGGAGTAGGATTATTTTATGATCTGGCAGCTTCTTTCTATTATATAATCCCTTTGGTGATCTATCTTATTGTCATCCCAAATAAAGTGTTCAACACGAAAATACATAAACTTATTTTCCTCTCATTCTTTTTTGCAGCCATGTACCTGTTGATCTTCAATGCTGTTTCGGAGTGGTTTTTCTGGGAAGAGTTTGGGAAGAGATTTAACTTTATCGCTGTTGATTATTTGGTCTATACCCATGAGGTGATACACAATATCCTGGAATCTTATCCTATACCGCTCTTGGTCACGGTTATTTTAGTGATAAACAGTATCGTATTTTACTTTATACTTAAAAAAAGTACGTTTATTACTAAAACATTTGGCGGGCATCATACCTTGCTTCAAAGGGCCAAGAGAGGTGTACCGTTTTTACTTCTTCCGATATTGTTTTTTAATGTTTTGGAAGCACAAAACCTCTCTAATGTATCCAACAACCAATACAATAATGAACTGGCCAAAAATGGATTTTACTCACTCTTCTCTGCATTTAGAAACAATACATTGGACTATGATGAGTTCTATAAAACCAAAGATACCAATGTTGTCATGAAAGATTTGGATAGCTTGGAACACTTTAATGACAAACATCTAGAATTGGTACACAATACAGATACTACTGAACTCAAATATAATGTGATGCTAGTGATGGTAGAGAGTCTCAGTGCAGAATATATGGGTGCTTTTGGTGACGATCGGAACCTCACGCCTCATCTAGACAAATTAGCGCAAAAATCACTTTTTTTCAATAATCTCTATGCCACAGGTACACGAACTGTAAGAGGCATGGAAGCCGTTACCCTTTCTATCCCTCCTACACCGGGAAGAAGTATTGTGAAGCGACCGGACAACCATGATATGTTCTCCACAGGATTTGTCTTTAAAGAAAAAGGCTATGACAATAAATTTATCTATGCCGGTCATGGGTATTTTGACAATATGAACGACTTCTTCTCCCATAACGGATTTAATGTGATCGATCGAATGGATTTCAAGGAAGAAGAGATCAGTTTTGCGAATGTTTGGGGTGTTTGTGATGAAGATCTGTTTGACAAAGCGATGAAAGAATCCGATAAATCCTATCAAGCCAATAAACCATTCTTTAACTTTATCATGACCACTTCAAACCATAGACCCTACACCTATCCGGACGGCAAGATAGATATACCTTCGCATACGGGAAGAGATGGCGGTGTAAAATATACGGATTATGCTATTCATGATTTCTTGGAAAAAGCCAAAACAAAACCATGGTTCAACAATACGATCTTTGTCATCGTTGCCGACCACAATGGAGGAAGTGCAGGGAAAAATGCACTACCGCTCTGGCGCTATAAAATTCCTCTTATCGTTTATGCACCGGATATTATCAAACCAAAGGTCATTAGTAAACTCTCCTCACAGATAGATACCATGCCTACACTTTTTTCAATGATGAAGTGGAACTACAAGAGTGAATTTTATGGGAATAATATCTTGGATCCAAATTTTCAGGAAAGGGCTTTTATTGGAAATTATCAAAGATTGGGTCTAGTGAAAAATAAAGATCTTTTTGTACTCGAACCGGATAAGACCATTCATCAATACCATATTCTTGATCAGGGTCTGAAAAATGTAAAATATAAAGAGATGGAGACTATATCTGAGAAAGATGAATTGGATACTATCGCCTATTACCAGAGTGCAAGTTATTTATATTCACACCATCTTAACCGATGGAAGGAAAATGTCCAATAGTCGCAATACAAGCTCATTTTATTTTCCTCTGGGAGAAGAGTTTTATTAATCACAAATCTTTCATGCTACAATAGTATAAAGTATTACATGAAAGGACATTCATCGTGAACATTAAACCTGATTGCCTATCCTGTTTGTTCGATCAAGCCCTCAGAGTGACTAAACTTTTGAAGCTTGATGATGCCACGAGCAAAAAAGTATTTGACAGAACCGCACAGGTTCTGATGGAGCATACGATGTCAAGTAGCCCTCCACAGATCGCGAAGGATATTTACCAGGCTATCTCTGATGTCACGGGTAAAAAAGATCCCGTAGCCCTCGCAAAAGCATATGCTACCAAACAGGCATTAAACATAGATACCTCTTTCATACACACCATTCCCGATGCGCTCAAAATGGCCGTCATCGGAAATGTCATTGATTTTGGATCACAGGAACGGTTCGATCTGGACGACATGATCCAATATCATTTACATAAACCCTTTGCTATCGATGATACTTTGAAGTTCATGGAAGAGTTACAACATGCCAAAGAGATGGTGCTCATCGGCGATAATGTCGGAGAACACATTTTTGATAAACTCCTGATAGAGACCATTAAAAAGCTGTATGATATCACTGTGCATTACTTTGTCAGAGGTAATCCCATCATCAATGATGTCACCTACAAAGAGGGCCAACTGCTTAAAGATTGTGCCCACATTGTCGATACAGGCGTTCAAACACCGGGCTATGATCTTGAAGAAGCCAACAGTGTCTCCAAAGAGATCTTTGATCGTGCAGATATCGTACTCTCAAAAGGTATGGGGAACTTTGAAAGTCTTTATCATGTGGCCACACGTCCGATCTATTTTCTTTTTGTCATAAAATGTTCTGTCGTAGCAGAAGAAACAGGACACAATATCAAAGATTTGATATTTAAAAGAACGTAAAGATCTCTTTACAATCTCTGTAGCTTTTTCAATCCTTCTTTTACCAGTGTGCTTGTATCTCCGCTACACCCATGCAGTGCCTTTTGAATGGCATCTTTTTTAAAGCCTAGACTTTCAAGGGCCATCGTTGCTTCATTAAAAGCTCCGCTGTTCTCACTCTCTTCATGACTATCCACTATAAAATCAGCCAATTCAACCAGGATACGCCCCGCTGCCTTAGGTCCTATGCCTGGCACTCGCTTGAGCATGCTGACATCTTTGGAAGCAACCACTTTTGCAAAAGTACTGGGTGTAAAGGTCGAACAGATAGCCAGTCCTACTTTAGGCCCTACTCCGTTTATCTTCAAAACCGTGTCAAACATCTTTTTTTCATTGTTCTCCATAAATCCAAAAAGAAGATTGGCATCTTCACGGATGACCTGTGTCACAAAAAGTTTGACTTTCTTGTCTGTTATAGCGTTTGATGTATTGATAGATACCATCACTTCATAGATCAGTCCGTTCACGTTCAGATGAACAAAAGTGGGTTCTTTTCTTTCTACTGTACCTTCTATGCCTACTATCATGTTTACCCTTGTTGATTTAGTTGTCAAAGTATATCAAGTGTTTTACCTTCTATAATAAAATATGTCATTTTGTCATATAATTGATACAATAAATCTATATGACACCATCCATACCTGCACAATTGACATAGTTTCTAACACGGTGTTCGTGAACGTTTTTATATGTTTCAGGGAGATCGGTCTAGCAGAGAATCACTTGAACCTTTTGAATGATCTTTTTTTTAATCTCTTTGAAATTTGCTGTTTCTTTCCCCTCTAACTGATAGATCAATCTGTCTAAGTGCCTGTCTCTACCAACGTAAGGGACAATTTTTTTAAATAAAGCGTCCTGTGTTTTTATCTGTTTGAGCTCATGAACAAGTTCCGGTTGCTTTTTAAGCTCTGTTTTGTTTTTAAATTGTCTATAGACGAGCATGAACACTATACTGCTTAAAACGCCTATTAAAAAATATATGACTCTTTCCATGTCTGTTATCCTCTCTGTTGCATTGGCCATTTTCTTGGAAACTTCATCTTTGGCCGGCTTAGCTTTGGAGTTATTTTTAGCTCTATGTGACTCTATGACCTCAACGTCAAACGCTTTGCTTTGTATGGTTTTTTTTCTCTGGCTCTCTTGATCGAAATAACTCAGTGTAATGGCAGGTATCGTATAGTTTTTGTCTGAAATAATCTCAAATACTTTTCTATAGACACCGGTACTCTTCTCTTGGTGTTTTTGCACCGATTTCACATAGAGAGTGGTACCGGGAATATCCAAGTCCAGGTCATCAAGTGTATCAAGATTACCGCTCCCCTCAATAGTCAGTATCAGTTCCACAGCTTCACCAGCGTTCACTCTTTGTGTATCGACACGTGTATCGAGTTGATACGCACCGAATAGTGAAACGCCTTTAGGCAGCGCCTTGACATTGAGCAAGAGTTCATTGGAATAGATAGAAACTCTTTGTATATCCCCACCTTTACGTACTTCCGCCTCTGCCTTTAAAGGGCTCAGTGTCAGCTTCCCCTCTGTTTGTGGTCTCAAAGTATATCGTATCTCTTCAACACTGTATCCATCTGCTCTTATCCATGTTTTACTGCTTAATTCTTTAAGCAGTAAACCTGGGAAAGTGACCTCAGGCAAGCTGTAATCTTCTACGTTTTTATAGGCAAATATCACGGTTAATACAACCTCTTCTCCACTATAGGCATCTCTCTTATTCAAGTGCATCTGCAGATCAAAATGATCAGAGATCGTTTTGGTGATCTTCTGTAGTCTTATCTTTTTGTTTTTTGTTTTTTCATCTTTTTGGTCTACCTCTATCGTAAATGCAGGGATGGTGATACTTTTTTTAGGAAAGATCCTGTACGTTTTAGTGACCTTGCTGGCTCTGCGCGTATTGAGAATAATGGTTTCTTCAGAAGTTTCTGTGTTCTCGACACTGTATCCTTCTATACTTTTAATGGGAGGGATCTTGACGTTAAACCCCCTGGCAATGATCTGAAAGTGCAGTGCTTCACCCTCCATAACATGATCAGGTGCATGCATTTCTACTGAAGCGCTGAGTGGAAGCATCACTATAAGAAAAAGGAAGGTTTTACCAAGCTTGTTCAACATGATGGCTCATCCTTTCTGTTTCTATCTTGTGCAAAAAGATCGGCACCTGTTTTTTCTCCAGAAGTTTCATCCAGCGCTCTTCTTCTGAGAGGACAAGATCCTCAGCCTCTATCTCATACGTTGAACTGGAAGATCTTTCAAGTTCCAGGTGATCCACGACTTTACTTACACCCACACATGCTCTCTTTGGTTTTTTCTTTTGCTTCTTTTTCTTTTTCTCACGCAGGAGTTTATCCACATATTCAAGATTCTCTTTGGTTAAAGGGTTCTGTGCGGATTTAAGGGCTTCTTCATAGTATCTTTTAGCCAATTCCAATGCATCCATCTGGACATAGCAGTTGCCTATATTGTGCAATATCTTTGCCTTCATGGCACTCTTTTTGGATAGACTCTTTTGATACATGGCAATGGCTTCTTGATAATGATGCGCCTGATAAAGTGCATTGGCAAGGTTATAATACCCCTCAGCGTTTTTCACCACTGTTTTGTATAGTGTTGCAGACTGGTCATATTGTTGTGCATCATACAAATTTTTGGCCTTATGTAACGTCATAAAATCCAATACACCCGCCTGCAGTTTTGTATGCGGTATGCACAGGCTCACTACGATAAACGTGAGCAAAAAAGGAACCTTTTTATTCATTCTCAAGGGAGATGAAAAAACGAAAAAGAGAAGTAATAACCCCAAAGCAAGAGGATAAGAAAAAAGTTCTGTATACTGCTTGAACTGATGGGCATTCTCCTTTTCTTTTTGGGAATCTTTTCTGATGTGAGAGAGGATGGCGTTTATATCATTTTCACTCCAGGAAAAATCCTCATAGCTGCCTCTGCTTTCAAGCGCCAACGCTTTGAGTATAGGGTTCAATGTGGACTTCGAAGCGTTCTTTTCTGAAAGGGAAACACCCTTTTCAGTCGCCGTACCTATGGCATAGAGGGTTATACCGTTTTCTTTTAGATAGTGAATCTCTTCTGAGACATCATCGCTGTTACCCCCATCGCTTAGCAGAATCATATTTTTAGCCTTGGCATCTTGTAACATTTGGTTTCCGGCTTCGATAGCTGCAAAAATATTTGAATTGTCTTCAAACTTTTGGTCCTTGCTTAAATGATCAAGCATATACTCCAGGGCCGGTATATCTTCGCTTACAGGATAAGCCATATATGCATTTCTAGCGAAGAAGAGTATGCCCATACGCATATCATTACTCTTGGAAATGAGTTTTTTGAGCTTCTCTCTTGCAAACATGAATCGGCTTGGATAGATATCGGTCAGGTGCATAGACTTGGAGACATCCAGTGCAATGACCACAGAAGTCAGCGCCTGCGTTTTGAAGGTATTTTTTTCGTCTATGACCGGACGGGCAATGGAACCTATAAAAAAGATCAGAGCCAGTAAAAAGAGTCTGTATCGCACAGGGCCTTGAAGCCTCTCAGCATTTACACTCAATTGATCTAAAACAGGTTTTGAAAAGAGCTTTTGCATACTGTTTTGACAATGCTTAAAGGAGAAGATCAAAAAGAGCAGTGGAAGAAGTAAGGCATAAAGCATATGTTCATATAAAAAAAACATTTAAAACTCCTCACTTTTTCGTACAAAGAGTAAAAGCAGCAGTCCAGAAACCAGTGAAACACCTAAAAAATAAAAATAGAGGTGCTCGACGATCTTCACCTTACTATGTTCCGTATTGCTGCGCTCAAGCGAGTTGATCGTTTCATAAACCTGGGCCAGATCTTCTTTATTGGTCGCTACAAAGCTTTGGGCTCCATTTTCATTTGAAATGACTTGAAGCATATTATTGTTGCTTTCACCGATGGAGACCGTGTATATCTTGATCTGATATTTTTTCGCTAGTTTCAGCGCTACAGACAGAGGCACTTGACTTGCCGTATCATCCCCATCACTCAAAAGTATGACCACTTTAGATCTGCTTTGACTCTTTTTTAAAAGGCTTATAGAGGTGACGATACTGTCGATCAATGCCGTACTTTTACCAACTACCCCGATATCGGTCTCTTCTATGATATGCATCTGGGCTTCACTGTCATAGCTTAAGGGAGAGGCTACGGTGGTTGTATCACCAAAAACAACGAGTCCGATCCTGTCATTCTCTCGTGTAGAGATAAAATCTTTCACAACCTCGCTAACAACTTCCCATCTGTTTTGTTCATAGTTTTGCTCATTTAAACCGATGAGGCTCATGGAACCGCTTGTATCAAGGCTTAAAACGATATCGATACCCTCTTCTTTGATGCTCTTCGTACCCCTGTTGATGACGGGCGTGCTGAGGGCTATGATCGCAAAGATCAGTATGACCCACTTCAAGATACGCTTCAAGTACTTCTTTGTGGATGCGTGAGGTAAGATCTGAGAGAAGTGTGGCATATAATATGATGTAGGCACAGGATTAAAATATCTGGACGCGATAATAAACAGTAATATCAACAGTAAAAAATAGGGGTGCTCAAAAGAAAAATGCTCAAACATACCTATGCTCTACCGTTATTAAAAATAGCTGAAACTGCTCTATCACTTCTTCTGAAATTTCAGGCATTTCTTTTTTGTATTGATGCAGTGAAAGCTCCGAGACAATCTCTTTTAGTGCAGCTTTTTCTTGATCTGTTTTGGCCAGGAGATGACCGTAATAGCTTATCTGGTAAGCACTCTGTTTTACATTTTTAAAATCACAATTGTGCAGTATTTCTATATATTTCTTTACTCTTCGATTTTTGTGTACCTTAAACTTTTTATACAGGACGTATACAACAAAACTTGTACTTAAAACACCTGCGAACAGAAGTGAAAAAAATATATATGCAGAGTTGTCAGGAACATCTACAGGAGGAAAGATATCATGAATTACGAGATTTGTCATTGGCGGTTCATTACATCCAGGATTTTTTCTGCCGGATTTTCATCTGTATAGATCTTGATAAATCTGATCCCCGACTTTTTCAGTTTTTGATACAGAAGTTGATCCTCTTCAAAGACCTTTGCCTGAATACTCTTTACAGCTTTTTCATTGAGGTTTAGTAAAGCACTTTGCCCTGTAGAAGGATCTGTTATATTGATATCTCCAAGCAGTGCAGGCGCTTCTTCAAATCTGTCTCGAACAATGATCACAACTACCTCATGCTTCATCGAAAAGGCTCTTAGGTCCAGCTCTTTCGTGTCAAAAAAGTCTCCGATCAAAAAGACAAGAGATCTTTGCCTCAGCTGTGTAAAGAGTTTTTTCGAAATGAGTTTCCAGTCAACATTTTTTTCGAGCACATCATAGTTGGCAATTTTTTCTGCCAAGGTTCTCACTCCAAAGAGCTGTTTTGTTTTTTTTGTGTTCAGTACCACATCATCATTGCAGATGAAACTCTCAAAAGGGTCATTCTGTCTGACACAGCTGTAAGCAATGAGGGCACAGACTTCATTGATCAGCTGATGTTTTAAAAATTTCGTTCCAAAATGAACCGATCCGGACAAGATAGGGACGATAGAAACATTCAGCTCTCTTGGCTGATGAAATACCTTTACATAGGGCTTCCCCATTTTTGAGCTTATGATCCAATCCATATGTTTAATGTCATCACCGCTCTCATATTCGCGCAGCTCTACAAAGTCATACCCCGCACCCTGATGCCTCGAATTGTTCTCGCCAACGATCTTACTAAAGACTTCTTTTTGTGCCTTGATAAGCATTAATGCAAGCTGTTTATTTGAGGAGAGAAGCTTCGTGAGCATGCATGCATCCATACTTAGGGGACAGGAATTGTTTCCAAGACTTTTTGTATGACATCATCACTGCTCATACCTTCAGCCATAGCTTCATAACTGAGAACGATCCTGTGTCTCAATACATCTTTGATCGTTAAAGCAATATCAATAGGCGATACAAACTCGTTTCCCCGTAAATAGGCTCTGGCTTTAACCGCTTTCATCATATCGATCGTAGCTCTGGGACTTGCCCCGAACTGAATATAATCGGCAATAGACCCTACCCCGTATTTCAGAGGCTCTCGTGTAGCAAAAATCAGTTTGACGATATAGGCTTTGAGTTCATCATCGATATAGACATGCTTTACCTCTTCTTTGATACTATTGAGTTCATCCACACTCAATACAGCATTGACCTTCTCAAAAGTTGCATTGGCCGCTTTTTCTGCTATCTCGTACTCTTCTGCCTCACTATTGTAGCCAACGATGATCTTAAACATAAATCGGTCCAGTTGGGCTTCTGGCAGTGTATAGGCACCCTCTTGCTCGATCGGGTTTTGTGTTGCAAGCACTAAAAAAGGATCTTCTATCGCAAAACTCTCATCCCCGATGGTGACTTGACGTTCCTGCATGACTTCAAGAAGTGCCGACTGGACTTTTGCAGGGGCTCGGTTGATCTCATCTGCAAGAAGAAGGTTGGTAAAAACAGGCCCGTGTTTGATTTTGAAATTTCCGGATCTTACATCATAGATCTCTGCACCGATAATATCAGAAGGAAGTAGGTCCGGGGTGAACTGGACTCTTTTAAAGTTCAAATTCAAGCTCTTGGATACAGCATTGACAGCTGTTGTCTTCGCAAGACCTGGCACACCTTCTAAAAGTATATGACCATTCGTAAACAAACCGATCAACAGAGCATCTATCATCTCTTTATGGCCTATAACCTGCTTCGAAATTTCCTGTTTTAATACTGTAATCTTGTTTTTCATGATTCCTTGAGTATAGTAAAAATCTGTAAAAAATATGTAAAAATGCCCATGCAGAACGCAAGTGGAATCATGAAAAGAATAGGTCTCGGAACTCTTTTTTTGTGGATATTTCAATACGTTAAATGACATCAGTTTCGTAGTATTTCATACATGCCCATTTAGCACCGCGAGTGACAGCAACATTGCTAAAACACCGGGCATATCAAAACGGGCTGTGTATAGTATGGTGGAGAGGTAGGAAATGAGTTGTCATTTTGCGAGAGCCTGGAAGAAGGCACTATAGCCACCCTCCGTAAAGAAGGATGACGACTTGATCTCTGATTAATTAAAGACAGGCTTCTTCACGACGTTGGAGATGTTCCCATTGTGCATCAACACGTGCCTGCCACTCGTCGATAAGATGCTCGTACTGCTTGGTGAAAAGATGCTTGAAGCGCCCTTGCGCACCGAGGTAATCACGTACAGGAATCACATTTTTCGGGCGGTAGGTAATATTGAGTTTGGTTCCCTCAATGATCTCATACAGCGGGAAAACCAACGAATCGGTTGCCAGATCAGAGATAGCGATGGTATCTTCCGGGGCAAATTTCCACTCGGTGGTACATGCAGACATCGCATTGATGAAGACAGGGCCCTCGGTCGCAAACCCTTTTTGGATCTTGGCGACCATATCTTTCCATTTGTTCGGAGCGACCTGTGCCACATACGGTGCGCCGTGCGCCGCCATGATCGCCATCATATCTTTTTTGTTTTGTTTTTCACCGTAGCTTATGCGTCCGGCAGGAGTCGTTGTTGCCGACGCACCGATCGGTGTTGAAGAGGAGCGCTGTCCACCGGTGTTTGCATACACTTCATTATCCAGACAGATATACATCATATCGTGCCCACGTTCAAAACATCCGGAGATCCACTGAAAACCGATGTCATACGTTGCGCCGTCTCCACCGAACGCGACAAACTTCGGAGTGCGGTCCGGCTGTTTCAGTCGCCCTTTGTTCTTCAGCGCCTTGTACATCGCTTCAGCGCCTGCCACGGCAGAGGAACCATTTTCGAATCCGATATGGATCCAGGAAGCATCCCATGAAGTATGCGGATACACGGCGGTACACACTTCAAGACATCCTGTTGATGCTCCAAGGATCAAATTGTCATTGGTCGCATTCAATACTTCACGGACAATAATAGAGTGGGCGCATCCGGGACAAAGAAGATTCGCTCCTTCAAAACGCTCTGCTGATGTCGAAAAATTTTTGAGATTTTTTGTTTTCGCTTGAAACATACTTACTCCTTAAAAAAACGAAAGTTTCGGTCCGCGAAGACCACTGAATTGCTGTAATGGAGTCGTTGGACACCCGGCCTCCGCATTTTCCTGAAGGTCACGGTATATTGAATGCAAACTGGATTTTGTCAAATCACGTCCTCCAAGACCATAAATGTAGTTGGTCAGTACCGCTTGGGTACCTGTATTGAACAACGCCCCCGCGAGTTCATTATAGAGTGCGCCGACCGTACCGTTTGGACTGGATCGGTCAAGCGTAGCGATCGCCTTGCAGCCTTTAAGTGCATCGGCGATCTGTTCAAGCGGGAAGGGACGGAAAACACGGATACCGACGACACCGGCCTTGATCCCCTGGGTGCGAAGCTCATTCGAAACCTCTTCGGCAGTTTCTACGGACGTCCCCATACAAACGATCGCTATCTCGGCATCGTCCATATTGTAGCTTTCTACGATGTTGTATTGACGTCCGGTCAATGCTTTCAGCGCATCAAATGCCTCTTGGATCTTAGGCAGAACAGCGCTCATCAGAGCGTGATGCTGACGGGCTTTGTGCTCAAAGTGCCAATCCTCTTCGGTCTGAACCCCATGCGTGACAGGATGATCCAGGTCCAGCATATCGTTCATCGGTTTAAATTCACCGATGAAGTCATACGCTACATCATCTGCAAGTGTTTTTACCCTCTGTGCCGTATGGGATGTCATAAAGCCGTCCTGGTGCACCATCGCCGGAAGGCGAATATCATGATCCTCTGAAACGCGGAACGCGACAAGATTCATATCATACACATCTTGCGGATTATAGCAATCGATCTGGATCCAGCCGCTGTCGCGACCCATGTACATATCCGAGTGGTCTCCGTTCACGTTGAGCGGCGCACCGATAGCACGGTTGACGACATTGAGTACGATCGGGAGCCGCATCCCGGATGCAGAATACAGGGTTTCCAGCATTAAAGCGAATCCTTGTGAACTCGTTGCTGTAGCAACACGTCCGCCGGCTGCGGATGCACCGATACAGCAGGACATCGCACCATGCTCGGATTCAGCCATGACATATTCACCGTCAATATAACCGTTTGCCATGAAGTTTGCATAATTTTCTACGATCGGCGTTGATGGGGTGATGGGATACGCCGCAACCACATCCACTTGTGCCTGGCGCAATGCATGGCTTGCTGCCATATTACCATCCCATACTTCCATATCGCGTAATTCGAATAGTTCAGCCATTAGATCTCCTTTGGTTCTTTTTTATCTTTTTCAGGCCATTCAGACAATGCCGTCTCTTCGTCTTTTTGTTCCGGGAACATCAGCAGCGCTTTAGGCGTGGTGGGACAAACCTCCACACAGATACCGCATCCTTTGCAGTGATCAAAGTCAATACCGATCATCTTTTTATCACGGGAAATGATCGACATATCAGGACAGTAGATCCAGCAAAATTGACAATCGATACAATGCTCTTTGTTGAACAAAGGCTTCTCGATACGCCAATCAGCTACACTTACACTAAACGAATTGGATTTCGAATAGGAACGATCCTCAGGCTGTATGGCCGTCACATCCGGTGTTGGCCCTTCAAATGGTCTGAGTATGGTGCCGATCTCGAATGTGTTCCATCCATTTTCTTGCATGTTTTCTCCTTATTTTACTTCGTCATATGCACGTTGAATGGCTATCATATTGGCATCGACTATTTTCTGAGGAAGTTTTTTAAGCACCTTTGCCATGCTCTCTTTAAAAAACTCAATATCATACATCCCCGATATCTTCATCAATGCACCAAGCATCGGTGTATTGGGGATCGCTTTTCCGATCGTCTCCTGAGAGATCTTGATACAATCCACCGTGAAGACTTTTTTCCCTAACAGTTTTGACTGGGATTCAACAAGCTCCCGGGTGCTTAAATGTGTCGTTACAATGTACACTGTATTCTCTTTTTCATTCGCAGTGATATCCGTTGCATAAACCAGTGCCGGATCAATGACAAGCACATAGTCAGGTTCCATAAATTTTTCGTGGTTTAAGATGACTTTGTCATCCACGCGGTTATATGCCGTCATGGCTGCTCCCCGCTTTGCAGAACCATAAAATGCAAATGCCTGCACATCTTTACCTGTGGTCGCTACCACCTCCGCTAAACCTTTAGCGCCTGTAACTGCACCTTGCCCGGCACGGCTATGCCATCTAATTTCAAGCATGGTCTCTCCTTCTTAATGGGTTTTTTTGATATTTTAGTAATCGCTTGATCGAATGCCTCCCTCAACATCTGTTTGAGATCCCTTTATGATCTGAGAGGCTCTTATGATCGCCTTATTGATATGTTCAACAATGTTTTCATCTCCGATGAGCTTGTTCAAACTCGCCTCAACAATATGGGTACGAACTTTCGGACGTACGCCGGAAAGGACGAGAACCGTCTGCTGTTTTGCAAGACGTTCATGCAAAATTTCAAGTGCATGGAGTCCTGCCGCATCGATGAGCGGAACATGCCGCATCCGCAATATAAACACTTTCGGAGGGTGTTCAAAGAGGCTTAGGGTATCAATGAACTTTTCGGCAACACCGAAAAAGAGCGGTCCCTCAATTTCATACGCTTCGACACCTTGAGGAAGAATTTTTCGTGCAATGGAATCCGGATCTTCTTCTTCATTTTCCACTACATGGATATGAGTTGTTTTCATCATTGAATCGATAAAGAGGATCGAGGCCAACGCGATACCGGCCTGGATGGCGAAATTCAGATCGACCAGTACGGTCAATGCAAACGTAACGATCAAAATAATGCGATCGCTTCGCGGTGCTTTCATGATCTCTTTGATATGTTTTATTTCGGACATATTCCATGCCACGATTATCAATATTGCAGCCAAAGCAGCAAGTGGAATCTTGATAATAAGCGGTGCGAGAAAAAGCATAAATATAAAAAGCCAAAATGCATGCATAATCCCCGCCATAGGTGTGCGTGCTCCCGCTTTGATATTGGTAGCAGTCCGGGCGATCGCTCCCGTAGCCGGAAGCCCTCCAAAAAATCCTGAAGCGATGTTGGCTGTACCCTGCCCGAACAGCTCAGCATTTGATTTGTGATGGGTCCCTGTCATACCATCCGCAACTACGGCCGAAAGAAGCGATTCAATGGCAGCAAGTGTCGCAATGGTGATCGCATCAGGCAGTAGTTGACGCACTTTTTCAAACGATATATCCGGCCATGTCGGTGCAGGAAGCATGGAAGGTATGGAACCAAAACGGCTCTCAATCGTTTCAATAGGCAAATGGAACATCCATACGGCTAAAGCCGCAAGAACAACAACGATGATCGGTCCGGGTATTTTCGGAATATACTTTTTCACTAAGAGGATGATGGCGATCGATGTCAATGCAACGATAACCGCATAGATATTCATTTCATCTAAGTGTGCAAGATACACCATGAATTTATGGATAAAATCGGGAGGTATGCTCTCTACCTCAAGCCCAAAAAAATCCCGTAGTTGAGAAAAAGCGATGAGAAGAGCAATGCCGGAGGTAAATCCGACGATCACAGGATAGGGGATAAATTTGATCAATTCTCCTGCACGAACCAGGGCCATGATCATCAAAATGATCCCTGCCATGATGGTCGCCAACACCAATCCTTCATATCCGTGTTCCATGGCAACTGTTGCCACCGTGACAATAAATGCAGCTGTCGGTCCCCCTATCTGATAACGGCTGCCTCCATGCACTGATATGATAAATCCGGCAACAATAGCAGTGAACAGCCCTCTCTCCGGTGGAAGGTTGGATGCGATAGCGATCGCCATCGCCAGAGGAAGCGCAACGATCGCAACCACAAGTCCCGCGATGAGATCGGCATAAAAATCGGATCTGGAATACCCTCTGATACGCCATAGCGTGATCAGTTTGGGTTCGAGTGAGTCTTTAAGTGATCGGAGCATCAGCGGGGCCATCCTTTACAGAAATTTTTTTTTCAGTTTCGGAATTGTAGTGAAGTATTCTTAATATTGAATTAAGTTCAAAATAATAAATATAGTTATTTTTAATTGAGAATAGAACATTTTTCCGATATGATTTGCTAAAAAAAACAGGAAAGAATTTGAAACAGGTTATCAATGAAGAGCTGAATCGTGTCAAAAAAGAGCTCTATCTTAACGCGGCAGCCCGGTATTTTGACGAGACAGGATATAAACATTTTAAAATATCTGATTTGGCCAAAGAACTTGAAACATCGGTAGGGACGATTTATAATCTCTTCGGTTCGAAAGAAGATCTTTATGTCGAATATCTGATCTTAAAGATGGAAATATTTCTTGCCAATCTCAAAGCACACGAGGACAGCGATCCGCTCGAAAACCTCAAAATTTATCTGACCTTCAAATACGCCCAATTCATTCAAACCGAGCACCATCGCGACGAGCCGATCACGAACGATCCCTATTTTTTCCATAAATTGGAGATCTCAAACCATCGTGTGGTTGAGGATATCTATCAGTATCTGGTCCGGCAGCTTCGTATGCTTGTCCCTTCCGAAAACACGAACCATAAACATCTGGCGATCCTTTTCAAAAAACTTTCGGATGGTTTCATTGAAAGTTATCTTTACGGAGAATGTCAGGCTGAACAGATCGTCGATGAGACCATAGAGATCTTTCTTCACGGTGTCAGAGGTCAAAACGTTTAAATGTGACCTGCGGATGGCTCAAAAGATGTCAAGCTGATACTATCTTCTTTGATCGCTATAATTCGAATCAAGATAATATAATTTTATTTTTTCCAGAAGCCTTGGCTTTGTATAGTGCATTATCTGCACGTTTAAGTATTGTATCAATGGTATCATCTACGTTAACATTTGTTAGTCCAAAGCTGGCGGTAACTGTTTGATTGGTTATTTGATGTAAAAGGATATCTGTTTCAATCTGTGTTCTCAGTTTCTCTGCAATGGCTTCGGCTTCTTTCATATTCGAATCAATGAACGAAATAATAAACTCTTCACCTCCCCATCGCGCCACGAGATCAGTTTTTCTGATATTTTGTTTGATAATATCTGCAACACGTTTCAGTACCTCATCACCAATTTGATGTCCGAGTGTATCGTTGATAGTCTTGAAGTCATCTAAGTCTAAAAACAGTAAAGCCATAGGATTTGAATTTCGTTTATGCAACAAGAAAAAATGATGGAACTTTTTATTAAAAGAACGACGATTAGGTAGACCCGTCAGTGTATCCTTAGCTGCAAGATACTCTAATTTTCTATGATACTTTCTGATGGTTATCAATATCATTAAGGCAATTAAAATACTCACAAGTATTGAACCTATGAGATTAAAATAAAAAGTTTTTGTTACATCTTCAATAAAATAGGAAAGCTTTGCCTCAACGATCAAATACAAGTCCAGTTCGGGAATATATTTTACATTGAGCAGATAATCTTCACCTGCTTTCGTATAATCAATGATCTTCTTCTCTTTTGTAGTAAGGTCATCTTTAAGTGCATATAACTCAGGGATATCTTTAATGTGTTTTAATGCGTTGACTTTATCCTCACAGAGAACAACCTTGCCCTCTTCATTAATGAAATAAACATTGAAATTGTATTGTTTCCGAAAATATTTCAGCATATCATTGATATAGGATATTCTTAATCCAATGCCTGTAGCACCTATTATATGATACTCTTCATCAAATATTTTATGGTTAATGAACATGACCAGGGAATCACCGATATGTTTATTGAAATCGAGATTTATTTCATGATCAGATGGAATTTCCTTGAAGGAAAAATACCAGGCATTATCTCTATTTTCTTCTTTGATTTGTTCAACCAAGCCTTTTGAACTATAATAGTTTTTTGTTCTTTCGGATACCAGAAATGTTGTAAACATATTATATTTGTTTTTAATTGTTTCTAAATATTTTGTAATTTTATTTGTGTCATCTTCTTTATTGATAAGCCAATCTTTTAAAAAGGTATCATGGGCCATCATGGATGCCACAAGGTTTGGTTCAATAATATGCTTTTGAATCTCTGTATATATATTATCGACTGTAAGTGGCAGAGAGCTATCTCTTAATTGTTTTTGTGTTAATTGAAGTGTTACAGTGTAGTTTATAAGGGACATACTGACTGAAAGTGTGAACAGCAAGAAAGTGATGATAAAAACAATACGATAATTAAGATGCATAATAACTCCAGACAATGAAGGCATTATAAAGAATAGTTATTATGGTTTTACTTAAATAAAAGGGATCAGGAGATAGTGACAACATCATTACCCTTTGTACTTTCAAAAAGAAGGATCTGCATAATAATAACTATACATTTATCTTCTTCCCGCTCTTCTGTGTTTGTTCTTAAGATTATACCTACTTACGCTAAAATACCTGCAATTTAACATTAAAGAGACCCATGCGACTTAAATCCATCTTCACCAACAGTTTCGGTATCCTGGTTTCACGTATGACCGGTCTTGGGCGTGATGTCCTTATGGCTTCTGCTCTAGGTGCTTCCATGTGGAGTGATATGTTCTTTGTCGCCTTCAAACTCCCTAATCTTTTTCGCCGTATCTTTGCAGAAGGTGCATTTACACAAGCTTTTATGCCCTCTTTTGTGGCGAGCAGACATAAAGGCGTTTTTGCTACGGCTATCTTTTTGCGGTTTCTTCTTTTTTTGATGGCATTCTCCCTACTCATCACCTTTTTCCCTGAACCTATTACTAAACTTTTAGCATTAGGATGGGGTGAAGAACTTATAGCAAAAACCGCACCTTTGACTGCCATTAATTTTTGGTATTTGGACCTGATCTTCATCGTGACATTTCTAGCTACCCTCTTACAATACAAGAACCATTTTGCTACCACTGCTCTGTCAACGGCCTTGCTCAATATCTCGATGATCGCAGCACTCTACATCTATATGAAAGAAGATCCAAAAACCGTGGCATATGCACTCAGTTTTGCTGTACTCATCGGTGGAGGACTACAGATCATAGCGCATGTGCTTACCCTGCATAATCTAAATCTGCACAAGATCCTTTTAGGCGGATGGAAATACAGGAACAGCAAAGATGTCGATGAAGAAAAAAGACATTTTCAATCTCTGTTCTTACCTGGAATACTCGGGAACTCCACACCTCAGATCTCTGCTTTTATAGACACGCTTTTGGCAACGTTCCTCATGACGGGCTCCGTCTCTTACCTCTTTTATGCCAACCGTGTTTTTCAGCTTCCGCTTGCCATTATTGCCATCGCTACAGCTACCGTTCTTTTCCCTGCTGTTTCTAAAGCACTGAAAAACAACAATGAAACAGAAGCCTATAAAAACCTCAATCAAGCCTTTTGGTTACTTGCATTTTTATTGGGTGGTGCAATGATTGGCGGTATCTTACTGGCCGAACCTATCGTATGGCTGCTTTTTGAGAGAGGTAAATTTACAGAAATGCAGACACTGGAGACTGTCAGTGTACTTCAAATGTACATGGTGGGTCTACTTCCTTTCGGACTGGCAAAACTCTTTTCTCTTTTCCTCTATGCTTCACATAGACATCGCAAGGCAGCCAAGATCGCTGTCTACTCTCTTATCACTTCTGTAACATTCTCACTGATACTGATGCATCATCTAGGTGCTTCAGGTCTTGCATTAGCAGGAAGTATCGGGGGATGGGTGCTTTTTATACTGACTGTAAAAGAGGTGGGCACAGATAAGTTTATGGAGATCATCCGATCAAAAAGATCACTTTATTGGCTTGTAGGCTTACTGATATTCTCAGTCTTGCTATATAGTATCAATCTCCAACTACTTGATTTGTTACGTTAGATTATTTTCAAGCCAAAGAAGAGAATCTTTAGCTTTTAATTTTTGTTGTCACTGGTATTTTAAATCATATAATGATACACCTATTGATTTTTCATGCTTGCACCGCATTTACCGGCTGTACATTTCATTGGAGATGTTTCTGCCTTTACAGATTTGGGGCCATTATGGGTTCCATGGCCGCCATGGTGACCCGTTTTTGCCATGCCATACGTTTTAAATACGTATACCTTATAGACATTGATTGACAAAAACAGAGTGATCAGAGAAGAAGCAAATACAAATGCTATGGTCTTCTTTATTTTACTTGCTTTAAAAGGTTTTATTCTTTTTGCAAGGATCAAATATCCCCAAATTACTGCGATATAAGGAATCACATTGAAGATATTGAGCCATGCATCTCTTCTAGAAGCCAAATTTTCAACCGCAGCAGCATTCAAACCAAACCCGTAAATAAATCCATTGGCTATATCTGCATAGTGATGCGTGAAGAAACTATGAATCAAATGTGCCAGACCACCGATAAGGAAAATAGGTGCGAATGCATAACCTAAAGTGTAAAACGTTTTTTCAAATGGCGCTTTTAACACCTTCGAAGCTGCAAACATACCCATAACTACAATAGCGATTGAAAGTACCGTTGCATAGATAAAAGCAAATATCCCCACTGCATCCAGTGTTCCAAAATCTATATAGTGTTGTGCGAACGCTGCTGTTCGTGACCAGATGAATGTATCAGCGATAGCAGAACGGCCCAAAGCATGATGAAAGTTCATTGTGATGGAAATGGCTGCCGTGATGAGTAGCATTGCCCACACCTCAGCTTTGCTGAATTTGAACTTTTCAAACAGGGTTTTTGAAGGTTTCGTAAACCTGAATGCCACAGAATCACAGGCACTGCTGCAATCCATGCACAACGTACAGTCATCCATAGAGTTTTTATTGTCAAATGCAAACGGTCTTAAATGATATGTACATGCTACTGCACAATCCAATGTTTTACAACTGTTACAATCTTCTTTATAAGTACCCAACTCTGTAAAGGAAACTTTGGCATACGCTTTAGTTAACGTCCCGATAGGACAGATATATTTACAGTAACTCATATCTTTATAAAGATAATACGTCACAAAAGCGATCAATGTGAGTGAAGTAAAAAGCCAGGCTGTAGCTAGAGGTAATTTCCAAAATTCCGGTGCAGCATAATAAATACCCCACCATCCAAAAAACAAAATGAAAATACCTATAAATCTATTTTTCAAAAAGTTTGGCATCTCTTTTTTAAGACCGAACTTGGTGATATATTTTCCTAAAAATCCATGGGGACAGATACCGCAGAATATTCTACCAAAGGTAGACAGGGTAACCACTATAAACAGTGACCAGAACAAACCCCAAAAAAGATATGTCGTAAAAATGTTTTCTCTACCCGGGGCAGAAAACCCCATATAAATACCATAGATAAAGAGAGCAAGAACAGAGAGTTTCAAAGCCATCAAAAATGTTTGATTTTTAAATAAAAATCCTAATACGGGTATACCGTAGATATCGTTTCTGTCTCTAGTTTCTTTAAACTCTACCATCTATACTCCCTTTAAAATTGATAGCTATAGGTCACCATGAAACTACGTGGTGCTGCTGCTTTGTAAGATACATTATCGTATACGTCTTTTGAGGCCTGCATTGCATAATATGCATTGGTTAGATTTCTTACATTCAACTGTATATTATGTGCCTCGAGTTCATAACCCAACATTAGATCAGTAACAAAGTCATACCCCTCATACTTTTCGGTATTGGCATTGTCCATATAGTAACTTCCCCAACCCTTTGTCGTCACTCTTGCTTTAAATCCATTTTCCATTCTAAGTGCTGCAAAAAGCGAATATTGATTTTTAGGAATATAAGGCAAATAATTACCATTTCTTGAAACCAAGCTTCCCCTTACTTTTTCAGAATATTCATCAAATTTAAAATTACTATAAGCATATGAGCCACCTATATCCAAGATATCTGAAACTCTGTAGACAGTATTTAACTCTATACCTTTCTTTTTCGTTTTACCAGCATTGTCATACACTATTCTCTCATCAACAACTGTTTGAACGATCTCATCATCCACATTATTTTGATAGATTGCCAAGTCTAGTGACAGATTTTCTGTTCTTGTCTTAAGACCGATCTCATAGTTCATATTTGTACTTTTATCAAGTGTAATACCTTGTTCTAATGCAGCATCGATTTCACTTCCAGTAGGTGCTTGATTCGCTGTTGCGATACTTGCATAGGCATTTGTCGTATTTGTTAACCTATATATAGCTCCAAGCTTCGCAGAAAATAAGGTATAGTCTTCATCTACATTAATAATACTATCCTCTCCTGTCACATCAACATAATTCCCTGTAGCATAGTCATATTCAGAATCTTTAAATCCATCAATATCAAAACTGAGTTTATCAATTCTTGTACTTACGTCTATCCTTATTTCTTCTGTAGGCGAAAATGTTTCCATCAGATACGTACCGTAAAGAATCGTTGTACTGTCTTCTGTCTGAGCCAAAACACCTTTATCATTTGAAGTTGTCTGTCCTATCACACTGACTGCTTCCATTTGATGAGTAGCTGGATTATAGACCATAGAAGTCTCATAATCAATATCAGCATATTGATACTTCTTAGCATCATTAGTGATATCTGCTTTATAGGTTACACCGGCAACCAAGGTTGCTTCCCTGCCAAATGCCTCATGACCATAATTAAGTTCTAAATCAGTTCCATAAACACTATTGTCATCAGCATCATTGATCAGACCCGTTACTGGGTGAAAATGATCCCATGTATTAAAATAAAATCTTGGTTTCAATAATACATTACCGATCTCTTTTTCATATTTGGTATTGATAGCAAAGATTTTAGAATCTCTGGCACTGTGCTGCCATTGGGAACTTGTATTATGCTGCTCACCTGTTTCTTGGAAAGTTGCAAATTCAGAAGCGTTCATATCGGTTGGGATATTCATATTTGATTCTGTATAGGAAAACTCTGTTTCTAAAGTTGACTCATCCTCAAAGATATGACCATGCTTCAAACTCACTTGAGTCGCATCAAAATCATTGTGGTCTCTCCAGGTATTGTCAATAGCGCGCTTTGAAAAAGTCAAAGAAGCAAAATCCTTCTCACCGAGTTGGCCACGGACTTTTAGATTGACATTTTTTTGACCGTCATCGCCCACACCGATTTTGATCCTGTCTTCTCCACCTTCAAAGACAGATTTTGTGATGAGTTGGATGACTCCACCAGTTGTATTTGCCGCGTTGATAGAACCCGGTCCTTTTTGCACCTCTATACTCGATACATCCTGCATATCGATAAAGTCAAATCTAGTAAATGAATCCGGATCTGTGAGTGGCACACCATCTTTCATCACCATGATCTCTCTCACACCATACCTCGCCTTGAGTCCTGCTCCCCTGATGATCAGTCTAGGACTTGGTGAATTCGTTGATGATTCAGCATTCACCCCTGGTATATTTTCTATAGCTTCTTGGATATTGAGTATATTCTTGTCTTCTATCGTTTGTTCATCTACAACAGCAATCGACTGCGATACATCCTTTGTTGGTGTTGCGATCTTTGTTGCTGTAACACTTACCGCTTCTAGACTTATCTCTTCCGCATTGATTGACGATAAAGCCAGTAGTGTCATGAGTGAATATTTGATTTTCATATCTTCCCTTGTTCTTTTTAATGATGAGAGTTTATAGGTGTTGTGTTAATTATGTGTTAACCTTTACAACTGCCACAAAATAATATACATGAATCATTCGGTACAAAATCATGCTCGTAATCTCTTCTAATTAACTTTTAGCTATAATCACAACACTACATATATTAAAGGCCCATCGATTATTATGCACATCTATGACAGCGTACAAAAAACCAAACTTCCTTTTGAACCCATCCGTAAAGGTGAAGCAAGCATTTATGTCTGCGGACCTACGGTATATGATGATGCGCATTTAGGCCACGCGCGAAGCAGCCTCTCCTTTGACCTTCTTTCCCGTACACTCAAAGCACTTGGCTACAACGTCACTCTGGGGAAGAACTTTACCGACATCGATGACAAGATCATCAAAAAGGTAGAAGAGACGGGTAAAAGTATGGAAGAGCTTACCGCTTTTTACATTGACCGTTACCTTGAAGAGATGGCAGCACTCGGTATACAGCGTCCTGATATCGAACCAAAAGCCACAGAGTCCCTGCAGGCGATAGAGAACATGATACAAACCCTTATCGACAAAGATATCGCCTATGTCATCTCCTCGGGTGATGTCTACTTTGATACCAGTAAAGATGCGCACTATGGAGAGATATCACACCAGGTAGGTGAAGATGAAGACAACCAGAGCCGTGTAGCACATACATCTGAAAAAAGAAACCCCAAAGACTTTGCCCTTTGGAAAGCATGTAAAGGAGACGAAGACATCTGTTTTGATGCACCTTTCTCTTCAGGCCGTCCGGGCTGGCATATAGAGTGTTCAGCGATGATAGAAAAACACTTTGCGCATGCACATGGGACACAGGAGTTCAGTCTAGACATTCATGCTGGCGGTGCTGACCTGCTTTTCCCCCACCATGAAAATGAAGCTGCCCAGAGCCGCTGTGCCACAGGACATGAACTGGCAAAATACTGGATGCATAACGGTTTTGTACAGATCGACGGAGAAAAGATGAGTAAGTCGTTAGGAAACAGTTTTTTTCTCAAGGATGCACTCAAAGTCTATGACGGAGAAGTCCTGCGCTACTATCTCAACTCGGTACACTACAGAAATGACTTTAATTTTAACGAAGAAGATCTACTGACCGCAAAAAAAAGACTTGACAAGCTCTACAGACTGAAAAAACGTGTCAGTCCGGGCAAAGCTTCTGCAGTCAACAAAAGCTTCAAAAAGGCACTGCTTGATGCGATGGGCGATGACCTGAATATCTCCATCGCTCTAGCCGTGATAGATGAAATGGTGGCTGCTGCCAATGAAGACCTTGATACAAACCCGCAAAATAAAGCCCTTAAAAAAGAGACACTGGCGAACATTGAATTTATCGATACACTGCTTGGTTTTGGTAGCAAAGAGCCTTTCTCTTACTTCCAGATCGGTGTGGATGAAGCCCTTAAAACACAGATAGAAACACTGCTCTCTGAACGTAGTGAAGCAAAAAAAGAGAAGAACTTTGAACGTTCCGATGCCATCCGTGATGCACTGACAGCCTTGGGAATATCGATCATGGATACGCCTGATGGCACACTTTGGGAAAAAGCGTAATGAGAGACCTTCTCAGACAGTATCTCCCCTATCTTTCAGGCTACAAAAGACAATTTTTCTTTGCCATACTGGGGATGATCGCCGTTGCAGCGGGAACTGCAGGGAGTGCACACCTTATCAAGCCTGTACTGGATGATGTCTTCATTAACAAAGATGTAGAAATGCTTACCCTCATGCCTTTTCTTTTGGTTGGTGTTTTTATGCTTCAGGGTATAGGTAAATATATACAAACCTACTATACGTCATATATCGGCCAGGATGTCGTAAGGAAACTGCGGGATACACTGGTATTACATCTCACCTATCTGGATATGACATTTTTTAAAAAGATTCATACTGGAGAGATACTCTCTCGTGTAACCAATGATATATCACGTATACAATCCTTAGTGGCTCAAATTATTCCTGATCTCATAAGGGAAGGTTTAACCATTGTCGCGCTCACAGGGTATGTTATTTATCAAAGTCCCAAGCTTGCCTTTTATTTTCTGGTCATCATGCCAATCGCCCTTTTCCCACTATCAAAACTTGCTAAAAAAATGCGTAAATACTCCAAACTTTCTCAAGAGAGTACTGCAGATATGACTTCGCGATTGGGAGAGATCTTATCTAACATTGAGGTGATTAAATCTCATTCATCTCAACCATATGAACATGCACGTTTTTCTATTGAGAACCAAAATGTTTTTAAGTTTATTATGAAACAGATCAGGACCAATGCTCTCACTTCTCCAGTCATGGAAATTTTAGGTTCTGTCGCCATCGGTGCTGTGATTTATATCGGAGGGAAAGAGGTGATTGATGGACATATGACGGTGGGTGCTTTCTTTGCTTTTGCTACGGCACTTTTTATGCTTTACAATCCCATAAAACGTATTTCAAGCCTTTACAATCAAGCTCAAGATGCCATCACTGCCAATACACGTATGCAGGAACTGCTTGATACAAAACCTTACATCACATCAGGGGGGAATGAACTTTTAGACCCTATTGAAACGATCACGTTAGAAAATGTTTCACTCCATTACGATGATATTCCGGCATTAAAGGATATCACCCTTCAAGCCCAAAAAGGTGAATCCATTGCATTGGTAGGTGACAGTGGTGCGGGTAAAAGTTCACTGGTCAACCTGTTGGTACGTTTTTATGACCCAAGTTCAGGAAAGATCTTTATCAACGGCACAGAGAACAAAGATTTCACACTCACTTCGTTACATAAAAAGATAGCCTATGTGACACAGCGTATCTACATCTTTAACGACTCCATCGCTGCCAATGTGGCTTACGGTGAAGAGATAGATGAAGCGCGTGTGGTCGAGGCACTGGAGAAAGCACATGCTATGGAGTTCATCAGCAAATTAGATGACGGGATACACACACTTTTATCTGAAAGCGGAGACAACCTTTCCGGAGGGCAAAGACAGCGTATCGCTCTGGCACGTGCACTCTATAAGAACCCGGATATCCTCATACTGGATGAGGCGACCTCTGCACTGGATAACAAAAGTGAAGCCCTGATACAACAAGCCTTACATGAACTAAAATCAGAGATGATCACCTTTACTGTCGCACATAGATTAAGCACCATAGAAGATGCCGATACCATCTTGGTATTTCAAAAGGGAGAGATCATCTGCAGGGGTTCACATCAAAGCTTGCTGCAAGAGTGTTCGACCTATCAAAAATTATCCAGGAGTTTATAATATGCTACGATTCACCCTCCTCTTTACTTTTTTATGTACTTTCCTGTCTGCACAGCAGGAGAGTGAACAATTTCCTTTCATAGGAGCCACCCTGGCCACGCATTCCATAGATGTGAAATCACTGGACCGGACATCCAGCCAGAATGAAACGCTTGTAGGCTTTCGCTATGGTAAACAAACCATGGATTGGCGTACTGTGTTTACACTCTCTGGCAATAATGATCTTCAAACTTTTGCAATAGAAATAGATAAAATACTGCTTGATGAACTCTTTGAAACCCCAAAACTGAGACCTTATCTTGGTGCCACTGTCGGATACCTTCACTATGATGAGGACGCTTCTTTAGATAATGACGGGGTTTATTATGGAGGGAATTTCGGATTCCTGATCTATGCCACAGCAACGATCGATGTAGATCTTTCCTATCATTACTATAAAGTATCAGGTCTTGATCCACTCGATACGATGCAGGGTGCCAGCCTCTCTTTACATTACTTTTTTTGATTATTTTGCTATAATAAGCCCACTATAACTATGGAGTCTCCTTTGTCACTTTTTTCTTACCAAAATCTCAAAAAAATCCTTTTTAAACTTGACCCTGAGACAGCACACAGTCTTGCCGGTTTTGGGCTTAGAGCTATTGCCCACTGCCCTGCACTTCTGCGCTATGTGAAAAACCGGAACTTTGTGACCCACCCTATGCTCCAACAGGAGATCTTCGGACGTACATTTCAGAATCCTGTGGGATTAGGGGCAGGATTTGACAAAAACGGCCAATACATCACCGCCATGCCTACCATGGGTTTCGGGTTTACTGAGATAGGTACGGTGACACCAAAACCGCAAGACGGAAACCCTAAACCAAGGCTCTTCAGACTCATAGAAGACAACTCCATACAAAATGCCATGGGATTTAACAACAAAGGCAGCCACTATATGCTGCAGCGTCTCAAAGAACTCTACTTTTTTGACTACCCTATGGGCATCAATATCGGGAAGAATAAACTCACCTCTGAAGAGGATGCTCTAGATGACTATGAAATACTTTTCAAAGCATTTAAAAATTACGGTGACTACATCGTGATCAACATCTCATCTCCAAACACACCGGGTCTGAGAGATCTGCAAAATGAGGCATTCATCAATGCGATCTTTAAAATGTCAAAAGAGATCACCACCCAGCCTGTGCTGCTTAAAATCGCTCCGGATATGGAACCTGAAGATGCCATTCTTCTGTGTAAAGCAGCGGTAGAGGCAGGTGCTGCTGGGATCATCGCTACCAATACAACGATAGATTACTCTTTAACACCGCATGCCAAAGACTTCGGCGGTATTTCCGGGGCACTGCTTACAGAAAAATCGTACCAGCTCTTCAAAGCCATAGGTCAAGAACTCTATGGCAAGACCCTGCTCATCTCTGTAGGAGGTATAGATTCTGCAGAAGAAGCTTACAGACGTATCAAAGCCGGTGCATCTTTAATACAGGTTTACAGTATGCTTGTCTACAGAGGTCCGGCACTGATCAAAGAGATCAATGAAGGTTTAATTAAACTCTTACAAAAAGATGGTTATAAACATATCAGCGAAGCTATCGGAGCAGATTACAAATGAACCTCAAAAGCCTCAGGCACTTTATCTATACATTTATCATCGGATTTATGATCACAACAGGAGTATCAATGGCCAATTCATTGCCAGAACATTTTACAAAAACATTGGACAACGGGATGCAGATCGTTGTCATCCCTATGGATAACGATTCGGGTGTTATCACTACAGATATCTACTATAAAGTAGGAAGCAGAAACGAAGTGATGGGTAAAAGCGGTATGGCACATATGCTTGAGCATCTCTCTTTCAAATCTACAGATAAACTCAAAGAGGGTGAATTTGACACGATCGTAAAAAGTCGCGGAGGTGTCAATAATGCAGCCACCGGTTTTGACAAAACACACTATTATATTAAAACTGCCAGTAAGAATCTCGGACTGAGCCTTGACTTGTTCTCTGAACTGATGCATAACCTCAAACTCACCGATGAAGAGTTCCAAAAAGAGCGTGATGTGGTCGCTGAAGAGAGACGTCTGAGAACCGATAACAATCCTATGGGTTACCTTTACTTCAGGGTCTTTAATACACATTTTGTCTACCATCCTTACCATTGGCTTCCTATCGGGTTTATGGGAGATATCCTTTCATGGAAAATAGAAGATATCAGAGATTTCTATCATCGTTATTATCAGCCAAGCAATGCCATTTTAGTCGTGGCCGGAGATATCACACCGGAAGAAGTGTTCAAAGAATCAGAAAAATATTTTGGACACATTAAAAATAAACATGAGATCCCGGTGGTCACCGCTGTCGAACCTAAAATAGATGGTGCCAAAAGGGCCGTACTGCATAAAGAGAGCAATCAGGTGGATACACTTGCGATCACCTATGCTATCCCTAACTATGAACATGATGATCAGGTAGTACTTTCTGCCATCAGCCATATACTCAGTGCCGGAAAGAGTTCACGTTTCGAAAAAACACTGGTGAATGAAAAGCAGCTGGCAAACCAGGTCTATGGCTACAACATGGAACTTGCGGACCCCGGTGTTTTCCTCATTATGGCGATGTGTTCACCTCAGGCATCTTTGGAAACGTTGGAAAAAGAGATACTTGCCGAACTTGAAAAGATCAAAAACGGTGATGTCACACAAGCCGAACTTGATAAGGTCAAGATCAATACAAAAGCAGAATTTATCTACTCTTTGGAGAGTTCAAGTTCAGTGGCAGGGCTCTACGGAGACTACCTTGTCAAGGGAAATATACAGCCTTTACTTGAATATGAAGAGAAATTAGATAAAATTACGCTCAAAGATATTAGCGATGCCGCTAAAAAGTATTTTGATCACAATTATTCAACGACTGTGATCTTGAAAAAAAACTAGGATAGTAGATATGAGTAACTATATTACGGGTGCGACCACAGCACTGATTACTCCATTTAAAAATGGTACATTGGATGAAGCAACTTTTGCAACACTGATCAAAAGACAAATAGCCCATGGGATCGATGCGGTATGCCCTGTAGGAACGACAGGTGAGAGTGCAACGCTGAGTCATGATGAACACAAAAGATGTATTGAGATAGCTGTTGAAGTCTGTAAGGGTACTGAAACCAAAGTCCTCGCAGGTGCAGGCAGCAATGCTACACATGAAGCCATTGATATCGCTAAACATGCAGAAGAGTGTGGTGCTGATGCGATCTTCTCGGTGAGTCCTTACTACAACAAACCAAGCCAGGAAGGACTGTACCAGCACTATAAAGCGATCGCTTCTGCTGTAAAAGTACCTTTCATGCTTTACAATGTACCAGGACGTACAGGGGTAGATATCTTGCCTGACACAGTCAAAAGACTCTATGATGATGTTGAGAACATTATGGGTATCAAAGAAGCGACAGGGTCTATAGAAAGAACGGTTGAACTTTTGGCAAAAATACCTGATCTCTATGTATTCTCAGGTGATGATGCTATTGATTTTCCTATTTTGGCAAGCGGAGGAAAGGGAATTACTTCCGTGACTTCCAACCTTTTACCAGATATGAAAGCAGAGCTTGCTCATGCAGCGCTTGAAGGTGACTTTGTAAAAGCCAAAACCATCAATGATAAACTCTTTGAGATCAACAAAGTGCTTTTCTGTGAAAGCAATCCTATCCCCATCAAAGCTGCGATGTACATCGCAGGACTGATCGATACACTCGAATACAGATTGCCACTTGTTCCCCCAAGCAGTAAGAATATGAAAAAGATCGAAGAAATTATGAAAAAATACACTATAGTAGGAGCGTAATATGTCAGAAATGAAAGGTAAAACACTTGTCATCACAGGAGCAACCAAAGGTATCGGTAAAGCCGTAGCCGAAAAATTTGCTCAAAACGGTGTCAATATCGCATTTACATATAACTCCAACAAAGAAGCGGCCGATACAATTGCTGCGGACCTGGAGAGTAAATACGGCGTTAAGGCAAGAGCATACCCGCTGAACATATTAGAACTTGATGAATTCAAACCACTGTTTGAAGCGATCGATAAGGATTTTGACAGAGTCGATTTCTTTGTCTCTAATGCTATGATCTACGGTCGCTCAGTCGTAGGTGGTTATGGGAAATTCATGAAACTCAGACCTAGTAAAGGTTTAACCAACATCTATACTGCAACTGTAGGTGCATTTGTACGCGGTTCACAAGAAGCTGCCGTACGTATGGAAAAAGTAGGCGGTGGTGCCATCGTTACACTCTCTTCAACCGGTAACCTTATCTACATCGAAAACTATGCAGGTCACGGTACCAATAAAGCAGCAGTTGAAGCGATGAGCCGTTACGCTGCGGTTGAACTGGGAGAAATGGGGATCAGAGTCAATGCTGTATCCGGCGGACCAATCGATACAGATGCACTAAAAGCCTTTACAAACTATGAAGAGGTCAAAGCCGAAACCATTAAACGCTCAGCAGTGAACAGAATGGGAAGTCCAGAAGACCTTGCCGGTTCTGTCTATTTCCTCTGTACGGATGAAGCATCATGGATCACGGGTCAAACACTTGTTGTCGATGGTGGAACAACATTCCGCTAAAATAGGAAATACAGACTTAAAAGAAAAATCCAATGTACACTTTTATGTCCAAGATACATTTAGGCTAGTCAGTACTTTAATAACTTGAATCAGTCTTTGTCGCTTGCGTTTTTTCTTTTTTGGTTACTTTCCTTTCTTTTTTGTCGCAGTACAAAAAGAAAAAAGTGACGAGAGGATTCATATATTATCAGGAGTAAGATGATGGCAAAACAACAAATATTGAACATTCCAAATATCTTAGCATTCATACGTCTTCTTCTGGCTCCGGTGATGTTCCTTTTTCTGGTCAACCAGGATGCCTCTCTCTTTCATGGTATACACCCTTCATGGCTCAACTACTTTGCAGCCTTTATCTTTGTGGTAGCCTCAGCAACTGACTTTTTTGATGGCTATATCGCACGTACCTTTAACCAGATCACCACCATGGGAAAGATCCTTGACCCTTTGGCAGACAAGATGCTGACACTGGCAGGCTTTTTAGGACTCATGATGCTTGGGTCTGCCTCACCATGGGCCATCTTCCTTATACTCACACGGGAACTCTTTATTACCGGACTTAGAGTGTCAGCCGTCAGCCAGGGGCTTGATATTGCCGCATCATGGATGGGGAAGGTCAAAACAGTCGCCCAAATGGTTGCCATAGGTTTTTTACTGATGCAATGGCCCGGTGCTGAACTTCTCTTATGGTCTGCTGTTGCATTGACCCTCTATTCCGGCTATGAATATGTCAGGGATTTCTTTAAACATACCTCTATCTAGCAAATCAACCAAATATTAATCATATTTCTATTTATTTTCTTTTAGCCTCTCTATCTATCTCATAAATTGGTTAAAAATTAATCACTATCTCATTTATTTTCTGTTAATCCTTATGTTACACTTGTTTATCCAAAATTCAAAACAAGGGGAAAAACATGAAATGGACAAAATTAAGTTTGGCAGCAGCGTTAGCTGTTAGCGCATCTTTTGCAGGAGGAGACATTGCTCCGGTAGAACCAGTTGTTGAAGCACCGGTCGTTAAGGCTGCCTCAGCTACAACTATTGCTGGTAAATTAACTGGATACTATATCACTGATGATAGCCTTCCAGCGGATGACATGTTCGGGGACCAAGCACAATTGGCTTTTGGTGCAACACTGGATGTATCTCACTCATTTACTGATTGGTTGACAGCAAACTTCTCAGCTGTTGGATACATCAATACGATGAACCAAGATACATGGGGATATTTTGAAGGAGGTGATAAAAGAGGTGCTTTCTTCCAAATAGCGAACTTAACAGCAACCTATGCAGACACTACTTTAGTAGCAGGTCGTCAATTACTCGGTACACCAATGCTCCAAGGGTATGATTGGTTACTTGCACCGGGTGCATTTGAAGCTTATACTGTAGTGAACAGTTCTATAGAGAACGTGGCACTTGTTGGATCATATGTAACTAAACACAGAGCTAACAACAGTGGTGAATTCGGTGATTCTCTTGATGGAGACAACTGGACCATTGGTGCAGCATATGATGACAAGACTATCAATGGTAGCGTATGGTACTATAACATAGATGCTGGTGCTTATACTCAGGTTTATGCTGATCTTGGTTACAACTTTGGTTCGTTCAAACTAGAAGGTCAATATGTAGATACGGACTTTGATACTTTTGAAGATTCAACAGCATACGGTATTATGGCATCTACATCAATCTCAGGATTTGATCTTAGTGCAGCATATGTCAACTTAAGTGATAACAGTACAGGATTTGTTGGTTGGAACAGCCTTTACACTAACCAATGGAATACTACAGTAGCTAACCAATATCTTGGTGATGACATAGATTCATTTAAAGTGGCTGCTGCAACAACGATCATGGATATCGCTGCTGAAGTTTCTTATGCAGATTATGACAATGACAGCTACGAATTCGATGTAGTTCTAGGATATGACTTCACAGATGCTATTGATGCTGGAATTGTTTATACGAACACTCAAAGTACTGTTTGGGATCCTAACGAAGATGTAAATCAGCTTGAACTATATGTAAACTACAAGTTTTAATCAAACATTGTAATCTCCAAAAACCCGTTTGAATACGCCACTCTCTTCGGAGAGTGTTCGGGTCACTCCCTTAAATAGCTTTAGACTATCTCCTCATAATAATTTGAAAGATTGTATGAATGAACCAATAGATAACCTGATAGATCAAGCAATAAAAACACTTTCATTCAAAGAACATCCTCTTTGATATATTTTCATCAGTGCTACTTATTTTTAATCAATTCGATCTATCTACTTAGTTTGGAAAAATATATTCAAATGATTAAAAAATAATCACATACCCGTTCATTTTTTGTTAACACTATGTTACACTTTATTATCCAAAATATAACACAAGGAAATAATATGAATATGAAATGGACAAAATTGAGTTTAGTCGCAGCGTTAGCTATGAGCTCGGCATTTGCAGGTGGAGACATCGCTCCAGCAGAGCCAGTAGTAGAAGCACCGGTTGTTGAAGCAGCAGCGTGTAACAGTAACACAACGATCGATAGTAAAGCTGTACTTTATTATTACACTGATGATAACTTTGGCGCAAATAGCGTTTTTGATAAAGAAACCAGCTCATTGGCAGCAGCCGTCACTGTAGATGTGTCACATAAGATCATGGATGGTATCATAGGTAACCTATCAGGCGTTGGATATTCAAACCTCATGAATGAAAGTATCTCTTTTGGTGGTTTTGAATATTGGACAGATAATCCTAAAGACACGGGTGCTTTCTTGAACGTTGCTAACATTACTGCAACCTATGGTGATACGACTTTCGTACTCGGTCGTCAACTACTTTTCACACCACAGATAAGCGGATTTGACTGGTTGTTAGCTTCAGGTTCGTATGAAGCATATACTGTGATGAACAAATCGATCCCTAATGTTACTTTAACGGCTTCATACATTACAGAATTTAGAGGAGTGAACTCCGGTGTAGACTTTGAAGAACTTGAAGGAGACAACTGGACAGTCGGTGCAGCGTATAGCGATGCATTTGATGCCAGTATCTGGTACTATAATGTAGATGATGCTTATGATTTGAGTTATACTCAGGTTTATGCTGATGCAGGTATGAAAATTGCAGGTATCGATGTTGCTGCTCAGTATGTAAATACTGATTGGGATGTAGGTGATGCGTCAAATGTATACGGTATCAAAGCATCAGGTTCAGTAGGTGGATTTGACCTCATGGGTGCATATGTACATACTGCAGATGCGCCTGCAGGGTTTATAGATAATGATGCTATCTATACTACTATGTGGAACAGTTTAGGTTCTAATGCAATTGGTGATGCTTTCAAAGTGGAAGCTTCAACAGAATTTAGTGGGTTTGCAGTGACTGCAGATTATGTAAACTATGAAGAAACTGTAGCAGGGGAAGAAGGTTCTGAGTTCGACTTGATCTTAGGATATGGACTGACTAACTGTATCTCTCTGGATGCTATCTACTCTAACACTGATTATGGTGACGGATCAGGTGACAATCAAGCACTTGAGCTTATCGCAACATACAAATTTTAATCAAACATTGTAATCTCCAAAAACCCGTTTTGAATACACCACTCTCTTCCGAGAGTGTGCGGGCCCTTTTTTTTAACTCTTTACATTTAATGCTCCTCACTTATGCCATAAGCAATATAAATCCACGTAACAAACTCAATCATAAATGGAAAGTAGTAAAGTAATTTCAAAAAACAAATAACCACATAAAATAGACCTATATAGGACATTTTATAAGGTTTTCTATTGAAGGGTACAAAATTATACCTTGCAAACATCGCTATAGCGAATAACCTTATAAAATATGTTAGATTATAAGGTTTTCAGTTTTGAAGGAATAATATTCTATATAATTGAGTGTATAAAATAGAGGATAGATAATGAAAAGACTTGCACTCGTACTACTCTTAACTTCAAACATTTATTCCGAAACCATAAACGGACACATCCTCCCACCTGAACCAGATCCTAAAATCAATAATTCTACATTGTTAGGAATAGACTCGAACAACAATGGTGTGAGAGATGATGTGGAGCGTTGGATATATAAGACATACAAGCATCCTATTGAAAGAGGGATGATGTTACAAGAGGCTAATAGGCTTCAAACTCAAATATCAGATATTAGTCAAGCACATAAATATGTAAAATTATCTGATAAATCTTTATCCTGTGAGTATTATTTGGAAAAAACTTATGAGTGGTTTAAAGTGAAATATTATTACACCTCCACATCAAAAGAAATTAAGAAAATTCAATTTAATACTATTAAAAGACGTGTAGCTTATGAAAGATATAATGCATCATTCAGTGGTAAGGTTTTTGATAATGTAATAGTACCGGATAAAATGAATTGCATTTTTGATGAAAATGGAAACTTAAAGGTTCAGCTATGAAAAGACTTGCACTAGTATTACTACTTTTAACTTCAAACATTTATTCCGAAACCATAAATGGACACACTCTACCACCTGAACCAGACCCTATAATCAATAACTCTACACTTCTTGGTATTGATAGTAATAATAATGGCGTTAGAGATGATGTGGAGAGAAAAATAATTAAGAAGTATATAAAACCTATTGAGATTGAATTGATGTTGGCTTTTGCTAGAGTTGATCAAGAAATACTAGCTAGTTCTTTATCAGATGCATTGAAACTAGAGCGAAAAGGATCAAGAGTAATTGACTGTAGAATGTATCTTAAACATCAGGGTATAAAAGTTATGAATGGCGTTAGAAATAGTGAAAATTATACTTATAATACGAAAGAACGTACTAAAAAATATTTTGAATACAATAAAGCATTAAGTGGTGGTGTATATGGAAGCAGCCCATCAAATTGGAATGCAGAAGCTTGTGATTTTGATGTCAAAACGATGTTAAAAAATAGAAACAATGAACAAACTATAAAAACCTTATAAAATATATAAATTTATAAGATTTCTGCGTTTGTCTATTTGTAAGATTTACCAACTGTTGATGTTATGTAGTTTAAAGTAACCACTTCACGATCCATTGTACTGGTTCAAATATCATCTTTGATAGAGGGGTAAAGAGTACGGCTACCAGTATGAGCATTCCATAGGGGTATATTTTATCATAGAATATAGCAAATTTTCTCCATTTCAAACCCTGAGCTATGTATCTTATCGCATTTGCTCCATCTAGCGGTGGAATTGGCCACAGGTTAAATACCCCAAGCAATACATTGATAACAACACTTTGGTATAAAAATAGTGCGATGAAGACTTCAGTAGCAGAAGTTGGATTAGAAAATAGTTGAAGGATGGCTGCACAAAAGGCTGCCAATACAAAGTTGTAGGTAATCCCCGCTAATGAGACTGCTACTGCGGCATTGGTACCACCATCTCTCATAACGGTTGAAATATTGATTGGTACAGGTTTTGCCCAACCAAATATAAAAGGAGCACCTGAGAAAAACAGCATACCTGGAACCAAAATGCTTCCTACAGGATCAATATGTACAAGAGGATTCATTTTGAGACGACCTCTATTTTTAGCTGTGCTATCACCGTATTTGTAAGCAACCAAACCATGCATGATTTCATGACCAATAATGGCAATCATAAGTGCAGTAATTATAGTAATGATTTTGATAATTTCAGTTTCATTCATTAATAATCTCCGTTAAAGAGTATATCAAAATTTCTAATTCTCAAAACCTTATAAAATATATAACTTTATAAGGACTTCTTCACTGCTATAAACTATGTTAAATTATAAGGTTTTGGTCAATTTAGGTAAATTATGTATGATAAATACGATCACTTCTGATATGAGAATACAAAAAACAAATATTTAAAATATTGTGCAATGCTAAATATTGAAATAAAGGTCAATATACCAGCTACGCTAATTTTAATACATTGATCTCTAAATTCTTCTACTACACAAAATGGTTCTGAAAAATATATCATGTAAATTAACAAACCCAAAAATACAATAGTTTGAAGTGGAATGAAAAGCTGTAAATTCTTCTTTTTATAAATATAATAATCAACTAAACCCAAAGCTATCAAGATAGGTATAAAAGTATAAAGATTAAAAAGTAATCCTCCTAAACCACCAAAAATAAAAGCCTCTATAATATTAAAATCATTGCCATTAATTATTTCTATGAATATTTGTGTTAGTCCACTAGCAATATAAAAAGCAGATAAATTAATGCAAAATGCATAAATAGAAACTGAGTATTTTTTCATTCTTATTTTTCCACTATAGATATATTTTAGTGTTAAGAGTATATCCGAATTGATTTATTCTTAAAACCTTATAAAATAGAGCCACTTGCAAATTACCAAAAAAAGAGGGATATTAAGGGTTAACACGAAGAAAAAAAGCTGATTCTGATTTCAAA